>NZ_JBFRLG010000030.1:2487-117498 GCF_041469785.1 Vibrio sp. 10N.286.48.F5 | reverse complement strand
ATATCTATATCTATATCTATTTGTAAATTCAAAGCCTTTCTAGCACCAACTCACTCACTTTTCCTCGCAAGCTTAAACCAGTGCACTTAACTGATTGTTGGCGATGGCTTAACACCGCTCGTATATCGGGTCTGAAAAGAAAGTAAAAAAAACCCACACAGCTGGTGACTGTATGGGCATGTTCGGACGAGCCGTCTGGAAAAACAAATGATCAATAGAAAGTGAAAAAACGAATAACGAGATCCCCCGACAGTTTCTACGTTAAACGAGTTCAATGACCTTAAAGCGGCTGCTTCAATTATCACTTTGAACTGAACAAAAGCATCCAGAAAGAACTTAAGTTATGATTCAAATACACCATAACTTAAGGCTTATTGTATTACAAATAAATTTTAAGATTGAATGCCTTGAGTGAATGGTTGGTTAGTGAAAATGTGACCTAAGGCTCACTTTCCTAATCAGGTGACCGAAAGTGATATGAATAATTTGAGTGGAGGCATTATCGGCGAAGTTGTGAGGTAATAATCTGAAAGTTGATCATTTTTAATTGGTTAATTATTCCTTTCTAATCATGTTAAAAGTTCAAACTCATAAATGATACCTATGTCACAGGGTGATTTTAACCAGTTTTGATATGTCAAGATTGCTCACAGAAAGTGCAGTCAATTAAACATACAATATTAATTAAATTGATGGTTGTGACGATGGAACGGCATGAACAAGTTTTGCTTCCCGTATCTTCGAATATCTAAAAAATGACCATTTCATTCGGATAAAAATAATAGACATAGGTTGATATGGATTATGAATTCAAAATTGTCTCTAGGGTTTAAAGGAAAATTGATTTTAATGGTGGCGATCGTCAGTTCCAGTGCCTTGGCATTTACGAACTGGTTCACGCTTAACTTGGCGACTGATCAAGTAAACCAAACGATTTATAACGAGATTGATCACTCGTTAACGATAGAAATTAATCAGATTGAAAGCACCGTCCAGCGCACCATCGATACGGTCAATTCCGTTGCACAAGAGTTCATGAAATCCCCATACCAAGTACCAAACGAAGCGCTGATGCATTTTGCCGCTAAGCTCGGTGGTATTGACAAGATTGTAGTGGGTTTTGATGATGGTCGTTCTTACACTTCTCGTCCTTCAGAGTCTTTCCCAAACGGTGTTGGAATCAAAGAAAAATACAACCCAACGACTCGTCCTTGGTATCAACAAGCGAAATTGAAATCAGGTTTATCTTTTAGTGATCTGTTTTTCACCAAGAGTACTCAAGTACCTATGATTGGTGTGACTTACACCTATCAAGATCGCGTCATCATGGCAGACATTCGATTTGATGATTTGGAAACTCAGCTCAAACAGCTAGATAGCATCTACGAAGCCAAAGGTATCATCGTGGATGAGAGAGGGATGGTAATTGCATCCACAATAGAAAACGTGCTTCCACAGAGCAATATATCTTCTGCTGACGCCTTAATGAAACTCAATGAAGCTATTGAACTACCTGACCAATTCATTGAAGGTATGATTGATGGTAATCAGCGAATCTTGATGGCTAAGAAGGTCGATATTGGCAGCCAGAAAGAGTGGTACATGATTTCTAGTATTGATCCTGAACTTGCGCTCGATCAGCTGAATGGTGTGATGTCGGATGCTCGAATGCTGATTATTGCCTGTGTGTTGGGGTCGGTCATATTGATGACTTTACTCCTGAATCGTTTCTACCGCCCAATCGTGTCATTGCGTAAGATTGTTCACGACCTTTCTCAAGGTAATGGCGACCTGACCCAAAGGCTCGCAGAGAAAGGTAATGACGACCTAGGACACATCGCCAAAGACATCAACTTGTTCATCATTGGTCTGCAAGAGATGGTTAAGGACGTCAAATTTAAGAACTCGGATCTCGATACTAAGGTACTGAGTATTCGTGAAGGTTGTAAAGAAACCAGCGATGTACTGAAAGTTCACACTGATGAAACGGTTCAAGTGGTCTCTGCAATTAACGGCTTATCTGAAGCATCAAACGAAGTCGAGAAGAGTTCTCAGTCGGCGGCAGAAGCAGCAAGAGAGGCCGCTGTGTTCAGTGATGAGACGAAACAAATTAACACCGTGACGGAAACCTATATCAGTGATCTTGAGAAGCAAGTCTGCACCACCTCTGATGATATTCGCTCAATGGCGAATGAAACGCAGAGCATCCAGTCTATCGTGTCTGTGATTGGAGGAATTGCGGAACAAACTAATTTGCTGGCATTGAATGCGTCAATTGAAGCGGCGAGAGCGGGTGAGCATGGTCGAGGTTTTGCTGTCGTGGCTGACGAAGTCCGTGCGCTAGCAAACCGAACTCAAATCAGCACCTCTGAAATCGAAGAGGCGTTATCTGGGTTGCAATCTAAATCGGATGGCTTGGTTAAATCGATCGAGTTAACGAAGAGCAATTGTGAGATGACTCGTGCTCAAGTTGTGCAAGCGGTAAACATGCTAGCGAAGCTGACGGAACAGATGAAAACCGTGAGTCACTTCAACAACGATATCTCTGCTTCTTCTGTCGAGCAAAATGCCTTGATTCATAGTATCGCTAAGAACATGCATAAGATTGAAAGCTTCGTTGAGGAACTCAATAAGCTAAGCCAAGATCAACTGACAGAGTCGGCTGAAATCAAAACACTGAATGGCAGCGTTAGCGAGCTAATGAGTAGCTTTAAAGTCTAACGTTTCTATTAATAAACACTAAAAATCAATGTTTTAATTGTGGCTTTTAGCCTGAGAGCCACTCCAAACCTGTCGAGTTTAGAGTGGCCTTTCTGCGTTGTTTTTGTCTCTAAATCCTCGGTAGCGCCACCTCATATCACCTCATTTGTCGCATCTCACATTATGACAAATAGATAATTGACATAAAATAGTACAAATATATCTTATCACTCTACTCTTATGGATAAGTGAGATAAATGTGAATAAGCCAACCCTCATCGTCGCTCTCGCTTCACTCACCTATGGCTGCGGTGGAAGCAGTTCAAATAGCTCAAGTGATAGCGATGACCCTTCTGATAACACCAGTCCAGGAACGTCTTATGGCGTTGTTGCGCCTTATGATATTGCTAAGTATCAAAACATCCTCTCCAGTTCTGACCTTCAGGTATCGGATCCTAACGGCACAGAGGGCAACAAAACCTCTGAAGTGAAAGATGGCGATTTCGATGGTTACATCAGTAATTACTTTTACGCAGATGAAGAGACGGAAAACCTAATTTTTAAAATGGCGAACTATAAGATGCGTTCTGAGGTTCGTGAGGGAGAAAACTTCGATATCAATGAAACGGGTGTAAGACGAAGCTTGTATGCGGAAATAAGCTTACCTGATATCGAGCATGCAATGGCGAGTTCACCTGCCGACCATGATGAAGTGACGTTGCTGCAGATACACAATAAGGGGACTGATGAGAGTGGTACGGGTTATATCCCTCATCCGCTATTGCGTGTGGTTTGGGAGCAAGAACGAGATGGCCTCACAGGTCACTACTGGGCAGTCATGAAAAACAATGCCATTGATTGTAGCAGCGCTGCTGACTCTTCGGATTGTTATGCCACGTCATACAATCGCTACGATTTAGGTGAGGCGGAATTGGACAGTTTTACCAAATTTGATCTTTCTGTTTATGAGAACACACTGTCGCTCAAAGTGAATGATGAAGTAAAAGTGAATCAAGACATCGCTTACTGGCAGCATTTATTGAGCTACTTCAAAGCGGGTATCTATAACCAATTTGAGAATGGTGAAGCGATTGCTTACTATCAGGCGTTGAGATACACCACGACTCAAATCGATGGATCAAACGATTGGGACATTAATGATTGGAAGCTGACTATTCCACCGAGTAAGAATGATTGGTATGGAAGCGGTGGTGACAGTGCTGCTGAGTTAGAACCAGAACGTTGTGAATCGAGTAAAGATCTTCTTTCAAATGACAGCGATGTGTACGACAGTGATATTGATCTTTCTTACTTCAATACTGATGAAGGAAGAATGCACTTTAGAGCGGATATGGGATACGGCACCTCTACCCAAAACTCTAGCTATATTCGCTCTGAGCTCAGGGAGTTGTATCAAAGCAGTGTTCAACCGGATTGTAGCACCAGCGATGAAGATACAAGTTGGTATTTGGACGACACTAGAACGAACGCTACCAGTCACGAGTTAACCGCAAGCTTGCGAATTGAAGATTACCCGAACATCAACAATCAAGATCCAAAAGTGGTACTTGGACAAATCCATGGTTGGAAGATCAATCAAGCATTGGTGAAACTGTTATGGGAAGGCGAGAGTAAGCCAGTAAGAGTGATACTGAACTCTGATTTTGAGCGCAACAACCAAGACTGTAATCATTGTGACCCGTTCAGTGTCGAGTTAGGGACTTATTCGGCAAGTGAAGAGTGGCGATATACGATTCGTGCCAATCAAGACGGTATCTACTTGGCGACTCATGATTTAGATGGAACCAACACCGTTTCTCATTTAATCCCTTGGGGACAAGATTACACAGATAAAGATGGGGACACGGTTTCGTTAACATCAGATTGGACATCGACAGACATCGCTTTCTATTTCAAAGCGGGCATCTATCCGCAGTTTAAGCCTGATAGCGACTATGTGGGTGAAGTGTTTGATGTGAGCTTTAGTTCTCTAAGAGCAGAGCATAACTGAGTTCTCTGATGTTTGATGAGCCATGTCGGTAATGAGGAAGACCATATTGATACCTACAATGTGGTCATTTTTGTTTTTGGACACTTACAGTGATGTGTTTGGAAGGACAAATATTTTGCCCGAACCCTGAAAATACACACGATTACAGCTCGCTTGTTCTGGCCTTGCTATCTCATTTCGTATTCTCAATTCTTATATATTGTCTTTTATCAATAGGAAGTGTGATCCAGTTAAAGTATGGAAAAAGCGAAAAGTGTTCCCAGTCTCATTTATTCAACGAAGTGTTTTATTTGTATTATAAGATTACGTAATATTTTTGTGTTATCGCAAATACTGAGAGAGAAAACGCCTTATAGCTCGTGTTTGCCAATTTATCTTTCACTTACGAACGCTGTCTTTGTATTATAATAATGGATTAGATATGAAACAAATTACTCTAAAAACCTTACTCGCTTCTTCTATTTTACTTGCAGTTGGTTGTGCGAGCACGAGCACACCGACTGTTGATTTCCCAAATAACAAAGAAACTGGTGAAGCGCTTCTGACGCCAGTTGCTGTTGCCGCTAGTAGCCATGATGGTAACGGACCTGATCGTCTCATTGACCAAGACCTAACAACACGTTGGTCATCTGCGGGTGACGGTGAGTGGGCAACACTAGACTATGGTTCAGTACAAGAATTTGATGCGGTTCAAGCATCTTTCAGCAAAGGTAACGAGCGCCAGTCTAAATTTGATATTCAAGTAAGTGTCGATGGCGAAAACTGGACAACCGTACTTGAAAACCAACTGAGCTCAGGTAAAGCGATCGGCCTAGAGCGTTTCCAATTCGAGCCAGCAGTGCAAGCGCGCTACGTAAGATACGTTGGTCACGGTAACACCAAAAATGGTTGGAACAGTGTGACAGGGTTAGCTGCGGTTAACTGTAACATTAACGCTTGTCCCGCTAGCCATATCATTACTTCAGACGTAGTAGCTGCAGAAGCGGCAATGATCGCTGAAATGAAAGCAGTGGAAAAAGCACGTAAAGATGCGCGCAAAGATCTTCGTTCAGGTAACTTTGGTGTAGCAGCGGTTTACCCTTGTGAGACCTCAGTTGAATGTGACACACGCAGTGCACTGCCAGTTCCGACAGGCCTGCCAGCGACACCAGTTGCAGGTAACGCGCCAAGCGAAAACTTTGACATGACGCATTGGTACCTATCTCAACCATTCGACCATGACAAAAACGGTAAGCCTGATGATGTTTCTGAGTGGAACCTTGCAAACGGTTACCAACACCCAGAGATCTTCTACACAGCTGACGATGGTGGTCTAGTCTTCAAGTCTTACGTGAAAGGTGTTCGTACCTCTAAAAATACTAAGTATGCGCGTACAGAGCTTCGCGAAATGATGCGCCGTGGTGACCAGTCTATTAGCACTAAAGGTGTTAACAAGAACAACTGGGTATTCTCAAGCGCACCTGAGTCTGACTTAGAAGCTGCTGCTGGTATTGATGGCGTTTTAGAAGCAACGTTGAAAATCGATCACGCAACAACAACAGGTAATGCGAACGAAGTAGGCCGCTTTATCATTGGTCAGATTCACGATCAAAACGATGAACCAATTCGTTTGTACTACCGTAAACTGCCAAACCAAGCAACGGGTGCGGTTTACTTCGCACACGAAAGCCAAGATGCAACTAAAGAGGACTTCTACCCTCTAGTGGGCGACATGACGGCTGAAGTGGGTGACGATGGTATCGCACTTGGCGAAGTGTTCAGCTACCGTATTGACGTTAAAGGCAACACGATGACTGTAACGTTAATGCGTGAAGGCAAAGACGACGTTGTACAAGTGGTTGATATGAGCAACAGCGGTTACGACGTAGGCGGCAAGTACATGTACTTCAAAGCAGGTGTTTACAACCAAAACATCAGCGGCGACCTAGACGATTACTCACAAGCGACTTTCTACCAGCTAGACGTATCGCACGATCAATACCAAAAGTAATCTGATCGAATAACACTTAATATTTAAGTTATCGCAATAGCCTCCAGCCTCAGGGTTTGGAGGCTTTTTTGTGCTTGCTGTTTAGGTAGAGGAAATATTAGGCCGTTAAATAGATCAAGTAGAGGGCTAGTGGTTGGCCTTGGTGCTCAGTTCTAAATTTGCCTCCCTATCCTTTGCTCAATCTTCAATACAGCTTCCCATTCGCCTCACGTGCCTATCTTAGTAAATAGCGGTTACATGCAATGATACTGGGAACGATAAGCTTAGGTCGCTCGTACGAGCTTGTATTTACACATGAAGTATTCTCAACCACTCATGGCTAGGTGTTTAAGGTTGGTTTTTAGAACGTGATTAATCCTAACCCTATGTAAACAGGTTAGTTTTCTTGGTTTCGATGTAGGGAGGAGTTTGCAGTTGCAACAGGATTATACAGAGCCATTTCTAGCCTTGGTTAAAAGTGACATGTACCAAAGCAACATAAATACTTGATGACATTGAGAAGTCAACGCGGCGATTGATGAGCTTTCGAGGTTTGAATTTGTCATGAATTGGCAAGTCTCTTAAAGGAGAGTGTCAGTGGGCTATTTGCGAGTTAGTTTTGCCAAATGAATGATTTAGTGAAGTTGAATGGAAATAAAAATGCCGTCACTAAGACGGCATTTTTGACAGAGTTTTAAGTTAACTAAACTGACTACTCAGCATTCAGAGGATCTTCAGCAACAACTGCAGAGAATGTACTTGAGTTGTATGGCGATGCACTTAAATCTGCGCCAATACTGTAGTTCTCGTAGTCATCAGAAAAAATTTCAGTCGTGCCTGCTGTATCGGAATAAACCTTGTAGTCGTCGACGTATAAAGTCGTATCCGCTGTTCCACTGTTTGATGAGAACTTAATGGTTGTCGCAGTGACTTCCACACCTGGATTAGTGTTTTGTGATGTATAAGGACCATACTCTGTACCATTGACTTTCACGGTGTAAGTACCAGCAGCGCTCAAGCTTGATGTGTCCCAAGACATCTCTAGGTCAATCCATGTACCTGGAGTGAATGTCGTGACTTGAGTGCTTTCACCACGGAGTGTGACCTTCCCTTCATCAATTTTGAATTCTCCGATTAATGAACTGGTAGAGTTAGCTGAATCAAATAAAGAAACATATGCAGACTCAGTTTCAGCAGCATCATAGTACATCGAAACTTTATGTGTACCCGTCGTCATGCCTGAATCAAACTTGTAACGTAATTCGCCAGTATCGCTAGTATCCGTATCAGTAATAGCCGCCACCTGGTTGTCCGTTGGATCTGGGTCAGGCTCAGTATTGCCGCCATCAACAACAACTGTCGCTTCCGCAGTATTGTTGTTGTACGGATTACCTGATAGCGCTTGGCCATTCGGGTAATTGTTAAAGTTATCTTCAAACACTAGCTCATCAGAAGCTGTGTCATTCGAATAAACTTTAAAGTTGTCAGCGTTTAACTCGTAGTGTGTTGTGTTAGAAGTATCACCAAGCTTCAATGACACGATAGTAACGGCAGCTTTGTCGAAAGCCTCAAAACCGTTGCCGCTATTGTCGTATACAGTGTCATTGACTTTGAATGTGTAGTAACCGCTCGCCCAACTGATTTCAACCGCGAGATCTTCACCTAAAGTGTAAGTGCCTACAGGCTCATCAGGAATTTGAGGTTTACCGCTACTATCGGTAACCGTGGAACGGTAGAAAATTTCTCCAGCATTAAAAATAACTTCGCCGTGTAAATTAGTGTTAGAAGTACCAGAAGCGTAGAGACTAATATAAGCGTTGTTACCTGAACCATTCGCTTCTTGCTCGGTGTCTTCATCTACTTGGTAGATTAAGTCAACGGTTACCTTTCCTGATGCGATACTGTCTACTGTTGCCCCTGTGCTGCTGTCAGACAATTTCAAACGTAGTTCACCCACATCATTCTTTACACCGCCATTGTTGGTGTCCAAGATTTGAACGTAGCCATTGATACCATTTGCTTTATTGGCTTCACTGATAGCTTCTTGTACGGCGTCAGTCGCAGTTTGGTCTGAACCAGAGTAGTCTATGCCAGTGGTGTTATCTGAAATATTCAGAGCACCAGCGTCATCGAAAGAAAAAACACCATCTAGAATTTCGATCGTTGATGTGCCTGTTTCATAATATGTGAAAGAGACCGTACCGGCTTCTTCATCATAATTATTAGTAGAAGCACTTGCATCTTTAATCGTGTAAGTACCTAAGTCATCATCATCGTCATAGTATTTATGATTGCCATCTTCTTGGAAAACATAAACATTTGGTAGATCAGCATTTGATGACGCGGATATTGAAGCGGAGTTACCATCACTGATTTGCCAGTAACCCGTAGTTAATGCTGAAGGTTGGTTACCTGGATCAGTAGAACCATCGGTCGGGATAGGTAAACCATCACTGTTACAACCGAATAATAAACCTGTCGAAAGAGCAACAGCTGTAGCGACTTTAGAAATCTGCATAAAATATTCTCTTTATGATATTAAATCCATATGTAAATCACATAAGAAGTAGATAATGAATAGTCGTTAAATATTTATTAGGATGAAACTAACGTTAATTAGAACATCCTATTATTTAAATAAAGTGCTTAAAATATGCCCCAAAAATTTACAAGAGGAGAGGGTATTTTATAAATTGACTATTTCTAATTAGAATGAGTAAGCAACACCAACACGGTATTTTGCTTCGCGATCTTTAGAAGATGAGCTGATATCAGAAGACCAAATCTCAGCAAAAGGTTTCCAAGAACCGAACTTGTAGTTTACTTTTAAGCCAGCATCCCATTCCCAGTCATCACTATTATAAAGAAGTACGTTATCCAAAGATTTTACATAGTTTGCTTCGTAAGAAAGGCCAAGCTTAGGTAGAGATTCAATTTTGTAAGAACCCGTCAGTGTAACTTTAGACTTTTGAGCTGATTCTAAACGCTCGCCAGTTTCAGAATCTTTGTCACCAAATTGTGTGTGGTTGCGGAAATCAGCATATTCATGACGGTAACGAATTGCGGTCGTTAAACCCATGTCTGCTTTATAGCCAACGCGGAACTGAGGTTTGTAAGTGACTTTTTTCATCTTCCAGTCACCGCCGTTGTAGTTCGGCTCATCCCAGTCCCAAGCGATCGGCATACCAACTTGTAGATACCAGTTGTTATCGACTTTGTAAGTTGCTGTATTTTCTACTTCCATACCGTAAATATACCAATTGCCGTCATAGAAGCTTCTACTGTTTGCTGATTTAACTTCGCCAGAATCTGCGTCGTAGTAAGAATCGTCAGTATGGAATTTAACTTCAAGGCCCGTTGAGTGCTTCCACTTATCTGACAGTTTAAAGCTTTCACCTAACTTCACTCGGTGTTGATGGCGAGCGTCTACGTGAGCCGTGTCGCCATTTGTTTTTGTATAATCCGTCGCAGCACGATACTCGTAACGATAATCAAGAGATGCACCAGTAGCTGTGCCCGCTAAAAGAGTACATGCAACAGCTGCAGAAATTTTTGTAACAGAATTCATACCTTTGTCTCACTATTATTTTTTTATTCTGGATACATCCAATGTACCCGTGGCTCACAAACCAATACCTTACATGGTATTAAATTAATGTATGACAAATATGGTATTTATTATTGAGTCAGATTTCTGTGAGATCTATCAAAAAGTTCTGACTAATGGCCCAAATATATAGCTAAATGTTATGAATATCTCAATTTAGGGCTTGTGTATTAAATCAATCATGACGTACTTCTCATATTCACAAACCTTAGAAACTCACTTTTTTGCATGTGTTAAAATAATACAAATATTAAGTGTTTCTATATGTTAATAATGATGATTTTAACCATCGTGGCTTAAACATAGGGAGCATGTTGAGAGGCATAAATATAAACCATAGCCAGATGTTTAATAAAAGTTACAAAATGGCTAAATGTAAATTCTATTTATCGGTTGGCTTATTTAAGTCGAAGAGAAAATATTTAGTACTAATTCGTGTTCAAAAGTGGTTTCTGTACTGAGTGTGTACTCGGTATCTGTTAACAATAAAGGATGAGTCATGTTTAAGAAAAACATATTAGCAGTGGCGCTATTAGCGACTGTACCAATGGTTACTTTCGCAAATAACGGTGTTTCTTCCCCCGTACCTGCCGATAAATTCGATATGCATAATTGGAAAATAACCATACCTTCAGATATTAATGAAGATGGTCGTGTTGATGAAATAGAAGGGGTAGCCATGATGAGCTACTCACATAGTGATTTCTTCCATCTTGATAAAGACGGCAACCTTGTATTTGAAGTGCAGAACCAAGCGATTACGACGAAAAACTCGAAGAATGCGCGTTCTGAATTACGACAAATGCCAAGAGGCGCAGATTTCTCTATCGATACGGCTGATAAAGGAAACCAGTGGGCACTGTCGAGTCACCCAGCGGCTAGTGAATACAGTGCTGTTGGCGGAACATTAGAAGCGACATTAAAAGTTAATCACGTCTCAGTTAACGCTAAGTTCCCAGAAAAGTACCCAGCTCACTCGGTGGTTGTTGGTCAGATTCATGCTAAAAAACACAACGAGCTAATCAAAGCTGGAACCGGTTATGGGCATGGTAATGAACCACTAAAGATCTTCTATAAGAAGTTTCCTGACCAAGAAATGGGTTCAGTATTTTGGAACTATGAGCGTAACCTAGAGAAAAAAGATCCTAACCGTGCCGATATAGCTTACCCTGTTTGGGGTAACACTTGGGAAAACCCAGCGGAACCGGGTGAAGCAGGCATTGCTCTTGGTGAAGAGTTTAGCTACAAAGTGGAAGTGAAAGGCACCATGATGTACCTAACGTTTGAAACAGAACGTCACGATACGGTTAAGTATGAAATCGATCTGAGCAAGGGTATTGATGAGCTTGATTCACCAACGGGTTATGCTGAAGATGATTTCTATTACAAAGCGGGCGCATACGGCCAATGTAGCGTGAGCGATTCTCACCCTGTATGGGGGCCAGGTTGTGGCGGTACTGGCGATTTCGCTGTCGATAAAAAGAATGGCGACTATAACAGTGTGACTTTCTCGGCACTAAAGTTGAACGGCAAATAGTACATAAGGCTAGTTAGAAACAGGCCTTAAGGAATGTTTTCGAAGACCACTGAACCGAATGTTGAGTGGTCTTTTTGTTTTCTATGAGATTTAAGATGAGCCGGGTATCAGCGAGAGTACAATGAAGCTTACCAATGAACGGTACAGCTGAAACAATACAACCTTGTCAAAAGACAAGGTTGTAATCAGAAAGCGTAGAAAGATTTTAGGACGGCGACTCGATACCGGACTTAGTCATACATCAACTCTTTAGCTTTGTCGGCATCAAACTCCTTTAGAGACTTTCGAGCTAAGTGACGGAATGGGAAAGCTTTAACGACTTCTTCGAATGGTTGGATAGCAAAGGCCCAAAAGATAGAGCCATCTAAACCAAAGATGATCAATGCACACAATGGAATTGAAATTACCCATTGACCAGTAAAGTTGATTTTGAAGACTGCGGTCGTTTTTCCTAGTGCTCTTAATACATTCCCATGAACCGTGTTGTAGCCACGGACAATCGGCAAGAAGATGTAGAGTGGGGCGATAACGGCCAATGCTTGATAGGTAGACTCATCCAAGTTCGGGTAAATGTCACCAATGACCAGACTTAATCCTGCGAACAAGATTGCACACACAAAAGAAATGACGACCGCAATATCAATACTGGTATCGACGTTTTTGACTAGGTCATCCATCTTTTTAGAGCCAATCGCTTGGCTGATAGTAATTGCGGAAGAGTGAGCCCAAGCGGTAATAAATTGAGAGACAGCCCTAATCCAAGGCATCACCAAAGTAATCGCTACGTAAGCGTTGATGTTAAGTTGCGAATACAACAATTGATATATCGTTGCGCCAATCAAAAGCATGGTCACGTTCGCTGCTACAGGGAATATTTCGATAAAGTGACGGCGAACGTTGGTAAAGAATTCAGAGCGCTGAGCGTCTAATTTGAGTGAAATCGCTGAGCTTAAATGCACGCACAAAACCAAATACAGCAAGCGGATCGTTATTGCAATAATGCTGCCTAATGCAGCGCCTTGTACTCCAATCCCTTCAAAATTAGAAAAACCATGAATCAGCACATATGAGAGTACAGCATTGATAGGCAGTTCAATTAAGTAACCTTTGAATGGGACTTTAGTTCTGCCTAGCGCATTAAATAAAGCAATGATCACCTGCGTTAACGCGGTAAAAATAACGATGTATTTCGAGATGTCTAGATAGCGGCTGATTTCTAAGTGAAGGGAAGCGTCATCTGTTAAAGCTTGAATCAAGGGTTGTTCGAAAAAAGTAAGTAGAAGCCAAAATAGTGTTGCTACGCCAAGGTTGATAAATAACCCTGCCCAAAATGCTTTAGATAATGATGCGGCGATGCCAGAGCCCACTGCGCGGCTTAATACTAACTGAGTACCGTTTGCCAGCGCCATTTGAATTCCCAGTACAAAGGCAACGATAGTCGTCGCAATCCCCATTGCAGCTAAAGGGATTTCACCAAGAGGAGAGACAAGCAGTGTGTCGATCATCAACATCGACTGCATCAAGATACCGTTTAAGGCGAGGGGCCAGGCGAGAGAGAAATTTTTCCTTACGTACGATTGTGAAGACACAAACAACACCTTATGTGTATAACCGTAAGCTTTCTCTGAGGTGGCGGAGTAGAGCGTTTAAAGAAGAAAACACTACGGTAGTTGATGGTTAAAAAATGGGTGCTAAAACAAGACTGACTTGTGTCTTTGAAAAACAAGTCAGTTTGGTTAATCTCGGTTATGCGATGGCTAATTCAACCCTAGAGAGCTTTTGGTTCTCATCGTCTAGCAGGACTTGAGAAGCAATTCGAGCTTGCTTGGCATCGCCAGACATTATTGCGTCGTAAATCGCTTTGTGTTCTTCTAAACAGAAGCGACCGCCTTCAGCGGAGTGGTCGATAAACTGCTTGAAGATAGTCGACAGAATGTTCGCGAATGGAATGTAAAATTGATTACCTGTCGATAAGAAAATCGTTTGGTGAAACAGGTGATCGTTGGTCGTCCACTCTTCATAATCGAAGCTATTTGCTGCGATGGTCATTTTCTGGAAAAGAATCGAAAGCTCTTTGCGTTGCTCTACAGTTGCATTGGTTGCAGCGAGCGCACACGCTTCCGGGTCAATCGCTTTTCTTAAGCCTAAAAATTGAGACAAGAAGGGTTTAGTATCTTCTAAATCTTGGATCCAGTACAGCAATTGCGGGTCCAAGAAGTGCCACTGTGTTCTCGGTTTGATACGAGTGCCCACTTTTGGCTTCGACTCGATTAAACCTTTTGCCGAAAGTAGCTTAGTTGATTCTCGAAGGGCAGTTCTGCTCACTCCAAAGATTTCGCACAGCTCCATTTCGCTGGGTAACTTTTGATTTTCTTCTAACTCGCCTGACAAGATCTTGCGAGCAATTTGTCTCGCCACTTGAACATGAATTCGGCGGCTTGAATCTTCCACCAATGTAAATATTGACATTTAAACCACCTGAAATTGAAACTTTGAAAACACTAAAAGCCAGACGAATCTGGTGTTTAGTGTCAGTGTATACGTCGAATTTAGTGTGAGGTTTTCCCTCATCTACTCGGGTCTGTTAACCTTATATAGTGTGGCGAACTTAAATCGCTGAGTGAGCTTATATAAACCAGCTAACTAGGGCGTTATTTGTCCGCCGTTAACATCTAGGATTTGACCTGTGATGTAACCGCTGCAAGCATGTGAGGCAAAGAAAGCAAAAGTAGGTGCTACTTCTTCAATACTGCCAAAGCGACCCATAGGGATATTGCTAGCAATGGTCGACTTTAGCTCATCGCTTTTGCCGTCATGAAATGCGGTATCGATAGTGCCTGGTGAAACTATGTTGAAACGGATATTGTCTTTAGCAAATTCTTTTACCCAGTTCCGATGGATATCGTGTAACCAAGCTTTCGATGCGGCATATACACCAGCACCCACACCACCACCTTCACGAGCGGCAATCGAACCCGTGCTAATAACACTCGATGTTTGGCCAGACTCTGCGGCAGACGCACGTAAGTGAGGAATAGAGAACTTGGTTGTCATCAGCGCAGAGCGAACATTAAGGTTCATTACGCGCTCATAAAACTCATCATCGATATTTTCTAGATTGGCGCGACCACCAAGGCCACCGGCGTTGTTAATCAACACGTCCATGCCACCAAAATGATCAGTGAACTCTTTGACTAACCTTTCGCACTCTAATGTGTCCATTAGGTTTGCAGGAAAAAAGGCAACATCGCCACCCAGTGCGGTAAGTTCAGATAGAACGTCATCGACTTTTGGGCTGAAAGCACGACTATTGATGCCGATTTTTGCGCCGTATTTTGCAAAGACACGTGCGGTAGCTAAACCCATACCAGCAGTAGAGCCAGTAATTAGAATGCGTTTGCCTTTTAAATCGTTAAACATCAGAGCCGCCTATATTGTAGATTATTCACGCCAATAAATCATACAATAACACTTGCTATATTCAAGGGTGTTTATCTAAAAACGGGTTATTACCGACATAAATAGTGAGAGTAAGGGTGGTTTTGTGAGTTCACGCATACATTGAAATAGTAAATGAGAACTATTTGTATGAATTAATAGGTTGAATTGGTTTTATAAACCTAAAGATGAGCAGGTTTGTGAAATATTGCTCCAACCTTTACTGGTAGTGACCTCACGTTATTCTGATGCTGTGTTGGTGAAGATATAAATCAGTGCTATAGTCCGAGTTAAATAATACATATCTAATCGGTAAGTAGACACATGGCTGGCTCTTTCAATTCTATTTCAGGCTCTAAGCGAAGCCTTCATGTGCAAGTTGCACGTGAAATCGCCCGTGGTATTTTGTCGGGCAATTTGCCTCAAGGTTCTATTATCCCTGGTGAGATGGCTCTGTGTGAGCAATTTGGTATCAGTAGAACAGCATTAAGAGAAGCGGTTAAGCTTCTGACTTCAAAAGGCCTATTAGAATCTCGTCCTAAGATCGGTACTCGCGTTGTTGACCGTGCATTCTGGAACTTCTTAGATCCACAATTGATCGAATGGATGGACGGTTTGGCCGATACAGACCAATTCTGTCATCAGTTTTTGGGTTTACGCCGCGCGATTGAACCAGAAGCGTGTGCTTTAGCTGCTCAGTTCGCGAGTGCAGAACAACGCATTGAGCTGTCTGGTATTTTCCAACAAATGGTAGAAATTTCTAGCGAAGAAACGCTTGATCAAGAGCGTTGGCTAGATATCGACATGAAGTTCCATAGCCTGATCTTCAATGCAACAGGTAACGACTTCTATCTTCCATTTGGTAACATCTTAACGACCATGTTTGTTAACTTTATTTCTCACTCTTCTGAAGAGGGAAGTACTTGTATTAACGAACACCGCCAGATTTATGAAGCAATCATGGCAGGTAATAGTGACAAAGCACGCCACGCGTCAGCAAGTCACCTGTTAGAAACAAACCACAGATTACCAGCCGCTAGTTAATTGTTTTCACTGTTATTTTAGCTTTGATCGTTTTGCATTCGAGAGGGCATTCTCGTAAAACTAGGGTAGTCAAAGTTAAAATTACGGTTATTCAAAAGCTAATTTCAGCAGTGACCTCTAAAAAGCACGTTCCATACGTGCTTTTTTTGCATCCAAATTTGATGAAAACCTGACTGGTGTCCAATATTTAATCTATTATTTGCTGTTTCGTTAAAAGCACTAGTAACCAGTATTTTAAGTTATATAATAATACTAATTAAATTATTGTGAGTGTGATTATGCCCCAGTCTCTACTGCCAAATATTCTTCAATTCATAGGTCAAATCGACCCATTCGATAAAATCCCTAAACAAGCACTTCGCGAACTTGCCTCTAACGTGCAAATTACTTATCTCGGCAAGGGAGATGTGGTCGATTTGTGTGAGTCTGGGAAGGAAAAATCGCTCTATATCATTCGAACGGGCTCTATGGAGCAACGAAAATCGGATGGTGTGCTTCGTGCCCGTCTAGGCAGTGAAGATTTGTTTGGCTTTACGTTCTTAGATTCTGAAGTCAACGACGAAAAAGGCTATAGAGCTGTCTCAATCGAAAACACCTTACTTTATGTGATTCCACACTCGGCACTTCAAACGCTTTTCAAAGCCTTTCCAAGTTGCGCAGAACACTTTGCTTCACAGGCGCAGGTTCGCTTGAAGTCGGCACTGGATGTGGTCTGGTCGAATAAAGAGAAAGGCCTGTTCATTCGTAAAGTTGAGGAAGTGGCAAGCGGGCAGGTGGCAATTGTTAAGTCTGAGCAAACCATCCAGTCGGTTGCGGTTGAAATGCTTCATCAACGCTCACCGTGTGCCGTGATCTATGAAGGTGAAACCATTGTTGGTTTGATCACCGACCGAGACATGACTAAGCGAGTGATTGCCCACGGCGTGAGTACTGATAGCCTGATCTCAGAGGTAATGACGCACTCTCCACTTACTGTAAAACCGGATGATCTGGTGCTGCATGCGGCCTCTATCATGATGCAATTTAATATCCGTAACTTGCCCGTTGTGAAAGAGAATAAGGTCGTTGGTCTTCTTACTACGTCTCATTTGGTTCAAAACCACCGTGTTCAAGCGATATTCTTGATCGAGAAAATCAAATACGCGGGCAGCGTGAAAACCATGTCTTCGTTCACCTCAGAGCGACAAGCTATTTTTGAAGCGCTGGTGGAAGGTAAAGTGGCGCCTGAAACCGTCGGCAAGGTAATGACCATGATTATGGACGCCTACACCCGTCGATTGATTCAAATAGCGATTGATAAGTTAGGCCCACCACCGTGTGATTTCTCTTGGATCGTAGCCGGATCGCACGCACGTAATGAAGTGCATATGTTGTCGGACCAAGACAGCGCGATTGTTCTTGCTGACGATGCAACCGACAGTGACCGTATTTACTTCAAACACTTATCGATGATGGTGACCAACGGCTTAGCAAGCTGTCACTACCCATTATGTCCAGGTAAATTCATGGCTGCGACGCCAAAATGGTGTCAGCCACTCAGTGTATGGAAGCACTACTACAAGAAGTGGGTGGCTAACCCAGAGTACGAACGCTTGCTTAATATCAGTGTGTTCCTAGAAATTCGTACTATCTACGGCAACAGTGAGTTCGAAGGTATTCTGCGCGATGAGCTGCATAGCAATATTCGCGGTAACCGTGAGTTTTTAAGCACGCTAGTGAAAGACGCGGTCAATACCAACCCGCCACTTGGCATCTTCAATAGCTTAGTGCTAGAGAAGTCAGGTGAGAATAAGAAAACGTTGAACGTGAAGAAGTACGCGATCAACTTGATTATCGACTTAGCGCGTATTTATGGCCTTGCTGTGGAGTGCGATTTGTCGGCGACTGACGAACGTTTCGCTGCTGCCAATGAAAAAGGCATGCTGAGCGACGATGCATTCAAGAACATTCTGGGTGCTTACCAGTTCATTCTCTCTTTCCGTTTTGGCCATCAACTTGAAGCGCTGAAGAACGGGGATGTGCCTGACAACAACATCAACCCAGATAGCTTTGGTAGCTTTGAGCGTAAACACTTGAAAGATGCCTTTAGGATCATTGCTGACCTTCAAGAAGCGGCGAAAATTCGTTTCGGAGCACGTTAATGAAGCTATGTTCAACTAATAAATGTTTAAAACGAATGCTAAACTATTTTCACCCGCTTGAACGAATTAAACGCAAGCGTAAGCAATATTTGGGTACGGTTAAGCTGCCAGAAGCGTTACATGATCTGGTAGAACAGCCTTGTCCTGAAATGACGGATTTGGCCAAAGACAGCGACTATATCGTGTTGGATCTCGAAACCACAGGCTTAGACAGCGAACAAGATCTTATCTTGTCTATGGGATGGGTCGATGTGGTGAAAGGACGAATCGATTTGGCTTCTGCCAAGCATATCTACCTGAACAATGATTCTCAGATTAACGCTGAAACTGCGGTGATTAACCACATCACACCACAGATGCTGGAAGAGGGCGCATCTATTCATGATGCGATGCTCGCTTTCTTCGAAGCAGCGAAAGGCAAGATTATCGTCGCGCACGCGTGTGTAGTCGAAGAGAAGTTCATTAGCCAATACATTCTTCGCTGCTACGGTTTAAGAGCGATTCCTCTGCTTTGGCTTGATACCTTGTGTATTGAGAAAAGCATGGAGAAAGCGATCAGCAATCATGAAGAAGTCGATTTAACCTTGGCAGGGACTCGCGAAAGGTACGGGCTTCCTGAGTACAACAGCCACAATGCATTAGCCGATGCCGTTTCGACAGCGGAATTGTTTTTGGCTCAGCAGAAGCGAGTTGTGCCTAACGATAATGTGACCGTTGCCTTTCTCTATCGGATTAGTCACTAGGAAAAAGAGCTGCAAGTGCGCGGCTCTTATTTTACTGATTTTAAAGGAAAAAAAGCCAGCGATTAAGCTGGCTTTTGTTTAGGTCTTAGAAAATTAGGACAGTAATTATCTTAGATTATTCATGTAGCTATCGATTAGAAGCTGTAAGTAATACCTACACGGCTACGTAGTTGACGGCTTGAGTCACACACCGTATCACTTGTACATTGAACGTTGCCAAATTCTACGTATGGGCGCCAGCTCCAATCTGCTTCTTTGTAGCCGATCTTCATGTTGTAGTCCCACTCGTACTCGCCGTTGTTACCCATTTTCCATTCGTCATTAAAGAAATCTTCTTTGTAGTTTGCTTCAAAGCCAAACTGCCAAGCGTTCCAGTTGTAATCGATATTACCCGTAATTTTACCGGCATTTAATGAGTCGTGTTGCTTACCATCAAGGCCTGTTGAAGTTTTACCTGATGCATAATTGCGGAACTCATGGCGGTAACGAAGTTTCGTTGTTACACCTGAATCAAATTTGTATTGAACACGTACTTGCGGTTTGTAAGTTACCGCTTCATCACCGAAAGTAATCGGCATTGAAGTTGTTACACGCCAGTTGTTATCGAATTTGAAGTGGTAGCCGTATTCAAATTCGTTATCACCACGTTGAAGTTCGCTTAGGTTACCCTTGTGCTTCATTTCTACGCCGTAGTAATGATTACCTGTGCTACCACCAATTTTCACTCGACCAGCCCATTCTTCCGAATCGTGCTTGTACTCTTCACGAAAATCTAGTGATGCCGCAGACACGCTGCCTGCAAAAAGAGTTGCTAATACTGCAAGCGTTACTTTATTCGTTTTTATCATTTTATTGTTTCCACTGTATCTAAATAAAAAATGGTTAATAAAGGACCAACGTTGAGCCCTTTGTTGTATTGGGATTAAAGTTTTGGGTAAAGTCGTTCTACGTCGCGCTGAGCCCATATTTCCGCTAAGTTCTTTTTCATTGTGAACTTGCTAAAGTCTGTCTAAGTTGCCAGTTTCACCATTCAGGGTTTTCCCTAGCAACGCCGGCTTTTAGGTAAAGCGGAGTTATACGCTCAATGCGATGACGTTTGTTTTCGTGTGTAGGGTTACTCTTTCTTTTGAATTAAAATACTACAAATATGCTAGCGATTAGAATGGTGAGGTTCTGTGAATTAGATCGTGTTGTCATGATAAAACCACTATTTACAAAGGGTTACAAAGTTAGGGTTTGAATTAAGCCTTTGTTTTTTAATGGTTATTTTTCAGGTTATGTTGATTTTCTGAGTTTTGTCTATCAATAAATGTGCGCTACAGCAAAAAATTGAATCTTTAGTTGTCATTTTTATTTGTAATACATTATTATTTACTAACTTTATGTGGCAACTCATATCGTCAGTACGTTAAACAGGTGCACATGCATCTGTATGGTTTTAGGTAGTGATTCTGTCGGTTAGTTTTAAGTGACTACCGACGTGAATGGATGAACTTATGGTTCATAGCTGCATTGGGATGATGGTTTTAGGGCTAAGGCTTTGTTTAAAAGCGAAGATAGTTTAAAAGCGAAGATAGTCTAAAAGTTAACATACCTAAAAGTACGATGTATTTGCCGTGAGGGGATAAAAAGCCTCAATCAAAAAAGGTTTGAAGTGTAGTAGGCAAGGCAGTTACACAGCCTGCTATAGAGATCGGAGTTAGAACGATTGGATATAGTCGCTCTAAACTGATGAAAAAGAAGAAATCGTTGAAGTGCTTGTAAGAGCATTTTGATTATTGCTCCCAACTATTCTAATTATAACTTCTGCTTTCATCTAGAAAGGTAGGAGATGGTAGTCGAAGATCTACCCTTGCGCTCATGTTGATACAGGCAACATGAGCGTTTTTTTATTTGAAATTTGAGTAGAGAGTCGTGTGCGGCTCAATAAGCGTGTAAACCGCGGCTTAAGAATAGGCTTTTAGGTTGATGACAACACGCTCAAGTGAGTCTGTTACAGCATCAAAGCCACGAACATTCACGCTTAATCACATGAATGTTCGTTTCCCTTCTCTTCTCTTCTCTTGTCTCTTAGTTGCAGACGTGTAGCTGCAAACTTTAACAGCAGGCGTTTAGTTATATCAAAGAGCTCCGTGAGAGCTGTTCTTGAGGCTTAGCTTTCTGTAGGCATCCACACCTGTTTAGAGGTGACTTTGTGATCTTTAAAGGTCAGTTCTTCCACTTTGTCACCGTTAGTATTCCAGCGAGTAAGTTTTCCGTTCGCGACTTCACCTTCATCAAACTTCGCTTGGCTGGCCTTATTACCGTTCGGGTAGTAGTCCGTTACCAATCCATCTTTTTGTCCGTCGCTGTATTCAGCTGTCAAGCTTTGTTCCCCATTGGGATACCAGCGAGAGGCGGTGCCTGATAGTTCATTGTCTTTATAATTGAGTTCTGCTTTTTTCTGTCCGTTTGGATACCAGGTTTCAGCTTTGCCTTGCAGTTCACCTTTTACGTAATTCACTTTAGAAGCGACTTGGCCATTCGGATACCAGTTAGTTTCTAGCCCAAGTTCTAAGCCATCGGCAAACTGAGCTTGGGTCGCGACTTGGCCGTTATCGAACTTCTCTTCAAATTGACCAGTGAAAGGTTTTGAATGGTTTACTTGGTAAGCCACGCCTTTACGCATCTGTAAGTAGTCAACAGCATCTTCACGCGGTGTTGCTGCATAGCTCATAGAAGATACCGTACTAAGAGCAATTAAGATTGGAACGTATTTCTTCATAATGACACCTTTTTATTGGACGGGGAAAGTGTAACGGGTGTGTTAAAAGCATTTCACTTCCGTGTATCCCTGTCAGTATCTAATAGTGGTTTTCAAGTTTTCATTATTGGCTGCCTAATATAGGGAACTTTTAAAAGCAAATTATCGATCTTATTTGTACTACAAATATATTGGTTTAATTCATTTTTATAAATTATATCTAACGATATTTTTGCTGCTCTTCTTTAAGCTTTGATCGTCAAGAATAATAGTTTTTAACGATTAATCTTCGATTTTTAGAGACTTTGTTCATATTTTTCGGGGTTTTGGTCGAAATTTAGTGCGGATAACTGCACTGACTTGAGGAATTGCGCTCCTAGGTGGTGCAACTTTGAACTCGATCACTTGTATGATTAATTGGGTGTCAGACTGTAAGATCATTGTCACGCATTTGGATTATTGTAGTACAAATATACTTGCCATTTATTTATAGTGACCTCAACAAAAAAACATAAATAAAAGGTCTAACGATGGAACTCAATACCCTGATAGTTGGCATCTACTTCCTATTCTTAATTGCGATAGGGTGGATGTTTCGAACGTTTACAAGTACGACAAGTGATTACTTCCGTGGGGGAGGTAATATGCTGTGGTGGATGGTAGGTGCAACCGCATTTATGACCCAGTTCAGTGCTTGGACATTTACTGGTGCAGCAGGTAAAGCCTTTACCGATGGCTTTGCCGTAGCGATTATCTTCATCGCGAACGCATTCGGTTACCTAATGAACTACCTTTACTTCGCTCCGAAGTTCCGTCAACTGCGTGTTGTGACGGTAATTGAAGCGATTCGTATGCGTTTTGGTAAGGTGAATGAGCAAGTATTTACTTGGTCTGGTATGCCAAACAGCGTTATCTCTGCAGGTATTTGGTTGAATGGTCTAGCAATCATCGCATCGGGTATCTTCGGCTTT
Organism: Vibrio sp. 10N.286.48.F5; assembly: GCF_041469785.1. Lineage (NCBI taxonomy): Bacteria > Pseudomonadati > Pseudomonadota > Gammaproteobacteria > Vibrionales > Vibrionaceae > Vibrio > Vibrio sp. 10N.286.48.F5. The sequence goes on along the minus strand of NZ_JBFRLG010000030.1, from coordinate 94,594 downwards.
GATATGACAACGACGATTGTCCTAACGGGTCTGGTTGTACTAGTAATGTCAGTAACAGGCGGCTCTTGGGCGGTAATCGCATCTGACTTTATGCAGATGGTTATCATCATGGCGGTAACGGTGACGTGTGCTGTGGTTGCGATTTACCACGGTGGCGGCGTTACGCAGATCGTTAACGACTTCCCAACAGATTCATTCATTACGGGTGATAACCTGAACTACATGAGCATCTTCAGCATCTGGGCTGTGTTCATCTTCTTAAAGCAGTTCAGCATCACCAACAACATGCTTAACTCTTACCGCTACCTTGCTGCGAAAGATTCAAATAACGCACGTAAAGCAGCTCTACTTGCTTGTGTACTAATGACGCTTGGTCCAATCATCTGGTTCATGCCTTCTTGGTTCATGGCAGGTCAAGGTGTTGATTTAGCAGCAGCTTACCCAGAAGCTGGCAGCAAAGCCGCTGACTTCGCTTACCTTTACTTCGTTCAAGAATACATGCCTGCAGGTATGGTTGGCCTTCTGATTGCCGCTATGTTCGCAGCAACAATGTCTTCAATGGACTCAGGTCTAAACCGTAACTCAGGTATCTTCGTTAAGAACTTCTACGAGCCGATTCTTCGTCCTAAAGCGACAGAGAAAGAGCTAATGGTTGTTTCTAAACTAACGTCTACCTTCTTCGGTATCGCGATCATCTTGGTTGCTCTGTTCATCAACTCTCTTAAAGGTCTGAGCCTTTTCGACACCATGATGTACGTGGGCGCATTGATCGGCTTCCCAATGACAATTCCAGCATTCTGTGGCTTCTTCATCCGTAAAACACCGGATTGGGCAGGTTGGGGCACGCTAGTTGTAGGTGGTGTGGTTTCTTACTTCGTTGGTTTCGTTATCACTGCGGACATGATTCAAAACTGGTTCGGTCTAAATGAACTAACTGGCCGTGAGTGGGCTGACCTGAAAGTGGCTATCGGCCTTATCGGTCACATCATATTTACTGCTGGCTTCTTTGTTCTTTCAACACTGTTCTACAAGCCTCTTGCTGAGCACCGTGAGAAAGACGTAGACAAGTTCTTCAACAACCTAGCGACGCCACTAGTTGCTGAAAGTAATGAACAGAAGAAACTGGATAACAAGCAACGTCGTATGTTGGGTTCACTTATCGCGGTAGCGGGTGTGGGCGTAATGACTATGTTCGTACTGCCAAACCCAATGTGGGGACGCATGGTATTCGTTCTGTGTGGCTTGATTGTGTTCTCTGTTGGTCTGTTACTTGTTAAAGCAGTCGATGACAAAGTCGAGCAACAAGACGAAGTGACTCCAGCCGAAGGCTAATTTAATACGCATCCTAAATAACATCACGGCCACCTGAACGGGTGGTCGTCATTTTTATAATCCAAACTTTAATGTGAGATGTACGATGAACAAAAAACTATTATCGGTAAGCATTATTAGCGCGTTCGCACTCGCTTTTGCAACAGGCTGTACAACACAAGAAAAAACAGCACCCGTAGTCAGTGTCGCTGAACAAGCTACGCCTGCTGTTAGCGAAATTGACCGTAGTTACCTATTGAGCAGTGACCGCTTAACAGAGGTAGATGGCGACACTTTAGCCGTTGCTTCGGAAGAGCAAGTGGCTGCGCTTAAAGCACAATTTGAAAACCTAAAAGATGGCGACGAACTGGTGATCCCTGCCGGTAAATACGCGAACTTAGGTCAAGTGACGATCACGGCGAATGACATCACTATCAAGGCCGAGCAAGCAGGTTCTGCGTGGATCACTGGTTTGATTCAGTTTGAACTGAAAGGTGATGACATCACGCTTGATGGCTTGGTATTTACTGAGGGCGGTCCTAACGAACGCTTTGGCGCAGTTCGTATGATGGGTAATGGCAATACGCTTCAAAACTCAACATTCTACTACTTCAACCACGATTACACGTACGAGTCAGACGAGCGTCGTTCTGAGTATCCAAAGTATCTTTGGGTTTCTCTATGGGGTAAAGACGGCAAAGTCATCAACAACCGTTTCGAAGGTAAGCAAAAACGCGGCACTTTGATTGGTGTGCAAAAAGATGACACAGCAGACAACCACCTGATCGCAAACAACATCTTCATGGACCAAAAGCCTAACCAGTTCAACGAATTCGACATTAAAGAAGCGATTCGTTACAACGGCAACAGCTGGGAAGCGATCCGTATTGGTGATTCTAAATCTTCACAGTGGGATTCAAGTTCTAAGTTCGTGAACAACCTAATGATCGATATGGATGGTGAGCGTGAGCTTATCTCGATTAAGTCGGGCGACAACACGATCTCAGGCAACACGATCTTCCAAAGTGCAGCTCTTATTTCACTGCGCCACGGTAAAGGCAACACAGTTGAGAACAACATGATTCTTGGCAATGGAAAGCGCCTAACGGGCGGCATTCGTATCTACGATGAAGATCATGTGATTCGCAATAACTACATTGCCAACACTCGTGGTCGTGATGGTGTGATTGAAGGCAACGCTGATCTACGTGGCGGCATTGTTATTAACACGGGCATCATCGACGTAGCGAATGGTGAGCAGCTAGATCAATCGGTGAAAGGCAAAGAGCTTAATAAGCAGTGGACACCGAAAAACATCACGATCGAGAACAACTCGCTAGTTGATACTGAGTGGGGTATTGTTTACGGCAACCAAAGCCACCGTGTAAGTTTGTTTGACAACGCAGAAGTGGAAGGCATTTATGCGGGCGTTGATGTGGCGTTCAAACACAACGTGGTTGATAACTCGCAGTCACCTGAGTTTGTAAGTGTACGTGCAACGCAAGACTTCCCATTAGTTGGCGCAACCTACACAGACGAAACTTACGTAGGTCAAGTAACGGATTCTGAACTGATCGAAGGCTACTCGGTTGAGCTACCAAAAGTCGTTGTAGAAAATGGCATTAACGCTTACCAAGGTGAAGGCGCAGACGTGTCTAAACTTGCGGTTGTGACAGCTGAAACAGCGGGTCCAGACTACGTGCTTGAGAATACGACTAAGTAATTTATTAGTTAATGGCTAATGGCTAAAGGTTAATGGCTTGAGCTACCAAATCAATTCACGATAGCTGTCCTGACCATAACACTTAAAAAGCCTCAACAGATAATGTCTGTTGAGGCTTTATCGATCTTAGGTCGTGATCATCTCAATCTTACGTCGAGACTACTGTGATTTATACTTATGCAGTAGATCCCAAGGGATATGACATAAGTGGTGATCTTCAGGGAAGTGACTTAAGTGATGCTGGTGGATGTCGTCGCTGGCAACATAATTGGTCAACGGCAACACCTCAACAGCGATACGGTCGGCATCATCTCTTGAAGAAATATAGTGCTTAGCTTCGGTTAAGTGTTCTGCATTAGTGCTGTATACACCTGTGCGGTATTTCTCTCCGACATCGACACCTTGTTTATTCAAGCTGTAAGGGTCGATAATCTCAAACAAGTGTTCCATCAAAATCGTGACTGACGTGATGTTTGGATCAAATTCAATTTGTACGCACTCCGCGTAGCCATTGTAATCGCTTTGTGTGCCGTCGCTTTGTGTCGTTTTGTTCTCTGTTGGCTGGGCGCTTCCATTAGCACGGCCTGCTTCTGTGCTGATAACACCAGGAACGTACTTAATAAATTCTTGTACACCCCACAAGCAGCCGCCAGCTAAATAAATTTGTTCCATACTTCTCTTTGAGCTCTCTGTGTTTGTTGATGTTCGTTAGGTACCCGAATCAATACGATGATACCCGTACGTATAAAAAAGCGTCTATAAAAATGAGCGCGCAAATAAAAACAAGCGTTTAGGCATTGTAAACCGGTGCGACTGAACAAACATAAGTTTAATATGATTTGTGATTATATAAGTCAGTATTGCTTTGTCATCAACTCGAATCTCAACATCAAGTGAGCGTTACTCTAAACATGTTTGATCAAATAAAAGACTTCATTAATCCGAGCAAGAACCCAGACTTGACTCAGGCTCATGAATATCAGCGCAAGCATCTTCCTACATTGTGGCTGTTGGGCAAAACGGGGGCGGGCAAGTCATCGTTTATTCAAGCGGTCACGGGCGACTCTTCTGTAGAAGTGGGCAATGGTTTTGCGCCTTGTACCATGACGGCGATGTCGTATGAGTTTCCGCAAGACAAACCCGTGATGAGGTTTCTTGATACCAGAGGACTCAGCGAAGCGAATTACGATGCGAAAGAGGATTTGGAAGAGATTGGTCAGGCAGGTAATGCGTTAGTCGTTGTAATGAAAGCCGACGAACCTGAACAATCCGCTGTGCTTACGGCTCTAAAACAGATTAAGAAACAGAAGAAGATTAAACACTTGTTGCTGCTTCATACGGCGGTGTTGTCTTCCAGTGAACCAGATCGAGCAAGGCAAATTCAGTTCAACAGCAACCAAGTAGAGAAGGCTTGGGGTAAAGAGTTTGAATCGGTAGCGGTCGATTTCGAAACGGATGACAACGCTATGTCTAACAGCGAAGCGGTTTACAACTATGACATCTTGTTAGAAAAGCTGAGCAGTATTCTTCCGGTGATAGGAATGATGGTGCAAGACAAAGAACATTCCACGCAAGAAGAAGCCAACTTTGATCAAGTAGAAAACGAAGTGCTTTGGTATGCAGGAAGTGCCGCAGCGAGTGACCTGATTCCGGGTGTTGGTTTGGTGTCGGTACCTGCGATTCAAGCCAAAATGCTTCACAGCTTGGCCAATCAATATGGGGTCGAATGGAATAAGAGAGTCTTTAGTGAGTTGATAGGCACTCTGGGAAGCAGCTTTGCTTTGCAATACGGAATGAAGCTGGGCACTCGACAGTTGATAAAGCTGATTCCAGTTTATGGTCAAACGGTAGGTGCGGTGGCTGCAGCGGCAATGAGTTTCGGCACCTCTTATGGTTTAGGTCGCGCGGCTTGTTTTTACTTCTATCATAAGAACAAAGGTGAAGAAGTGTCTGAACAAGAGATGCAGAAGATCTACAAAGAATCTCTGAAAAAAGGAAAGGCGGCGTCGGGTTATGAAGAAAATTAGAAACCTATTTCGATTACTGGCGGTGCTATCGAGCGGACGCTGGGGCATTGCCCTGATGTCGGCGATCTTCCCAAGCATTATCATGATGGTTTTTGGTGTCTTCTTGGCGATCAAATACGGTTATCTACTCGAAATGTCGATTGCCATTGCCGTGAGTACCTTGGTGTTCACCATTCCTTTATTCATTTCTAGCCGTTCTTCAAGCCGCTCTTCAAATAAAGAGTCTTTCTCGAATAAAGAGAGTGGCGGCCTTGGCGAGGATACTGCTGAAGCTGAATCACAGCATAAAAAAGCTGATATCAACGATGCATTGGTTAAGGCTTCGGCTGATTGGTCTCAAAAAGAACTGTCGATCTGGAATGATTCAAAACACCATGTACGCCAACAATTAATGGTCGACATAGAGTGGGGTAACCTAGACCAAACCGGTTTAGAGGTACTTGAATTTGTTGCGAAAAAGTTTGATAAGAAATCACTCGATTTTTCGATTCCTGAAGGGCTAAAGCTGTTCGAAGAGGTCAGCCGACGCTACAAGTTGGTAGTGCGAGAGCATATCCCCGGCATTGAGTATCTCAAGGTTTCTTACATCAAAGCGGGCTACGAAGCCTACGATAAATACGGTGAGCTAGGGCAGAAGATCGTTAAGGCCGCTATTTGGGGGAATCACCTCAAAAACCTCTATTTGAACCCGCTAAAAGTTGTTTCTGATTTAGGGAGAGAGCAAGCGACATCTTCAATGACAAGAGGTGTGGTTGATGACATGCAATACGCCGCCAAACAAGCCTTATTAGATGAAGTTGCGGCGGTGGCGATTGATCTCTATAGCGGACGTTTCAGCATTGAAGATGAAGCATTGAAAGCGTCCGATGTGTCTGAACTCGACGAACAACGCTTTGCTCCAGAGTTAGAGCCCGTGCGAATCGTGCTGGTGGGGCAAACGAGCTCTGGTAAATCTTCACTGATTAATGCCCTTAAGCAAGAGCTGGTTGCCGAAGTGGATGTACTGCCATCAACCGACACTTCAACGGTTTACAACGCGTTTGTCGACGACAATGATGTTCGCGTGGTTGATCTTCAAGGGCTTGATGGCAATCCTAAAACCGAAGCCTTAATGCTGAAAGAGATGACCCAAGCCGATGTGGTGTTATGGGTGCTTAAAGCTAATCAATCTGCGCGTGATTTGGATAAGCAATTGAAAGATAGATTTGATGCTTTCTATGACGATCCTAACAACATCTCACGCAAGAAGCCGATTGTGGTGTCGGTTGTGAATCAGGTAGACCGATTAAAGCCTGTAGACGATTGGCAACCGCCGTATGACTTAGAGAATCCAACATCGACCAAAGCGAAGATCATTGCTCAAGCGCTCGAATACAATCATATATTGCTGCAAACCGATATCGTGTTACCGCTGGCGATTGCGCCAGAAAAGGTACAGTTTGGTTTAGATACTTTAAGGCAGACGTTGATCGAGCGTATCGCTGACGCAAATAACGTTCAGAGAAATCGCCAACGTTTAGAAGCCATGAAAAGAGGCTCGTCGGTTAAAGGCCAACTGAATAAAGCAGTCAAAGTGGGTAAGAAGGTGGCACCCAGCGCATTGAAAGCGGCGACACCAAAACTGGCTGAAATGGCCATCAAGCAAGCCGTGAAGAAGAAGTAAGTCATTCACTGCGAATACGGTTCTGGTGAGGTTTGAGCCTCATCAGAATTTATCTTTTCTAGATCGGCGAGTTTTGGATCTTGGCTTTATTAGATGATGGCTTTTTTAGAAAACAGCTATCTTCGCCCCTTATTAGAGAAGTGTTGATTTCAAAAGGGATTTGATATTATTAAGGTTCTCGCTGAACTAGTTTAATAGTATATAAACAGCTGTGATTCACATTTTATATAACACGCTATCGTATTTAATCATCATTCTAAATATTGATCACATTTATACTTTTTTAAGCTGTATTTATAAAACAATTGCACTATATTTAAACTTCGGATCATCTTGATTTCAACGTAGGGATATATTGTGAACATGTATCTGAAATGGCAATCAACAACTTGGCTAACCTTGTTAGCTTGGTATACCTTAGATCACCAACTCTCGTTCCACCTTTCTTCAGAGTAGTACCCTCTAGGCGTCACGCGCCAGCAAAGCAGCGAGCTTTGTTTACCTATCAGCAGCTTTGATAACCTTTGAACGTATGAATGTCGCACTTATTATTCCGTGTAGGGTATTCGTTTTTTGTCGTTCTCGCTAATTATCTTAGCCTCTGTTTAGGTTTGATTAATAAGTCATTATTTAATTTGTTTATTTTCACTGTTAATTTTCTGTGTATCTTTATGCGGAACTATTAATTTAATAGTGAGGACTCGTGACATCTAAAGAAAATACATTTCGACCTGATCGGAATGTATTGAAAGGTATTATTATGGAAAACTTCAAACATCTACCAGAACCGTTTCGTATTCGTGTTGTAGAGCCAGTAAAAAGAACAACTCGCGCCTATCGTGAACAAGCCATTGTCGACGCGGGCATGAACCCATTTTTGCTCGACAGTGATGATGTGTTTATCGACTTACTGACAGACAGCGGAACAGGATCTATCACTCAGCGTATGCAAGCCGCGATGTTAATGGGTGATGAAGCTTACAGTGGTAGCCGCAGTTACTACGCATTGTCGAATGCGGTTAAGGATATCTTCGGTTACGAGTTGACGATTCCAACACACCAAGGACGCGGTGCAGAGCAGATCTACATTCCGGTTCTTATTAAGAAGCGTGAAATGGAGAAAGGGCTCGATCGCAGCAAAATGGTCGCCTTGTCGAACTACTTCTTCGATACAACACAAGGCCACACCCAAGTGAATTGCTGTGTGGCGAAGAACGTTTATACCAAAGAAGCGTTCGATACCTCAGTGAACGCGGATTTCAAAGGCAACTTCGATGTGGTGAAGCTGGAAGAAGCGATCTTAGAAGCGGGCGCAGCCAATGTTCCCTACATTGTGAGCACCATTACTTGTAACTCTGCTGGTGGACAGCCAGTGTCTATCGCCAATCTAAAAGCCGTGTATGAAATCGCTCAGAAGTACGATATTCCTGTGATCATGGACTCGGCACGCTACGCAGAAAATGCCTACTTCATTCAACAACGTGAAGCGGGTTATCAGGATTGGACAATCGAACAGATCACGCGTGAGTCTTACAAATACGCGGATGGTTTAGCTATGTCTGCCAAGAAAGATGCCATGGTACAAATGGGCGGCTTGTTGTGCTTTAAAGACGACGCTTTCATGGATGTGTACACAGAGTGTCGAACCTTGTGTGTGGTGCAAGAGGGCTTCCCAACCTATGGTGGCTTAGAAGGTGGCGCGATGGAGCGTCTTGCGGTTGGCCTTTATGACGGCATGCGCCAAGATTGGTTAGAGTACCGTATTGGCCAGGTTCAATACCTTGTTGATGGCTTAGAAGCGATGGGCATCGTGTGCCAGCAAGCAGGCGGTCATGCTGCGTTTGTCGATGCGGGTAAATTGCTGCCTCATATCCCGGCTGGTCAGTTTCCCGCACATGCTTTGGCGTGCGAACTCTATAAAGTCGCGGGTATCAGAGCGGTTGAGATTGGGTCTTTGCTGCAAGGACGCGACCCAGCAACAGGTGAACAACACCCATGTCCTGCTGAGTTGTTGCGCCTTACCATTCCTCGCGCGACCTACACACAAACACACATGGACTTCATTATCGAAGCATTCGAAAAAGTGAAAGAGAATGCAGGACAAGTGAAAGGGCTCGATTTTACCTACGAGCCGCCGGTGTTAAGACACTTCACTGCGCGCTTGAAAGAGGTAGAGACCAGCGAGAAACAAACAGAAAAAAAGAACGAACAAACGCTCGAAGAAGCATTTTAAAATAAAAACATAAGCGAATAGTCACTAGAACCCTAATCAAAGGCTCCCTCGGGAGCCTTTTCTTTTTTTGGATGGTAGGGGAGTTAGGCAGTTAAGCCTTTAAGTAGTTAACCCGTTAAAAGCTGAACTACGCTTGTTTGTTTTTCAGGGTAGACTTCAACATTTGGAATAACCACTGATTCAAAGGTGCGTCTTTTTGCGAGCGGCGGCAGCTCATCACATAGCTCACATCTATGGTTCATGTTCGATTGTTAAAGTTACTCCAACAAAAACACAGATACCAAACGAACAAAGAATTAGAAATACAACGAGGTGATGTATGAACAAGTTAATCGCACTTGGATTGATGGCTTTGTCTATGAACACGGCTTTCGCGGCTGACGGTACTTATGCGAGTACTCTCGATATGATGAGAAGCGAAGGCAATCAAGTAAAGGCTGAGCGTGTTGAATCTGATCCAGTGCTTGAAGGAAGAAATGAAGCGTCTAACGGCTGAATCCAATTCCACAAGAGCGTCGATCAAGACCAAACGATCCAGCTTACAGGTCGTCGTGATTAACGTTAAAGATGTGCTTACCATTGTCATGAGAAATGCTGCGCCCTCGGGTGCAGCATTTTTCGTTATTGGGTTGTGGAGTATTTTATAAACTCTAGCGATCTAGCCTTGGCATGTTGTGTAACGTCTGGCATTTTGTTGTTCTCTAATTTAGATCGCTATTGGGTGTTGGTTAAGCATTACAAACCAGTAAGCGAACGACTCGAAAGGACAAGGAATGACTCAAAAAGAAACGGGAATGATTCGTCATATTCTACTGATTAAGTTTAATGAAAACGCTGAAGCTTCAGAGGTTCAAAAACTAAAGATGCTGTTTGAAGCGATGCCAAACAAGGTTGAAGGGGTCACTTCAGTAGAATGGGGATTAAATGACAGCCCTGAAAACAAGAATCAAGGTTATACCCACTCGGTGTTAATGACATTCGCCGATGAAGAAGGCCGCCAGAATTACCTTCCGCACCCTGAGCATAATGCGCTGAAAGATGTGTTTCGTCCGCTTTTAGAAGAAATCATTGTGTTTGATTACTCCCTGTAATTAGGTTCTGAGTAGGTCTGTTGTGTTTGACTTACCTTCGATAATGAAGAGTTAGGGCCTAGCGTTTAAGCCCTAACTAAATAAGAAACGACTTACTCTGTTGGTGAAATCGTGACTGGTGCAAACGATGCGACAGCATTTCCGCCTGCGCCCGGACGGTCTACATAAGGTGTGTTCTGCATTAAGGTGTAGTACACATCCACGAAGTCATCATCATTCACTAATACACCATCAGGAATCACATCGATAATCTTGCCTGTGATCTGAGGGATGATCGCATAACCTTGAACTTCTGGATCAGGAATCATCTTCAGTATCTCTTCTGCGGCTTGAACCAAGAGTTTTGCTAGCGCTTTGTAGTCTGTGCCATCATCGTGTTCCATTAAGATCATGTCTGCAGCGCCCCAACGGTAGCGAGGCCAGAAGATGACGGTCTGGTTCGGGTAGTACGTCTGTTTGTCGTAGTCCAGATAAGGCATCTCAACGAGGTCGATTTGGGGCTCTAAACGACTTGAATCGACACCCGTCACGATAGCGTAGATTTCCGCTTTACCAGAGATCCAAGGTTCTTGGTCGACGGCTAAACGGATTTTGGTTAATTGTGTAGTATTCAACGGCTCAGGTTCCGACAAGGCCATCGAGCGACGAGCCCTGTTCATCAAAGACGATTTTTGAGGTTTACTCTCGTCGGCATTGGTATCGCTAACGGCATTGATTTGCGTTGTAGTACCCAGCTTTTGCATCTCTGCCTGCATCGCCATTAGGCCTGCTTTGAGCTCTTCTGCGCCGTTACTATCAACCACAAACACTGGGACGTCTGGCATTTGGTACACATCTAATTCATGAACCTGTCCGTACACGTCATACGCTTCAATGTACTGCCAATTCGAATCATCGCCTGATGGTTCAAATGCAAACAGCGGGTTTTCACCATTCTTCCAAGCTTCGATCATCGCTTCATCAGCCATGCGAACCTCTAACACAGAGTCGCTGAAGTCGTTGATCCCTTTCATCTTGCGATAACCAAGATCCGCTTTCTGCATCCGGCTTGAAAATGCAGAGTAGGGCTGAGTAGAGTTCAATTTATCTACAGGCGCGGATAAGTTCTTTTCTGAGATCTGAGCCTTCAATGAATGTTCAAGAACGGAATAACGCTCGCTGATTTGTAACGCCAAAGATTGCTTTTGCGCAGCGCTACTTTCTGCAATACCTAATGAATCAGTTGTCTCAATATTTTGCGCAAAAGACTGGAAGCCAACCACTGTCGTTGCAAGCACCATACTGATAGAAATAGATGGTCTCATAAATAATCCTTATTTTAATTTTTATCATTAATAGAGCTTTTGCCCTATAAGGATTAACCTATCAGTAACGTGAATGTGTTCAAAAGTTAGTCAGTTATTTTTGTTTCGTTGTGCAGCACAGGATCTCAATTTAAACTGTTTTTATAAAACAATGCCTAAGTAACCTTGATATTTATAAATTAATAGACGTATCAGTAAATAACTTACAATATTATTAACTACTAGGGTGCGTCATAAAAAACCTACTCAAAGTGAGTAGGTTTTTATTTCGCAGTTAACCGCTAGTTCTCGATTTACAACTTGTTTGAGAGGCTTGCTCTAACTCAATCTAAACGTAACGTTAGGCCAGAGTAGTTCGAGTATCCGCGCAGTAACACATGATAGGTCACACCCGGCTGAGCGCTCACACTGCACTGCTCATTGTTTCCAGGACGATAAGGTCGGCAGTCGTAACTCGATGTGGTTGGCTTGCTGCCTGATTTCACGTAAAGGTCGGCATCGCCGGAACCTCCAGACATTGAAACCGTCACACTGGATGCAGAATCAACAGTGAACGTGTAGAAGCTCTCTGAAGATTGATTCCCGCTTAGGTTCGTAATTGGTGTGCCTTTCGTCAGCACATTGCCAGTTGGAGGCGTTACACCACAACTTGCATTAACGCCTACGGTATTAAAAGCATCTTCAACGTCGGCAACCACATAACCCATGTCTGCTGCGGCTTTCGCTACGCCACAAGCACCGGCATCAAAGGTACTGTTTGCCGTCCAATACAGTTGGTTTGCGACCGTGAATATTTCAAAGCCCTTACGTACATTCCAACCCGATTTGTTCGCTAAAAGGTAAAAGGCGCGGTTGTAAACACCGCTAGACAAGTGAACGTTCAAGCCATCGGAGTATTGCGAGGCGTGATCAATCGAACGACCATCTTTTGAAGGTTGATCAAAGTAACGCAAGCCGCCTTCTGATTTGAATATATCGCTTCCGACAATCCAATCCACACTGCCACGTAAGTAGTATTCAGCCGCTTCGCCCGCAATATCGGAGAAGGCTTCATTGATACCGCCCGACATGTTTTGGTACACAAGGCCGGAGTTTTGCTCGGTGAACCCGTGGCTAACCTCGTGAGCACTCACGTTGATATCGACCAATGGGTAAAAGGTGTTTTTGCCATCCCCAAATGTCATGGATGAGCCATTCCAAAAGGCGTTTTCATAATCGGTACCGTAATGAACGCGCATCGTCAGCTGGAAAGTTAAAGGCGACGTCTTCATCCACTCTTTGTACATATCGAATACGACATTACCAAAATAGTGCGCATCGTTAAGAGGCGAGTAAGCCCCGTTAATGTATTTATGATCGGTGTAGTTGGTTCCGTCGGCACAGTTGTAGCTGTAGGCTGCGCTGCCGGACGTTCCGTTTCTCAAATCGACTGTCTTAACTGATTCATTTTCTAACGTACAAGTTGTGCCTGTTTTGTCGATGGGAAAGCTGGGGAAGTCACTGCCATATTCATATCGAGTGGTTTTGAGGTTGCCACCTGGGCCAGTACCTAATGCTTTAGCGTGGTTTAGTCCATTCCATTTTTGGAGCACATCGCCAGTCGTGGCATCAATAAAGTAGAAAGGGCGTTCTGGCATAGAGGATGCGATAAAGAAATCGACCAGATACACCACTTGGGCGACTTGGTTCTCATCCAATCTCACCATCAGTTTCGCGTTTTTATTTTCAATCGACTTTTTGCCGACGGTAAACGTGCGGTGAGAGGAGATCGCAGCTTCTATCGCTTGTTCCTGATTCAGTTTTGGCGCGATGCTGGATAGATCACCACTGATCCCCTGTGCCATGGAACCGAACACTTGAGTGGGTTGGTTCTTGGAAAGGGTGGCCACGACCGAAGTATCAAAGACGGGTAAACCTAGGTGAGTTTGTTGGTAGCGAACTTTCGTTTTTCCATTGGGCAATACCACCCGTTTAACTTCAGAAAAACCTAATTCAAGTGGAGCAACACTCTTCGACTGCGCGACGAGGCTTTGTTGTAGTAATGCATCATTATCGACTCTGACCATTTCTGCAGCGTGTGCAGTAAAGCCGAAAGACGTACCTAGAATGGCTGCTATTTTCCAGCTTAGTTGACGTTGTTGGTTCATTTTTCGTTCCTGATTTTAATATAAACTCCTTCTTCCCAACGGCTTTATAGGAAGTCTATATGCAACACACTAATGCCATGTGTTGCGAATCAAGATTGGAAGAGCATTTGGATTTATGACAAGTTTATCAGGGAGATTGAATTTTATGGTATGTAATTCAAAGTTTACAAAAGCTCTTATTGATCAAATTGTTTTTATAAAATGCAAATTTGTTATTTATCGTAAACGTATGATAGGGCGAGAGTTATTAAAACCCGCTTTGTTTTAATTTATAGAATGAATTTCTCTAAGTTAATTTCGATATTTCTCTGTTTTTACCTTAACTACAAATGAGTAAATAAGCCAGTTTTTGGAAGTGGAAATATTGTCTTTATTGTCAATAGTAAACTTGTTTTAACAATGCCAGCCAGAACAATTATCAAGTTTTCTTCATTTGGTTTTGTCTAATTTCTGTTATATTTACAATAACCTGAGTCGCATGATTTCAATCAATTCTATTATTCGACCTTTTGCGTATAATATGTTCTCAAACTTCCCAAAAGAGGATTAGAAACATGGCTGGAAAGATCAACTTGCCACATAGTTGCCCTAAATGTGGTAAAACTGCTCATACGACTAAAGAGCTTGAAACACTGTTCGGTTACCGTCAAAAAGATGGTGGTGTGACAAATCAAAGCCAGTGTAAAGAGTGCCGTTAAAGCAAAATGACGGTTGCTAGGTTATTGATGACTATACAGTAGGTGAGCTAGAAATCTTCTATGCTCATTTACTGCTCGATGCTTCTACTGTCTATTGCATCAATCGTGTGGTTATTGAGGGTTGGTTAGTGAGCCTAAGTTGCAAGAGTGTTCCTCCTAAAGCGGTAACTGAATTTTTACGTTCATATTGTATATTTCTTCACTACTTGAACCCAAGTAACTAGTTGTTCAGAATGATTCGGCACGTGAGGCATTTTTACTATGCGTTGGTTTTAGTGGTTAAGGTGGTTTTCGAAGGCTTTGAAATTGAGTACCGTACATCTTCACAAAGCGCTAGGATTTTAAGGAGAAAATAGTGAGTATTTTAAGAGAAATTCAGGCTTCACTAATTTCAGAGCAGCCGAATTTAAGTAGTATTTTGTTGAAATTAAGATTGCTTGCTGCTCGTTTGGGAAGTGATACGTTGGCTGATTGGGTTAAATATGAATTGTCCGGTTACCCTGACAATATTGAATTGCCTGATTATCGTGTTGTAGCTGTATCTTTTAAGGGGACGTTTAGTGGACCGTTTAATTCGGGTATTAAAAATGCTCCTATTCCATCGGCGTTGATTGAGAAGTATGCAAGTGATAAATGGACCCATCGCCGTTTGACTGATGGAATTGCAACTATTGATGACTTAATTAAAAGTTCACAAGATTCGGGTTCTGTAGGTCTTGATTGTGCTAATTTGATTTTATTACTTCAAGGGAAAGTATATGAAGATTATGCATGTAATGAGATTGTAGGATCAATATCCCGAAGTTCGTTAGTACAAATCCAAAATGAGGTTAAAAGTAGAGCTCTTGAGTTAACCATTGAGCTTGAAAAATCAATACCAGCTGCAGTTGATATAGTTTTATCGCCTTCCCCCAATGAATCAATTGATACCCAAGAAATAACTAAAATTATTAACCAAACCATTTATGGTAATTATACTGAAATATCAAATTCAGGAGATGGCGCAAGCATAGGAGTTCATGCCATACAAGGTAACGCTGAGCTTTTAACTGAAAAATTGGAGAGCGCAGGCATTACAAAATCTTCTGCAGAAGAATTGGCAGCTATTGTCAAAGCTGAACCCCCAAGCTCACCTGAAGAACCGCTAGGGAATAAAGCGAAAAAATGGTTAGTTGATAATTTAAAAAAAGCTGAAGATGGTACATGGAAAGTTGGAATATCAGTAGCTACGGACGTCATAAAAAAATCAGTAATGGGTTACTACGGACTATAAAAGCCTAACAAATACATCAACACGATTTGTTACATTCGGCGTTGTCGGTTTGCGTTTAGTGTTTAAGGTGGTATGCGGTAGCCTCGGTATTGCGTTGTTCACACCTTAACAGGGTATTATGGCATTCATAGTTCATCGTAACAATCCCTTTCCCAGGTTTTAACGCCCGCTAACTCAACGCATTTGTTGGATTGAATATACTTTGTGGGCGTTTAGTCAACGCTATATTTTTACTTCCATCGCTCAATTAAAACTAATAGTATCAATGCTTTAATAACGCATGATTTAATGAGAGCAAGAACATGAAACACACTCCAAGTTCTTTTGTGGAAATGAAAGGGAAACAACGTATTCCGATGTTGACCGCTTATACATTCCCAGTGGCTGCAAGTATCGAATCTGCTGGGATACCTATTATTCTCGTTGGTGATACTGTCGGCATGGTTGAAATGGGCTTTAGCAGTACGCGAGATGTGACCATTGAGCACATGGAATATCATGTAGGGGCAGTGCGTCGAGGTGCTCCAAATACTCACATTATTGGTGACCTCCCATACTTAACCGATCGTTCTCCTGAAGTCGCGTTAGTTAATGCTAAAAGGTTGATGCAGGCAGGTGCCGACAGCATAAAACTGGAAGGTGCAAAACTCGATGTTATTGCTCACCTTGTAGCAAACAATATCCCAGTTGTTGGCCACACGGGGTTAACTCCGCAAACGGCAACAAACTTCAAGAAAGTAGGGCAATCTGCTGAAGATGCTCAAACCGTTAGCGAGGAAGCAAAAGCGATTCAAGAAGCGGGTGCTTTTATGTTGGTGCTTGAGCACATACCTTCTTCACTTGGCGAATCGATTACTCAAGAGATAAGCATTCCTACAATTGGGATTGGTGCGGGAGCCGATTGTGATGGGCAGGTGTTAGTCATCAATGATGCGCTCGGGCTAGGTAACCGATGGCCTCCATTTTCAAAACAGTACGCCCATTGCAGCCAAACTATCTTTGACGCAGCAAATGAGTTTGCTACGGAAGTCAAAACGAACGTATTTCCGAACAACCTGAGCAAATAGGCCACTTAGATAATAGCTTTAGGTTGAATCGTAATGCATGGTATTTTTCCGTGCATTACGATAAGCATATGATGTGTATTTGGACGTTCGGTGTTGAGCTGTCTTGATTCTCTCACCAAACGTCAGTTTCAAGGAGGAAACATGACAAGCGACCAACTATTGGAAAAGGCACTTTATAGCAGTGCCAGCATCCACAACCTCACTCGCTTAAAGCCTACTTAGCAACGAATCACCTTAATAACTATTTCAGAACAACCAACAATGTGTGGCTTAAAACGAGTGAGCTGATAGACCAAACTGAGATTGAAGTTTTAGGTGAGTACTCAGCAACGTTACAAGCGTCAAAGTTTACGGTTCTCCCACGCAGGGGCGAACGTTTGCCTTTTGTTTCTCGAAATTTAATAGCAACAGTAAATGACACACAAACGTAGAGGTAGCGCACAGAATCGAAAAAGGGGATATCGCGATTACGTAATCATTGATCTAGCCGATAGTGAGATAATGATAAGAGGTCGATAATTCGTTGTCGGACTAAATTAGAACTTTAAATCTAATTTCTAAGTAGTTGTTATCTCAGGAAGAGTTTTTGTGCTATGCGCCCCTATATTAAATACATTATCCCTATTTTAATTCCTTTCATTATCCTCGTCATGCCGCTATCAGCGTTTCCATTTGAAGGCCTTACGATTATTCAACAACGCGTTATTGCGATCTTTTTGTTAGCGGCATTGTGCTGGGTGTTCGAGCCTATCCCTATTTACGCGACGTCTGTTGTTATTATCGTTCTGCAATTATTGATGTTGTCGGATAAAGGGCTGATCTTTTTAAGGTTTGAGCATGGGGAAGAACATTTTGGTGAGCTGTTAAAATACAGCGATATCATGGCGACATTCGCTAGCCCAATCATCATGCTGTTTTTGGGTGGTTTCTTCTTAGCAATGGCCGCCACTAAATATCGATTAGACGTAAACTTAGCTCGCGTGTTGTTGAAGCCATTTGGACAAGACCCAAAGTTTGTGATGCTCGGCTTAATGTTGATCACTGGTATCTTTTCGATGTTTATGTCTAACACGGCAACAACGGCAATGATGCTCTCTATTTTAACGCCGGTACTGGCTGTGTTTGGTCCGAAAGACCCCGGTCGTGTAGCGTTTGCGCTTTGTATCCCGGTTGCCGCTAACATCGGTGGCATTGGTACTCCGATCGGTACCCCTCCGAACGCTATCGCACTTAAATATTTAGTTGGCGATAACCTCATTACGTTCGGTGAATGGATGGCATTTGGTGTGCCGTTTGTTGTGATTATGATGGCGTTAGCGTGGTTTTTAATAGGCTTTATGTACAAAGCTGACCAAAAGAAAATCGAGCTAAGCATCAAAGGTAAATTCCTTAAAACGCCTAAAGCCATTGCGGTGTACGTCACTTTTGCGCTGACCATCATTCTTTGGTTAATGGGTTCAAGCCATGGCATGAACTCTTACACCGTCGCTCTGATTCCTGTCGCTGTGTTCTCACTCACAGGGATCATCAATAAAGAAGACCTGAAGAAAATTTCTTGGGACGTATTGTGGCTTGTATCAGGTGGTATTGCGCTTGGTTTAGCGCTCGATAAAACTGGCTTAGCAAAGCTCGTGGTACACAGTATTCCGTTTGATAGCTACTCACCCTATGTGGTGTTGTTCGGAGCGGCGTTCTTGTGTTTGGTAATGGCAAACTTTATGTCTCATACCGCAACGGCTAACTTGTTAATGCCAATTATGGCGGCATTAGGTTCGTCTATGGCTTCACTCACGCCACTAGGCGGTGAGCTAACGTTAATTTTGGTTGTGACTTTTGCCGCTTCATTAGGTATGTCGCTGCCAATCAGTACGCCACCGAATGCGTTGGCTCATGCCACTGGTCATGTGCAAAGTAATCAAATGGCCAGAATCGGTATTATTTTGGGTGTGGTTGGTGTGCTACTGAGTTTTGTTATGGTGTGGGTGCTACATTCAATTGGTCACATAGGATAACGATACGTGTATCAACAAAAGCTAGAAGCACTTATCGAGCGCTATTTTAACCAAACAGAACGTCGGGTGACGTGCTGTGCCGGTAACACCATTATTGAACAATCAGCGTTAAACACTCGTTTATATTATGTGTTTAGTGGAGAACTGGAAGGGTTTTATACCGATGCGAATACACCGCAAGTGCGAGTATTTAGCGCGGGTAGTGGGGCTTTTATAGGCGTTCATAGCTTCTTTTCAGGTAATTGGACAGCATCTTCAACGGTTGTTGCTAAAACCGATGTTGAGTTAGCGTGGATCGATAAAGACACGCCTGCAGAAGATGAACGTAAATTTGGTCCTCTTACCGCACAGTTCACACCTGTAATTGTCAATGAGTTGTCGCGTCGTCAACGCCGCGCAACACAAGAAGCGATAGCGAAACAAAAAGCGCTAGAGAAGTTACATACTGCTGAGCAAATGACGACCTTGGGTCAATTGGCTGCAGGGATTGCTCATGAGCTTAACAACGCTATTGGTGTCGTAAATAGTAAATCTGGTCGACTTGAAACGGTCATCATGGATCTGCTTAAAGAAGTGCATCCAGAAGCCAGTCAATTTTTCGATTTTGGGTTAATGCATGGTCAGAAAACGTCGTCGTCAGAAGCACGAACACGTGGGCGACAATTTGAAAGAAAATATGGTTTAGACAAAAACATTGCTCGCTCTCTTGCAAAGGCGATTCCAATTGATGCTTTATCTGCAACAGACGTTATTTCAAAGCATTGGCTGAAAAAACCAGAAGAAGCGATTCGTTTTTGGCAGATGGGCTGTGATTTACATGATTTGCGTTTGGCATCTAGACACACCGTCGGCATCGTAAAATCGGTTAAACAACTTGGCAGAGTTGATATCGACACCGAAGAAGCGGTTGATATTAACGACTCCATTAACCATGCCTTATCGTTGCTACAAAGTGAGTTACGTAGAGTGTCTGTGCGATTGAGCCCTGCGGATTTACCGTCTTTTAAAGGCTCGAAAACAGAGCTCGTTCAGATTTGGGTCAACATTGTAAAGAATGCTTGTGATGCAATGTCGAATTCAGACGATGCCGCAATAGAGATTCAAACCAGATTAAGTAAGAAAAGAATATTAGTTACGATTACGAATAACGGCCCTGAGATAGACGAGGGGACTCGTAGAAAGATATTTCAGCCCAACTTCACCACTAAAAAAGGTGGTTTATCGTTTGGATTGGGCTTGGGTTTATCAGTAGTTAAGCGGATTGTGGCGGGTTATGGCGGAAGTATCATTGTGAAAAGTGATGCTTCTAAAACTGTATTTAGAATCAAGTTACCAGTAGAGGGTGAACATGGAGAAGCTTAATTTAATCTGTGTCGATGACCAGAGAGAAGTACTGAGCGCAGTGGTACAAGATTTAGATCCGCTGGCGAGTTGGCTGAATATTGAAGATTGTGAATCAGCGCAAGAAGTGCTTGATCTCATTGATGAACTTGACGCAGAAGGCGAACACATTACCGTCATCGTGTCTGATCATGTGATGCCAGGGAAAACGGGGGTGGAGTTACTCACTGAAGTGTTCCATGACAGCCGCTTTCCGAATACAAAGAAAATTCTTCTTACGGGGCAGGCCACTCATACCGATACCATCAATGCGATTAATGCAGCAGGCATCGACCGTTACTTTGAAAAGCCTTGGCAAGCAAGCACATTGGTTGAGTGCATTCGTACTCTTGTCACTGAGTACATATTTGATCAAGGGCTTGATTACACGGACTATCAGAATGAGCTCGACCAGCAGGTTGTGTTGAGACGCTTGCGTTAGCCTCTTATGTTAGCGACTTACATTATTCACTAGTGTAAGTCGCTTGAAATTCTATGCACCGAAGGACGCTTTCTGAAGGGTTTTTCTTTGAAAGATGTAATCTTTCGCTGCTTATTTTACCTACCTCTTTTAGTCGTTCAGGTTTTGGTACTCAGTTATTAACACACTGGTTGCTGGCTTTAGTCTAAAACTCATACGCTACGCCAACGCCAACGCCAACGGATGCATTGTGTTTTCTTCAGGAACGATTCCCTGAACATACAGCAGAGCTAAAATGTGTCGCAGAGTTCCCGTGTCGTTTGTTAGAAAAGTAAGTCGAAATTATTCAAAAGTGATTCCTAACGCGTGGGACGTGGAGTTCTAAGCCAAATCGGTACTTACAACGTAAAGGACTAGGCTTTTGACGGCTTACTGCGTAATAATGCATTCGCCCACAAGTGGGGGTTTATAGTCAGTAGGATTTTAAAATGAGTGAGATTGCTCGCTTTATATCTGGTGAAGCGCCGGACAAATTTGGTCGAAATATAGAACAGTTATTGGCTTACAATCATTTTTGGTTGGAGCATGACCATAAGTACATTCAAGTGTTCTTCCCAATAGATGAGGGGACTAAGTTTAATCAACATGCCCCGTTGGTTACTCAAGAAGATAAGGTGCTTTTTGCTAATTCAGAAGCGCTCCGCACAGCTCATCTACAAGTGCTTGACCTGATGCTTGAGTTTTGGGGTATGCAGCGAAACGGGAGTGAAATATCTTCATCGTTACCACTTAGCCCGGCTAATCACGTATGGTTAAAGAATCATGACCATAACCAGCTAAGGTTAACGCGAGCCATTCGCAGTTTGTACTTGTTGGGTAATGAAGAGGTTGCGGCTCGGTTATGTGACTTTTTAGTATCAGCGGCGACCGAGACTGGCTCGGTGTCGGAGAAAACCGTTCAGTATTGGCGCAATGCCTTGGAAGGTTAGGGTTTTTCTGTGCAGAGCTTCCGGCACTGCTCATAATTGATTCTCAATGCGCGGTATTTTGTACGATGCCGCTTTCTCTATATTCAACATTTGAATGCAATTTGTGGAATATATCAAAGTTAATTAAACTGATGGTAAGTTATTACTTTTCATTATGTTAGGGTTCTTTTCTTAAGGTCAGCGGATTAGGAAGAGGCTAATGAAAAAGGGATTTGTGATAGCGATATCAATCGGCTTTGTTGTCTTCTTCCTTGTTGGTCGTGAGCTTCAGTGGTTCGGGTCCAGTAATTCCGAGTCGTTTCCTAAACTTCCTGATAGTCCCCAATTTGTTCCTTCTATCGATTTCGACGGTGAGTGGCTAGGCCGCCGTATTAACACCACTGGCAATAATATGTGTGAACGCACAACCATCACCGGAACTATTCGTGAGGGTAAGGCTACTCTAAGGCTTACCTACAATGGAACACCGTTAGAGGGTTGGGTGACGGAAAACGGCGACTTACGTTTATATGCTAAACATCGCCAATGGGATTATCGTTTTTCCGCACGTGGCAGTGGCAGTAGATTTGACGGCCGATGGCACTTAACCAATGGGCCGTGCCAAGGAAGTTGGTTTCTAGAAAAGGTCGATGGCAAGTAGGGTTGTTACTACAAGACGCCGTTTAAAATTAACCAGCACAAGGTTCTTTTAGGAGAGATAAGTGATCAGATTAATCGCCGTGTTCATTGTGGCTTTCGGGCTAGGTGCATATGCGAGCTTACATGTTTTGACAGACTATGTTGTGAGCATTGAAGACAGTCATAAAGCTGCGGTGCGGCAAGGTTTTGAAACCTATAAATATGCAAATACAAAAGACCTTGCCCCATTAATTAAAACATCGAACTTGTTAGCTCGTTATAGTGCTTGTGAATTAGAGGGAGATGAAGGCGATGCGATTGCATTAGCCCTGTCTATTAACGCTATTTCCTTTGGGATGTTATCGAAGCAAGCGTCTGACCTCGATCAAGACACCTTTAGGACTGGTTTGATGATGTACGGAAAACTCAAAGACAACGAAAAAGCGTCTGGTCAGTTAACTGAAATACTTACTGCGTACTGTAAAGATAGTCTTCGCTATCTATACGACTGTGAAAAACTTTCTAATTTGTTAGGCGAAGAATGGGATACACAATGGAAGGAAGTGAAACCAGTATGTACCTAAAAATGATTCAACATATACGGCATTTTGCTATGCCGTATTCAGATGTGATTTGAAAACAAAGGACACAATATGGAAGTAAGGTTGGTCAAAGGTTCAGAGCCTAAGTTCGCTGAATCGATCACCAAAACGAATATGGCGAGTTACTATCAAGCTCGTGGAATCGCTTGGGGTCATAGCCAGTTTTTACGCAGCTGGGATGAGCTGGATAACTGTGAAATTTATGTGGGGGATCGCCGTATTGGTGTTGTTCGCTTCAGTTACGCTAGTGGTACAACGTTTCTTAGGGACTTGCAGATATTAGCTGACTGTCAAGGTCAAGGTTTTGGCTCTAAGTGTCTCGATTTGGCTATTGAACATGCGAACAATCAAGCATCGGCTCAGTTAGTGTTGCGCGTGTTCAGTGAGAACCCCGCCATTAAGCTTTATCAATCAAAAGGTTTTACTCAGTTGTCTGAAGTGAAAGGGCTCGTTGAAATGGAGCTGCCTTTAGGGTCATCATTGAGAGAGTGTCATGGATAACCGTATCCAACTAAATTTTGTTAAATACTTATTTTCAGAGTTGCTGTTTATTGTTATTGCACTAGGTCTTGTCTATTGGATATCAGACGGTGATCGTTCATCGCTGCTAACCATAGGGCTGATAATTTGTGTTCCTCCATTAATAAAAATTCTAATGTTGTGGTGGAAGCTTCGCGATAGCTCGTTTGAAATCACGAACGGTCATGTACGTTTAAATGGCGTTGCTTGTGATGTGACTTTACAGCGTAGCTTTCTTCCGTTTGAAATTGGCTCATTCATCAAGCTTTCATACACGAAAGGTGCAATGCAGAAACACAATATTTACCTTTCTAAAGGCGCAATGAGCAAAGAAGAATGGAGCCGTATGTTAGCGTGTCGAACTAGGTCGCCATAAAGAAGCGACATCGCTGTTACTTGAGCTTTTAGTTTCCACGACGAATAGCGATGCGATTAAAGAGTACCAACGAGCGATCTCTTTATATGCTCAAGACCTAGATAAAACCTGGTAAGCAGCGCGTAAAGCTCATTAACTCACATAACAAAAAGCCTAAGCATCAATATGATACTTAGGCTTAAAGGCATAGTTTTTGTTCTTTAGGAAAGCGTTACGCTGAAAGCTCTTTACGAACGATCTCTGCGCCAGCACTTAGCGCATTAAGCTTCGCTGAGGCTATCTCGCGAGGTAGGGGAGCCATGCCGCAGTTGGTGCAAGGGTAGAGCTTGTCGGCATCAACGTACTTAAGTGTTTCACGTAGAGTGCTAGCCACTTCTTCCGGTGTTTCAATCGAATCGGTTGCAACATCAATCGCACCGACCATTACTTTCTTGCCTCGTACGAGCTCAAGCAGCTCAAGAGGTACATGAGAGTTGTGACACTCTAAAGAGATAATGTCGATATTCGATTGCTGCAGCTTAGGGAAGACTTCTTCGTATTGGCGCCACTCGGTGCCTAATGTCTTTTTCCAATCCGTATTCGCTTTAATGCCGTAGCCATAACAAATATGGACTGCTGTTTCGCACTTAAGCCCTTCAATGGCTCTTTCCAAACAAGCGATGCCCCAATTGTTCACTTCATCAAAAAACACGTTAAACGCAGGTTCATCGAACTGAATAATATCCACGCCTGCCGCTTCAAGTTCTTTGGCTTCTTCGTTGAGGATCTTTGCAAATTCCCACGCCAGTTTTTCACGGCTTTGGTAATGCGCATCGTAAAGTGTATCAATCATGGTCATAGGCCCCGGCAGAGCCCATTTGATCGGTTGGTCGGTTTGCTGACGTAAGAACTTCGCATCTTCAACAAACACAGATTTCTGACGAGAAACTGGGCCTACAACCGTCGGTACACTCGCATCGTAACGGTCGCGGATTTTAACGGTTTCACGCTTTTCAAAATCAACGCCATTCAGGTGTTCAATGAAGGTCGTTACAAAGTGTTGACGTGTTTGTTCGCCGTCACTCACAATATCAATGCCTGCTTGCTGTTGCTCGTGCAGAGAGACACGCAGCGCATCTTGTTTGCCGTCTGTGAGTTCATCGCCTTGAAGTTTCCATGGCGACCAAAGCGTCTCTGGTTGTGCAAGCCAAGACGGTTTCGGCAAGCTGCCCGCTGTTGAAGTCGGTAATAGTGTTTTCATAATAATATTGCCTATCCTTGGGTGGTTTGAGAGCGCAATAGACGATTAAAGTGCGTAATTTGCCGACCAGTTCTCTAGAACTGATTGGTATGGCTTAATGAACTTCTCTTCTGCGAATTTACCTTGTTCAACAGCTAGCTGGCTTCGTTCTTCACGGTCGTACACGATTTGAGTCAGCGAGTGATCCAAGTTTTTCAAGTTTGGTTGGTAACAGTTACCCGCAACCGCGTTCGCGTTGTAAATCTCAGGTCGGTAGATTTTCTGGAACGTACCCATGGTACTGATGGTGCTGATAAGCTCTAGGTTAGAGTAATCGTTCAGCAGATCACCAAAGAAATAGAAGGCCAAAGGTGCAACACTGTTAGGCGGCATGAAATAACGAACCTGTAAGCCCATCTTTTTGAAATATTGTTCAGTTAAAGAAGACTCATTCGGTTGGTATTCAAAACCTAATACTGGGTGTTGGTTTTCAGTGCGGTAATAGGTTTTATTATCTGACACGCTTAAGCAAATAACAGGTCGTTTATTAAAGTTCTTTTTGTAAGCGTCAGAGTTAACGAAATATTTAAAAAGCTTACCGTGTAAGTCACCAAAATCTTCTGGAATGCTGAATTTATCTTGGCCTTTATTATGATCCAATAGACGTACGCTAAAGTCATAATCTCGAACATAAGAAGAGAAGTTATTTCCGATAATGCCTTCAATACGCTCGTTAGTTTTACGGTCTACAATATTGGTTTTCAGCACTTCAATTGAAGGGAATGCTTCGCCGTTGCTTTCAATATCCATATCAACAGAAATGATTTCAAGCTCAACAGAGTAACGGTCGCCCTTAGGGTTGTCCCAGTGTGCTAATGCGTTGAAACTGTTATCGATCATTTGCAGTGCATTACGCAAGTTCGCTTGGCGGCTGTCACCGCGAGCCAGGTTAGCAAAGTTGGTAGTGATACGCGTGCTGTCTGCAGGCTGGTAGTTTTCGTCGAGGCTAATGCTCTTAATCGTAAAATTAAATTCTTTATTCATGCTGATTTGGTATCCCAATTTTTTTTCTGATTCTCTCGGTCTTTAGTATTAAAACGGCTTTTATTTTTTGCTTGTGACCGGATTAAGAATCGAAGGCTATGCTGTCTGAAATTAATGCTTAGTAGAATTAATGTCGTATAAAGTTAATCGCTTAAGGTTTTTATACGTTGATAGGTTGACCATTAACAATGGTATTACTTCACATTCAACATGAGGAATATTCATGATCTATTCTGTTTGAATATTTTAGTCGGTGTCAGTTATATTAATTAGCTTGATGGAAATATAACCGCATTAATAGTGTGTTATTTAAGACGATTAATTTAATTAAGAGATGGATGAAATGAGTGAATTGCTGTTGTTGATTTTCTACTGTGCGTTACTGGGCAGTGGTGTTGGGTTTCTAGCCGGTTTGTTAGGTATTGGCGGAGGGCTGATCATTGTTCCTGTGTTAAGCAGCATTTTACTGTATTTAGAAGTTCTACCATCCGACCAAGTTGTTGTCGCGGCGATTGCTACCTCGTTGGCATCGATACTGTTCACTTCAACATCTTCTGCACTCGCTCACCACAAGAATGGCAAAGTGCCTTGGGATCTGGCGCCTTGGATCATGCTCGGTGTTGCTCTGGGTGCATTGGTTAGTGGTTTTATGGCGGCGTTGTTACCGGAAAAAGTCGTTCGTATTGTGTTTGCTGTGAGTGTGGTTCTTATTGCGATCAAGATGTTCTTAAGCAGCAAAAATGATGCGCCTAAGGAACGAAAACTGCCGAACAAAGGTGTGCTCACTGTGCTGACAACCATTACGGGTGGCTTATCTGCCATGATAGGTATTGGTGGCGGAGCATTGCTGGTTCCGCTATTAACGTTCTTCTCTGTCGATATGAAAAAGGCCATCGGTTGTGCCTCGGCTTGTGGCATTGTGATCGCGTTGTTTGGCTCGATAGGTTACATCAGTTCAGGCAGCAGCCACTTTGCTCTATCAGATGGCTTTGCTGGCTTTGTTTATCTGCCTGCGCTGTTGGGTATTGTGTGCACGTCTTGGTTTACGGCTCCGTTAGGCGCAAAAGCCACCAACCATTTACCGGTTCCAACGATTAAGAAAATCTTCTCAGTACTGCTGGTGGTTATCGCAGCAAGCATGGTTGCTCGTTAATAAAAGATCGTTCAAGTGTGAATATACAGAACAAAAACGAATAAATTGATCAACCACCAATAATTAGAAAAGGGCAGTTTCATAACTGCTCTTTTTTTGTTTATCGGTCTATGCTTATACAGCTATGTACATGAGTATATTGATAAAACCGTTTAGTTATGAACAGTTCACCGCTATAGCTAAATGTATTTTGTTTGATTCAACGGAATGCTATCAATGAGTGATTTATGGATCCTTTAACGCAGGGCGTGTTAGGCGCTTCTTTGTCACAATCGGCCAGCAAAAAACAACATTTGGTTGTTGCTGGGGTATTAGGGCTGCTCTCCGGGTTAGCACCAGATTTGGATGCACTGATTAAGTCTCAAAGTGACCCTTTGTTGGCTTTGGAATTTCATCGACAATTT
The DNA here is from genome assembly GCF_041469785.1 of Vibrio sp. 10N.286.48.F5. Lineage (NCBI taxonomy): Bacteria > Pseudomonadati > Pseudomonadota > Gammaproteobacteria > Vibrionales > Vibrionaceae > Vibrio > Vibrio sp. 10N.286.48.F5. The sequence goes on along the minus strand of NZ_JBFRLG010000030.1, from coordinate 67,320 downwards.
ACCCATTCACTCTTCTTTATTCCCATTGGCAGTTTGATCTGCGCTTTGGTTCTGCATCACCTGATTGCAAAAAAACGTGGGCTTTCTTTCAAACAAAGTTGGCTGTTTTGTGCTCTGGGCTATGGTACTCATGCACTGTTAGACGCTTGTACCACCTATGGCACGCAGTTACTTTGGCCTTTCACCAACGCGCGTTTTTCTTGGAATACCATATCAATCATCGATCCTGTTTATACGCTTCCCATTCTAGTGTTGCTTGTGTTTGCGACGTTAAAACGAGCGCCTTGGCTAGCGCGTGTTGCGTTTACTTGGGCGCTAATTTATCCAACATTAGGGATGATTCAGCGAGACAGGGCAGAGGCGATTGGGTGGCAATTAGCGCAAGAAAGGCAACACACACCGATTCGATTAGAGGCAAAACCAAGCTTTGCGAATATCTTGGTTTGGAAAGTGGTGTACGAAACAGAGGCTCATTACCATGTAGACGCAGTGCGGGTTGGCACATCGGTAAGCACGTATCCCGGAGAGTCGATTGCGAAGCTGAATGTTAGCAGGGATTTACCTTGGCTTGACCCGGACTCTCAACAAGCCAAAGACATAGAACGTTTCCGCTGGTTTTCAAATGGTTATATCGCTCAGGACCCAACAGACGAGCTGCGTATTATCGATGTCCGATATTCAATTGTACCAAATCAAATGAAAGCACTATGGAGCATCAAGCTATCAAAAGCAGTTGATGCAAACGCGCATGTAAAATACGAAACTCATAGAGACAACACGCCAGAGTCGAGACAGATCTTCTTCGGTATGCTCACTGGCGATAAATGAGCTAGTTTTAAACTGATCTGCACCGTCAATACTGGATGCTACGTTAAGCGACTTTCCATACGTTTAGTTATCTCTGAATTGTTAATTTAGGGGAAGCTATAGCTCATTTATGCCCCATTGTGTGTTCACTTCGATGAGTGAACTACATCGGCAATCTATTTTTACAATACATAAACTAATGGTTAGGAAAAGGCCCGACACATTTTCTTTCTTCACTCTAGGTAGTCAGCATATTTAGATAGTATGGACAATAGGATAGAGTCAGACCATACTCCAGTCAAAAAGCTCATCGAAGCGATTCAAGATCTTTAAAGGTTACGGAGACTGAATAAGAGTCAATTTGATTGTTGGTTACTCTGTGACCGGGGGGAGGTGAGAGTGCACGAGGGGTCAGCGTTTTTGAATGAACTCTTCAATACCTTTACAGTTGAAGTATAAAATGAGGCGGCCAAATAGCCGTCCCAGACACACCATCTGACTTGTTTATCCACTCATTCCTTTAAGCCAAAAATTAATTCAATTTCATCATCAAGTCTTCTGCCCGTTGGTATAAAACCAAGCTTTTGATAAATAGAGAGCGCATTGCCTTTTTCTTTATCCATCGTGGTCAGGGAGACGCCTTTTAAACCGGTAATGGAAGCGTATTTCTTACTGAAGTTAATCGCTTGACTCCCCAATCCTTTTCCTTGGAAACGATGGTCAATCATGACGCGCCATACATATAAATGCTCCTTTTGAAAGTGTTCATCGTGTGTGTCCAGTATTCTAGGGTCAATCAGAGAGATTAGCCCCGCAGGTTTATTGTTTAAGTAAATACCATAGTTGATACTATCGTCGTTAAAACTGGCTTCTGCAAGCCACTCTGCGTTGTTAGCAATGAGTTGTTTTTGAGACTCTTCCACTGAGAGATCAATAATGTCATTGATAATGGTATTGTTTATTTTTAAAAAGCTAATTTTATTCATGCTTATTTACCTTGGGTAGGTGTTTCATTAAAAGTAACTGGCCAATGTAAGGATCTTGATAAGCTAATCTTGAGTTATCAAAATGGTAATGTCGCTTTTGCTCCTGTCTTTTAACATAGACTCTTCAAGTATCTTATAGATCTCTTTATCTGGCGCATATTAGAACGCGCCAATTTTTTTAATTAAGGTATATGTATGTCTTAATTAAAAACGATGATGGAAGTTATTGTTTCCTTTTTGCCTGCCCCCATGACAGAAATATTAGTTCCAAGCGTTGCCCACGATGATTCAAAAATAGGGTACGTATAGTATTTTTACAATAGTGCCGTCACAAAACCCAAAACAAACTCCCTGATAGAATGCTGACGAGTGTGATTAAAGATAACTTTAATGTGTTCTCAGCCAGCTACATTTTGTATATCACTTATCAGCTAAAATGGTGGCCAATATCTTATCGCCTTTGCATTCAACACTGACGTTCATTCCATTGACGAGTGCTCTCTCATTAGGCGCACTTGCTCTCATATCGAGTCCACTTGTTTAAATTTGGACAACTAGTTCGGTAAGCGTTAAAGAAAGAGTGCTGGTTACCCTGAAGTTTTAGTGTAGGCCACATCTTGATGTTATCGAAGATGGCCAATCGCAATGCAAAAATAGACACAGCCCTGGAATATTGAAGCTAATGTTATCGAAAGCTTTTCTGCACTATTTTTTTAGTTTGCGTAATTGGTGTAGCCAAACTTAACACCAATGATACGAACCGCCATATAAGTTTTAACTCATACCATTTGACGTATTATTGCGGAATCTTTTGTCTATGACAGTATGACTTTGTAAGTAAAATCATTACATAATGAAAGCGTATTTATTAAGTTGCCAGTTCAAACCTTGATGTATTGTTTTCATAAAGTTCAACGTTAATGTCGGTTTTATCTAATAGTCATAAGATGTTGCTCCTAATGAATTGATAGCAGCGTAGCTTCTTACGTCTAAAGCGGGACTGTATTGGATAAACCTGTGATAAAAATACAACGATTCACAAAAATGCTGTGCTTGGCCGACATATCACTCAGATTGACATCACTCATGGAAGTTGATTAAACGACTTTATATACTTGTAGTAATTCATTGTTTACTAAATTAGTAAAATCACTGACACGCTTTTGTCCATTTCCTTCCAACTACAATCGTGATGACCAAATTAAAAAGGAGGTCATCATGGTAGTTTTCAACAAAACGAAACGAAGTGGCGTCAAAAAGCCTTTTCGGCTTGAGGAAATTTGGCGGATCAGAACCAGATTAGAAATTGAAAATAATTTGATGCAGCTTGCGTTGCTCAACTTAGTTATTGATAGCAAACTTAGAGCAAGTGATTTGCTCGTTCTCAGAGTTTGCGATGTATCTTCGCAAGATAGGATATTTAACCGCGTTAAGCATATCCAGCGCAAAACAGATATTGAAGTTCAATTTGAGATAACGACAAGAACTCAACAGAGTCTAATGAAATGGATTTTGATGGCTTCGCTACATGACAGCAATTTTATTTTCCCAAGCCAAAGGCGAAAGCAACAACCGATTAGCTATTCGTACTATCGATACTTAGTGAGGAGATGGGCTTCTAATCTGGGGTTGGATCCTAACTTGTATGGCACTCACTCGATGAGGCGAACAAAAGCGACGTTAGTCTACGCAAAAACGAAAAATATCCGAGCGGTGCAGCTACTACTTGGTCATACCAAGGTAGATAATACAATCCGCTATCTTGGGGTTGAATTAGAAGATGCATTGTTGCTTTCAGAAGGTACTGAGTGTTAATCGAAAAGGAACCTAAATACTTAGGTGTTTCAATTGCTATTACGCTGAAAGTTGTTACCCATTCACCGCTACACTTGATTATTTTCAATACGTTAAGTGCAAATACTACTAATCTGTCCAAAGTTTAGAGGACCTTGAACAGATTAGGTATACACAAGCTTAAATTAAACGTTGGAACGCGCGTTTTTCTTCTTTGATTTATAGGCTTTCATTGAAATTTTTAAAGCAAGCTGTTTTTGTTTAATTGAAATGAGTTGTCTAGTTACGACCTTATGGTGTAACTCTGTGATAAAGTTTTTTTCCCAAGGCGTAAGACGGTCAAACCTCAATAAAATAGTGTCATTGAGTACATTGAACAACTCGTATTGGCTTTTATCCATTCGACAGCTAGGCATTTAATTAGAGCACTTAGCTAGAGAAATGACGTTAAGGCTTTCTACTTTCTCATTTTTTCCTAAGGTAATGATTCGATAAGAGATCCCACTCTCTAATAGTGGTCTTATTTCGATGTTGTCACAAAAACTAACGGCGACTTTTTCTACTAAGCGGTCCATATTCAAAGTTTTCTTTTTTACGAAAACAAGAGTGACACTATCGCCCTCTGACTGTGCATTTACGAGTGTGATCGAGCCTAACTCTTGTGGAAGTTGGCTTGAAATAACTGTCGCTCTATAATCGGCAAGTCCATTAGATTTTATTGGGCTTATCTGACAACCGTTAAGCATGACACTGACGAAGAGAATTACAGTTGTTCGTAGCATTATGCGCTCCTTCTTCCTTTCTTCTCCCTTTAGGTGCCTTAAAATATTTATGGATATAACGTGAAGACATAGAAGATAAGAGCGCACTGTAATCTAAACTGAATGTGACTTTTTCCCCTACAAGTAGTGGTTTCTGTGAGGATTCAAGGACAAGGTGATCGCTAGTTGAAGACATGATCTTAATCCCATTCGGAGCCTTAAGCCCACTGACACAAACATCTTGGCGGCCTAATGCTACAATAGCTTGTGAGACCTCCCCTCTATCTTGAAGGCTTTCTTTTTCTCCAAAAGCATTTAACCCCCGACTTCCCCAAGGCAAAGTCGGTTTAGTCTTGGATTCAATCACTTCAGCGGTCAAAGAAACCGCATCCGTATGTAAGCCTTTGATATTTTCGTGCTCTAAAGGCTCACAGCCTAAAAAAATTGCTTCTCCTATACGAAGGTGATTGACTCGAGTTAAGCCTGTTCTCTGAAGAGCCCAGTTAACTGAAGCAGAATTACCCCCTGAAATAATTTCTAGATTGATCCCAAGTGTAGCTTCAATTCCATCGGCAAGATCAGAAAGAATATTCATATTTTTATCATCTGGAGCGACACCATACCGACAAGCTAAATTCGTACCAATTCCTTTTATCGTGATGTTTGGTAAAGAAATAATCTCACGGATAAAATCAATCACGCGATTAGGCATCACACCTTCTCTGAGATCGCCAAGCTCAACCATAATAATAATATCGTGACGGCAATTTTGTTGTTCCGCTGCATGTGAAAGCCTCTGAATCACTTCAACTTCAGAGTTTAAACTCATATCACTGTATTTTATTACGCTCGCCACTTGACTGAGCATGGGTGTACGTATCAGCATTTTGGGGATAGAAATGCCAGATTCAGTCATCTTTTGAAGATTTTCGATTCTTGAATCGGCTAACATTGGTGCGCCAGCATCAATAAGAACTTGTGCGATGATAGGGTGGCCGAGGAAGGCTTTTGTTACAGGCGTAACGGATATATTTTTCAGTGAGAGCTGAGTAATCAGGAATTGAGCGTTATGGTGAACTTTCCCACAATCGATGTCTAACCTAGGGTAGTTCACCCTTTTTCGGCCAGTTTACTTTCTATTATAGGGAAAGCTGACGTTACGATGTGCAACAGATGTTCGACAGGTTGTGACAAGACATCAGTAACAGGTAGACCAAATTCGGTAGCGTAACTGTCTATCACACTGCGTGTTTCATCCAACGACATATCTTCATGATTCAGTGTTAGTCCAATAACATTGGTATTAGAAAACGTTTCGATAAGATTGATTTCTGAGGCAATCGAAGGCATTGGGCAATCAGGAAAATCACTACGATATAAACGTTTAGGGGCATGTTGCAGTATCACACCCGTTGGACAGCTGCCACGTAAGATAAAAGCGCTGGTTGAAAACGCAGGGTGACTCAAGGCTCCTTGCCCCTCAATAATAATCAGATCCGGATTTTCTTTTTCATAGGCCTGTACAATGACAGATTCCAATTCACCGGCACAAAATTGTGAAGGGACTGCATCGAGTGCAACGCAGTATTGTGCGCCTTGCATAATACCTGTTTGACCAGTGGCAATCAGAACGACGTTAAGGCCTTTTTTTGTCAGTTCATTCGCCAATATTGTTGCTGTTGTTCGTTTTCCTAGCGCGCAATCCGTCCCCATGACAGCAATTCTCGGACATTTAACGTTGTGTATTTTCCCGATAAACGTTTTCAGATCGCCTTTATTTTTGGGTTTGCGAGTATCGAATATTCGAACGTTATTCTTTAAGCTGGCTTCTAAAAATAGAGGATCATCGGTTAGGAATTCATGTAAGCCATTTACGATGTTCATTCCTAATGACATGGCATTTAAAATGATGCTTTTATCTAAGTCAGATAAAAAGCCACTTGATGGCGCAATGCCAAAAATGAAGTAATCAGGAATGCTTTCTGCGTGAATGATAGCTTCTTCAGCATTAGCAAGGATCGGTATTCCATTGGCTTTGTTGTCAAGAACTTCACCAGCATCTAAGCCAGCAGACTCACTATCAATAACCGATAGAATACGATAGCTTAACGAATGTCTCACTAATCCATTAGCGGTTTTACCATCAATTTTACCAAAATTACCTTCGCAATATATAATCGCAGAAGGGATGACAGGTTTTACTTTCTGAGCAAGTGGTAACCAAGGTGCGAAATGGGGTACATCGTTGTTGATTTCTACATTTTCAATTCTAGTGAGTTTGAAGATGTTTCTTAACTTTTGGGTTGAAATGGACATAATTAAAGCCTGCGGTGAGGCTTAGGAGGGCAACTAAGGAGTGCCGAGATGCGAGTTCGGAAAAGAAAAGAAGTCCCCACTAAGCGGTAGGGATAACAACCAAGGTAACACACTCACCAGACTTTTGTTGGTTATTATTAATACGCTTTCTAAGTCTATCACTTTCAGGCTTCACCCATACTAACGTGACTGATTAGAGATCTAAGACTCATTGTTCAACGTCGCCGTATCAACCTCTCAGCTTTAAGGTTTCAAGATACTTTTTCTAATATTAGTTAAGTGAATTAGAGTTTTGAGTTTAACGCGTTTTTGTCCAATTTCGTGCTAGTAGGTACCAGAATCTTCCGTGATTGTTAAGTTCGATGAAGGGATAAAACCTTCAAATCAATCTAAGTATGTTTTGAAAATGTGATTAAAAAGGCTGAATCAATAAACTGATCAGCCTCTATCAATTTTTTCCATTAAAGGTAACGGCTTCTTAGGTGGTCTTTGAAGTATTGCGCATTCAAGGTTTCACCGGTTGCGCCTTTCACCAAATCATCAGTAGTAAGCAGGCTGCCTTTGCTCCAAATGTTCGATTCTAACCAATTGAAGATAGGGGATAGGTCACCGCTTTCAATCACTGAGTTCACATCCACTGTTTTCTTCATTGAAGCCATGAACTGAGCCGCGTACATCGCACCTAATGTGTAAGGTGGGAAGTAACCGAATGCGCCGTCCGTCCAGTGGAGAATGTGACCTGCATTTTAAGGTAGTTGCGGCTGTCCAAATTCTTGCTAACGGGGCGACTTAACTCACAAAGTACGAAAAGTGGGGGCAGAGTACAGTTCTTGACTCAAACGAATTCGCTAGTTTTTGCTCTGTAAATCGCACTGAAAGAGTCACACACATACAAGGTAGTATGAGCATAGCCTTGAACAAGCCCAAAATCCTCGCTGAGAGCGTTTGAGGCGGTCTGAGGGTTGTTTTTGGTAGCTAATTTACCCATTTACCAAAATAAGAATGATGAACTCCGACTTTAATTGCATGAAACGAGAGCTATCTATTTAGTTTCACTGCTGCGACAATCTTAATTTCTTACTAAACTGGAATTAGTATTGAACTAATAAAAAAGGAATAGTTATGCGAATTGTTTTTTTTGTTTTTGCTCTTTTTTTTTCTTCCCTTTCATTTGGAGGTTTTAAACCAATTCACGATAAAGCCTTAGAAGAAAAAGCACTCGATGCATTAGAAGTTCACTTAGTAGCTGAAGGTTTGATAAGAGATGATGCTGAGCTAGCTCTCGCGTATGAGGAGGGAGGGAAGAGTATTTTTTTCTTTCGAGTAAGAGAGCATGAAGGTGGGGATGAGTTATATAGGGTTTTTTGCTTAAAGGCTAGGTGCCGTTTTAGTTATAACTGACAATTGAAGTTGTAGTGGTCTAATGATCCCTGACAATCACGTAAGCGACTTTTTCTATCCTTTTAATAATTCATGCTTTGCTTAATTGGCAATCTTGCTAAAACGGAAATGTCCAGAGGCTTCATAAGCCTGAAGTTTTACTCGTGGCGCTTTTCTTGCAAAGTGCCTGCTAGCTCAGATCTGCCCCAAAATCACTTAGATTGAATACTCTACATCGTTTAGGATGCGAACATTTTCCCTACTAAAAGTCATCCATCCTTATGAACTTTAGTTGTGAACAATTGCTATGTATCACATCAACCATTTAGTCACTTTATCTTCACGGGCTGGGGGTAAAATCACAACAAACTGTATGATATCTTTTATATTATTTAAAGGTACAGGGAAAGTGACATGACTGAAGAGATAGTCAGCTTGATACCTCACACTCCTATATAAAGGGTGTAATCCATCAAAACTCGAACTTAAAGTTAACTGAAACGAAAACAAGGCTCTAATTGAACCTTGTTAAAAAATTGGATGAGTCTATGAGTTAACGACGGAGACCATCTTCAAATCGCTTGCGATAATTGTTTATCACGGTGATTAACGACTTTTTAATATCAACAATTTGTTTGGAATGTGGACACCAAAGCGCGAAGCCAAACTTGAAGCCCTCTAGCATCTCATCGGCTTCAACTGGCTCAATAGCATGATTGGCAAACTCAGTATTAGAAAAGGTTTTAGGCAGTAACGCCCAACCCAACCCCGCTTCGACCATCTTTATCACTAGGGCAAGTTGATCGATTGCTTCATTGTCTGAGCTGTAAATAATCTTCTCTGACATACCTTCTTCAATAAAAGATCGTAAGACAAATTGTTTGCTGTTTTTCAGAGCCACCAAGACTGCACTTTTCTCCAACCTAGATAGATCTCCACCTTTTTGAACAAAAGGGAGAAATTCGAAATGCCCAAGGAAAGTAGCATCAAAGCTATACATCGCCTGACGGTCATGCACATTGACGATACCAAAATGGTATTCGCCACTATCTATGCCTCTTTTGATGTCCTGTTTATTCCTAACAAAAAAGTTCACGCGCATTAGCGGAAAATCGCGAAGAAATTGCTGGCGGATTTCAACCAAAGCGCGATGAGGAATCACACTAGAATAAGCGATGTTGACGCTTTCTAATCCACCATAAGAGAGGCTTAGCGCCAATTTATCGAAAGTACGCGCTTGCTCGATGGTTAATTTAGCATTGTGATAAAGAAGGTGACCATCTTCAGTTGGCTCTACCGAACGCCCCACTCGTTCAAACAAACTGACCGCTAGTTGGTCTTCAAGGTTGGTAATCACCTGCCCTATCGTAGTTCGGTGCTTATTGAGTTTGACCGCGGCTTTGCTAAACGAGAGTTGTTCATAAACGGTCACGAACGCGAGAAGTTGTTCAAAACTAAAATTCATAGGTTTCGCTTCCTTTCTAGAGTGATTTACTTAAAATATGATAACTGATCTGCACCAGTGATACTGGACACTCGACTAAGCGAGTTGCCCTACTTCTGTTAATTCATGACTTACTAAATTAGATAAAACGCAACTCGGAAATGTCCAGAACCTTCACAGATGGCACTTCGTAACTCAGAAGTGCCCCTTTTCTAGTTAGAACCAAAGCTACCCTTCAGCCATAATTGTGACTTTTGACTTACAATACTTGTACTATGCTTTTTTCAGCTTGGTTCTACTTACACAGCAAGCTCTGCAAGTAGAAACCTTCAATGTAGTTGGGCGTTTTATCTACAGATAACGACTTCTCAAATGGTCTTTGAAGTATTGCGCATTCAAGGTTTCGCCCGTTGCACCTTTCACCAAGTCATCAGTGGTCAGCAGGCTGCCTTTGCTCCAAATGTTTGATTCTAACCAAGTGAAGATAGGGGATAGGTCACCGCTTTCAATCACAGAGTTTATATCTACCGTTTTCTTCATTGAAGCCATGAACTGCGCCGCGTACATCGCACCTAATGTGTACGATGGGAAGTAACCAAATGCGCCGTCTGTCCAGTGGATGTCTTGCATACAGCCGTTAGTGAAGTTACCTTGAGTGCTTAAACCAAGGTAAGACTGCATCTTGGTATTCCATAACTCTGGCACGTCAGTGTGTTTGATCTTGCCGTTGATCAAGTCACGCTCAATCTCGTAACGCAGGATAACGTGTGCAGGGTAGGTGAGTTCATCAGCATCGACACGGATGAAGTCTTTCTTCACGCGCGTGTAGATCTTCTGGAAGTTTTCTTTCTCAAATTCTGAGCCTGAGAATTGCTGACCAGCCAAGTTCGCTAAGTGTCCAATGAACGGGTCGCTGCGGCCGACTTGCATCTCGAAGAATAAAGATTGAGATTCATGAATGCCCATAGAACGAGCTTCCCCCGCTGGTTGTCCTGCTAGGTGTTTTGGTAAGCCTTGTTCGTAACGTGCGTGGCCTGTTTCATGCACAATACCCATTAAGCTTTGAACGAATTCCGCTTCGTCATAGCGTGTTGTGATACGCACGTCTGAAGGGACGCCGCCACAGAATGGGTGAACACTTTCATCCAATCGGCCGTGTTCAAAATCGAACTGAAGCAGCTTCATGACTTCTAAACCCAGTGCTTTCTGTTTCTCGGTCGAATAGATACCTGATGGTGCGTTAAATTGCTCGCTCGATTGTTTTTCGATCACTTCATCAATTAAACCTGGAAGCCAAGTTTTAACGTCTGCAAATAGGGTATCAAGTGAAGTAGAGCTGGTGCCCGGTTCATAAATATCCAGCATCGCATCATAAGGCGTTAGATTGGCTGCGTCTGCGCGAATCTGCGCTTCTTCACGAGAAAGCTCAACCACTTCACGCCAGTTCTTTTCGAATCCAACCCAGTCGTTGTTACCGCGTTGGCTACGCCACGCATGTTCACATTTTGAACCCGATAGAGATTTCGCTTCAACCAGTTTTTCTGGAAGTAGGTTTGCTTGTTGCCACTGGCGTTTTATTTCACGAAGTGACGATTGTTGCTCAGTGTTCAGCGCTTCATTTTCAGCGTCTGCAATCCAATCGCCAAGCTGTGGTTGAGTCATTAAGCCGTGAATATGAACAGAAAGCTCGGCCATCGCTTCACTACGAGCTTGGTTACCACCTGCTGGCATCATTGAAGCTTGGTCCCAACCACAAATAGAAGCTAGGTGTTGAAAGCGTGAACATTTTTGAGAGTGTTCGACTAGTTTTTTGAATGCGCTCATTTGACTACTCTTAATTTGGTTTCTTTAAATGATCCTTAGGGCTGCGTCAGCGTTAAGGTTCATCTCGTGTACTTTGATTATGGCTTTGCTTTTTAATGACGCCGACCTTCGCAGTCGAAGATATAGCGAGAAAAGCATGAGGCGGTACGATGCCTTGAATTTACTATTTCTTAACAAATCAAACTGTTCTATTGTGCACAAAATCAGTGAGTTGTATAGCTGGTGGCAATTGTTGCTTGCGAATTGTTCAGATACACGGTATTGATGATAGATCGCTGAACAAAAATGACAATGATATGGATATTTTGAACTTTGAGGCATTTCTAATTGCCATCACTATTTTAACGCTAACGCCGGGCTTAGATACGGCTTTGGTGATTCGCAATACTAGCCGCTCTGGCTTAGCTGACGGTTGTATGACGAGCTTTGGTATTTGTAGCGGCTTGTATGTACACGCGTTTTTCTCTGCTGTGGGTATATCTGCAATCCTCGCCCAATCCGCTGAACTCTTTCAAGCCGTTAAGATGGTAGGTGCGGTTTACCTCATCTGGCTTGGCTTAAGCAGTTTGCGAGCATTAATGAAAAACGGTGGCGGTTTAAAGGTCGGAGAACAAGCTCAGCAGGCATACAGTGCAAAGCGTTCTTTGCGTGAAGGCTTTCTGTCTAACGTTCTTAACCCAAAAACAGCAGTTTTCTATCTGGCCTTTTTACCTCAATTTGTAAACCCTGAAGGTTCGCCTTTATTGCAATCTATGTTGATGGCTTCGGTACACTTTATGATTGCGATGGTATGGCAATGTGGTTTGGCTGGCGCGCTTAACTCGGCTAAAAATTTGCTCAAAAACGCGAGTTTTATGAAGTGGATGGAAGGCGTGACGGGCATGGTGCTGGTTGGGCTGGGTGTTAAGCTTCTGATGGAAGAGCCTGTGTAGTTCACCGTTTTCAGTTGAACATGAATATATGAAAGCCCACGATGTGTCGTGGGCTTTGTGCTTTATTACTGGTAGATCTTTGTACCGATCTTATTCTACAGCGCAGTTATTCAACGACGCTAATGTTCATCTCAGCACCTTCGAAACCTAAGTCACTCAACTCATCGGCGTTAAAGTTGGTGGTAACTTCGATGTCGCCAATGCGCTCAGTAGATTCGTTGACGGAATCAGTACTTCTTTTGCTGCGTAGATTGTTAGTAATTGGTGTTGCTTGTCCAATTTCGATAGTACCTGCAAATTGAGATTCAGCGTAGAAATCTCCAGACACGTAAGAGTGGAAGGGGCGTAAGCTTCCGCCAGTCGCGTATTGCATGCTTGATAAGCCAGCTTCTTTAATCGCCCAGCCCCAATCCCACCATTTAGTTTCACCTGGGATGTAACGGTGATCCCATTGGTAGCGAATGTCGGCAGATTCACTGCTGCCACGGCCCATGGTGAAGGTATGAGCCTTGTACGGGCGGTTATCTGGATGAGAGTGCCACGCGTTGCCACCCCAACGAAGGAAGCCGTTGAATTCAACATCGTAGCTAATATCGGCGTTGAATCGGTACGGGTAAGAGATGCTTGAACGATACAGCTCAACTCGAATCGGTAGCTCCGAATTCGCAGGAACCATAGGACGAGCTTGAAGTGTTACTTGTTCGCTAGTGGAGTTGCCATTTGTTTCAGCGAAGCTTTGGTTAGCCTCGAACTTAACGGTGAGCTTAGTTTCGCCAACCAAAGGCCACTTGAAGGTGTTCTCTGTTTGAACGCTCTGTGAGAATCCGTAGCTGTTCGTTTTCGACCAGTTTGTTGATTCGTCTACTTTTAGGTCTACCACCACTTGTTGCGCGATGTTGCTGTTGTTTCTTGCCGTCGCGTAAACCGTTTTCACTAGTTCACGATCCGACTCGACAACATCACCATGCCAAAAGTTGTCGTCGTTAACGGTGTAGGCAAAATTGTCGACGGTGATTTTGGTTTTTTCATCACAGCGATAGCCGCTACAAGAGCCATTGTTATTTCCTTGTATTACCCAACTGTTGCCAGAGCGCTTTATCGTCATGTCTTCGCCCACGTACTGACTGTTATTACCGCCAACCCAAGCGTAACCTAGGTTGTGGGCTAAGTAGCTTAATGGGCGTACAAAGTCGTTACGGTTGTTCACTAATTCATACTGAACATCGATTTCGCTGCCTTCCTGAACCGATTTGGCGGAATAGTTAGGGATTTCAGATTGGTCGTTGTTTGGGTAACAGAACGTTGACCCACTGCTTGATTGCTTAATTTCGCCATGATAACCCGGCCCCATGATTACCCAGTTTCCTTTTAACCCGGTGATCTGCCAAGTGCCCATGCGAGCGACCAAAGTACTCTTCTGCTCTTCTGCTTCATAACGGTCTATAGGACGATAACCAGAGCGACAGACATCTTCACCAAGTTGGTCAAACACTATTTGGTCTGGGTAAATCTTCGCATTTACACCGGTTGATAGAACAGACAACACTGCGGTTGCTAAGAGACTTCTGTTTACTGTGATCATTAACAATTCCCTCATTTGTAATTTTTCTATTTTGATAATGTTTTGTGTGCCGTGCAGTTAACAAGACAAGTTCACTTTCTCATGTTGATAAATAGATAGATACTGAAAAGGGTTGAATTAAATTACCCAGTTAATTCAATAGCTTGTGTTGTCATTAGTGTTTTTACGGTGAAAGAGTATGCAACTGAACGTAAATTGTTTGATGGGGCTCAAACCGTTTTTAGAAAAATGAAGGCCCATTATTCGGGCTTAGACGTCAAAATTATTTGACGTTATTTTTGGCGTTTGTATGAATGGTTAATTAGAAGAACAGGTATAACCATTCACAATACTCGTAGTTTTAAGGTGGGCAGGTAGTGAGTGACAAAGAGTAAAAATCTAACTTGAATATTTTGCTTTGCTATCGGTTTTAAAATGCAAACACTTAAAGTAAGGAAGACTGTAATAATTGTATTACTGATAAAATAATGAAAATAACCATCCGTTTTTTATGTGTAATATCGGAAAAGCTTGCTACTTGATAATAGGGCACTTTTTGCTAGTGGTTAAACTATCTCTAATTATCGTTTGGCCAGAAGTTGCGTTCGGCCTGTATTACACGTTTTAATGATGGCAAATAAATCATTCGAACTTAAGATATCAATCTTTACCGTTAATGGGTCATTGTTGATTAACAGGTAAGGCGCCAATCGGCTGTCATTCATTGTTTTATTTATTTTTTGCACAGAGACTAAGTCAATGGTGCCAGAAATAGAAAAGAAAAGTGATTGAGAAGGACGGGCTGTTCCTCTGAATCGCAGAACAAGTGGGTCGGGCATGTTGTCGTCTTGAACGGACATCAGGTGCAGCACCTTGTTGTTACTTATTTTCGTTAATCCGTCGGTACGTAATACATTGTCATTCACTATCAGGTCCACCACGCTATGTTGGTAGCGATGCTCTTCTTTTGGTTGGGGCGAAGGGATACTCCATATGCCAACCAATAAAACGAATGCAGAAATGAGCGCAACGATTGGCATCATAATTGACCTCTTTCTAGGAATAGGGCCAGTTCGGTACTGGCTTGATCTAGTTGGGTTGGCGTGTAAAAGATGTTGACGGACTGGCGTGTGGCTTTGTTCAGAATAGAGAGCTCAGAATATTCCGCTTCTTCGCTAATGTACGCCACGCAATCACATTGATACTGATAGAGAATGCTTTCTAGCTCTGGCGTCATCGCCATTTCAGGGGCTTGGAAAACTTGTATTTGACCTATCCATTGCTCGCTGAGCCGGTTAACGGGTTTGATATCGCTGAGGTTTCTCTCATTAACCTTAGCAAAAGCCAATAACGCTGATGCCAACAGTAAGCAGCCAGTGGTGAAGTAGCACAACTTGTTTCGGTTTTCAGCAGTGGGAAAGTAAGCCGACGAACTTTGTTTAGGGTTAGGCTTAGGTTCGACTGCAACAGCTGCACCGATAGCAATACCGTTATTGCCGACGGGTATCAGGTTGCTCGCATCAGCAAGGGGAGTTGTGGCTGCATTATTGATGGGGGAGTCGATTACCACGCACTCATCGATAAGGCGATAGCCCACCTTAGGAACGGTGACGATTGGGGTTTCTTTGATGCCTAATCTAACGAACCCTTGGCGCAGTAAACTTATACTTTTCGCTAGTGACGTATCCCCTATGAACTCGTTTCCCCAAGCGAAGCTAATAATATCTTGTTTGTTAACAATATCGGGTGAGTTTTTATGTAATAACTCCAGGACCCGAGTTTCACGGTATCCTACTTTAATAGAACGTTCATCGTTATAAATACGGTTTTTAATCGGGTCGAACCTGATCATATAGCCAACGTTTTATTTTTATTATAATTCTCTCTACAATGTAGATGACTATAAACTGACTAATATATGAATTAAAGTCACATGTTTTATTCTTCTGGTTTTTTGTGTCGTTGAAACGAAAAGAAATTTAATATGTTTGTTACAAAATGCCTGACACCTACGCACAATCTGTTAAATATAAGTAATATCTAATTAAGTGTTGGTTTTATTAGTGTTCTTTTTAGTAGTCTTCTATCTTCTTTATTAAATCGCATAGTGGTCGATTTAATATTCTTGTTATTTATAAGGGCATATGTGCTGCATAATAATTTAAGACGTTTCGCTATGTGATGAAAATAAAAAAGCCCGCAGTTGAATGCGGGCTTGGTATTCAATCACTTCAGTTTACGCTTTAACTGCTTCACAATCATTTGAAGACGTCAACGGTTTGAAGAATAGCTTGGTTTCTTCGATAACAACGTGGCGCAGCAAGATAAGCCCGATTAGGTTCGGAATTGCCATTAGGCCGTTCACGATATCAGCCATTATCCAGATCATGTCGAGCTTTAAGAATGCACCAGAAGCCACCAACGCAATGAAGATGATCTTGTAAGGCAATACAGCTTTGGTACCTAGCAAGAACACAACACAGCGCTCACCGTAGTAGTTCCAACCTAAAATTGTTGTAAACGCAAAGAAGATTAAGCCAACAGAAACCAACATAGGGCCAAGGGTATCTGCATTCAGACCAACAGCGAATGCGTGAGTGGTCATCGCAGCGCCTGAAAGATCAGTCTGCCAAGCACCCGTTAAGATAAGCGCCAAACCTGTCATCGTACAGATGATGATGGTGTCGAAGAAGGTACCTGTCATAGAGACAAGTCCTTGTTTCACACATGAGTCTGTTTTAGCCGCTGCTGCAGCCATTGGTGCGCTACCTAGGCCAGATTCGTTCGAGAACACACCACGAGCGATACCTGATTGGATAGCAAGCATGATGCTCGCGCCAAAGAAACCACCGGTTGCTGCTGTGTTGGTAAACGCAGAAGTCACAACAAGGGTAATGGCATTCAGTAGTTGGTCGGCATTTGAAATCAGAACGCTTAAACACGCGACGACGTACATAACCGCCATAGTAGGAACAACTTTCCCTGCCACTTTAGCGATAGATTGGATACCACCAAGGGTAACCACTGCCACTAATATCGTAAGAACGACAGCAGACATCTCACGCGAAGCGCCAAATGAGATTTGAGTTGCGTCCAAGATAGCGTTGACTTGTGGGAAGGTACCGATACCGAAGCAAGCAACGCCGAGCGCGAAGACAGCGAACATTACCGCTAAGATTCGTGAGCCGACACCGTATTGCAGGTAGTACATTGGGCCGCCAACCATTTCGCCATTGCTATCGGTTCTGCGGTATTTAACGGCGAGTAGACATTCTGCGTACTTGGTCGCCATACCAAATACAGCGGCAAGCCACATCCAGAATAGGGCACCAGGGCCACCAATCTTGATTGCGGTCGCTACACCAACGATGTTACCTGTACCAATGGTTGCTGAAAGTGCAGTACACAAAGCCGCGAAACTCGATACGTCACCCGTACCAGATTTGTCTTTGCTGAACACCATTTTCAGTGCAGTTGGGAGGTGTCTAAACTGGAGTAAGCCTAAGCGAAAAGTAAAGTAGATACCTGTACCCACTAGCAGAATAAGCAGTGGTGGTCCCCAAACGAATTGGTTGATGGTTTGTAGTGTAGCTTGTAGGTGGTTCATAGATTCCCCTTAATAAATTAAAAATTTAAGGAGAAGAGGGAAGGCAGTACAGATCTCAGGGATCGGGCGCACTACTTAATACATACGGATTTCTAGATAGAATTCTTGTGTTAATTAAGGCTGTTGCTTTCCACTCCTCTGTCCTTTTGCCTGAGAGTTTCACTTAGCGAATCACTTATAGATAAGTAACGGGCACTAAGCTTGCTCCTTCGGCGACCGCTTGCTACAAAAAAAGTAGTACGGTTCTCTCCAGAGGTTCCTCCAACGACAGTCCTCACTTTTCTGGATTTCTCCAGCACAAAGCGCCTGAAAGATTTACTTCTTCGGCGGGTTTATCTAACTAAATGTTAATATTTAGTTAAAAACCACTCTCCTGCAGTCTTCATCGGAACAATTACCTAAATAATTAGGTAATCTGTAGGCGTATCCTAGATCATATAAAATGTGATGTCAGCTACAAAATATCTGTTTGCTCAAATGTTGTTCAACTAAATGATCAAACAACGAGTCTCTGACGTAACTTGCTTATTTAAATGGTATAAAATAGAGAAACAAGGAGGAGTTATGACTCGATTAATAGCGATTGTTTTTTTATTGGCTTTGGCATTTGTGCTGTTTCGTTACCGGACAAACGAAAAACTGCAAAAATGGGTAGTGATTGTTATCGTTAGCAGCTTCCTTTTGTATACTGCCAGCCTGATGATTTCGGAGTTAACTCGTTAAATCTGTCTGTGAGCAGATAGGATAAACGTGTTAGCAAAGCTCAAGTGCTTCTGGCTTGGGCAATAGGTTTAGTTGAGCTTAAAGTATCAGTGACCGTGTAACGTTAAACAAATTTTTGGGAGTACCCGCTAGTGAACCAGCAATCTCGACAAAGCGAACAAGATGAAGTGGTTGTTATTGAAGAACGCGATAAGCGCAGTCAGCTTTATATCGGCATTGCTGCGGTTATAGGTTTGGCGTTAGGTGGCTTGATCGGTTCTACAATCACGGCTTCGAAGTGGGAGTCCACTTATCAGGTACTCGAAACTCGTTATCAAGAACTGCATGACAGCAAAACACAGTTGATGACATCCGTTGAAACTAAAGTGGCAAAAGTCGATACCGAAATCGATGCAAAAGTAGAAGCCGCTCTAGTAAAACAAACAGAAGAACATCAAAAAGAGCTCCAAGACCTAGCGAAGCAGTCTTCGGTTTTAGAGAAAGCGAACTACTCGTTAGAGCAGCAGCTAAACGAACAGAAGCAAACGTTAGAGCAAACTCAGCAAGACAACCAGAAACTTAATCGTCAGGCTGACATGCAATCGACTTTGTTTGAGCGTGCGCGTGAAGTTTTCCGAAAAGAATTACAGATTTCTCAAGAACTTGAAAAACTTGAGAAAGAAAGAGATCAACTCGAGCAGAATCTTGGTTCTCTTAAGAAAGCGTGTGATGTTTACTTAGATGGCACATCATGGGATGCGAAATCTGACGCGTGTGAGAAGCAAGATAACGCTAACTCTCGACTGAGCGATATCAGACAAATGATTGAAGTCCACACCATGGATCTCAAGCAGATCAAAACGCTCACTGAAGAGATGGGTCTATAAGCCGAAGGCTTTACCAACCTAACGTTAGTTTTGCATTAAATATTGAAACGCCCACATCACACACGTGATGTGGGCGTTTTGCGTTTGTCGAGAGCATAGATCCGGTGCGTTCTCATTATTGATTATTTAAGTGTTTTCATTGTTTGCTTAGATATTTGTGAATAGTTACGTATATCCACAATGATATGTTACTTGTTGTCTATTAAATGACTTTGCATACATATTTTCAGCTCAGAGTCGCTGCATAATAGTGTTGTTCAGGATGAACACGCAGTCGATTGCTAGCTCGCATTTGGCTGCTTTGACGACAAGGGATGGAGTGATGCCAGAGTATCTTTGTGAGAACTGCACCATAGCTTATTGTTTCGATGATTGTTGCTCGCCATTAGCGCAAAAAGAGATGATCAAAGTAGAAGAGTTGGTTCGTCGTGTCGATGTTGAACACGATGATGAACAGAGTGAAAAGGGTGAAAAGAGTGAGCAGGGCATTGAAGGTAGTTATTCGCCTAATCGTTCAGACATAAAAAATCCCCACAAGCCAAGCTGGTAGGGATTTTGGATAAGTTGCAGTCCTGTTCTCGCTTTCTCAAGCAAAGGGTCTTACAAAAATTTTTAGAACAGTTTCGTTTTTAGAGCTGTGTCGTTTCTTAGAATGCAGTTAGCTACTAGAGCAAAACCTCATTCCACTAAACGTTATTTCTCATACGTTTTGATTTCGCCTGATTTCACACGAGCAACAAACGATTGCAGTTCTTTCTTCACAACTGGCATCAAGAAGTACAGACCAAGAATGTTGAAGATAGACATCGCAAAGATAGCCGCATCAGAGAAGTCGATTACCGCACCAAATTGAATCGTGGCACCAATAACAACAAACACACAGAACATCACTTTGAAAATCAGCTCCGTTGTTTTGCCTTCACCAAATAGGTAAGTCCAAGCTTTAAGACCGTAGTACGACCAAGAGATCATGGTAGAAAACGCAAACATGATTACTGCGAGAGCGAGTGTGTATTTGAATACTTCTGCCGTTTCAGTAAACGATGCAGCAGTCAGCGTTACACCCGTTAAACCAGAGCCATCGAATGGACCTACGTTTAAACCAGCGATAGTGATAACCAATGCGGTCATTGTACAAATGATTACCGTATCAACGAACGGTTCTAATAGTGATACTAGACCTTCGGTGATTGGTTCTTTTGTTTTAACCGCTGAGTGAGCGATAGCTGCTGAACCTACACCTGCTTCGTTCGAGAACGTTGCACGCTTCAAGCCTTGAATTAACGCACCAATGAATCCACCAACAACACCTTCACCAGTAAATGCACCTGTAAAGATTGCGCTGAACGCAGGGCCAACTTGATCAAGGTTAGAACCGATAACAATCAGAGCCATACCGATATACAGAGCAGCCATCCAAGGAACAACTTTTTCCGTTACCGATGCGATAGAAGGCATACCACCAACAATCACAGAGAAAACTAAAGAAGCAAGTACAAGGCCAGTGATCACACCGTATTCACTTGGTACATCAAATGCGTAAGTTAACATGGCGTGTGCTTGGTTAGCTTGGAACATGTTACCGCCGCCCAATGCGCCCAAAATACACATTAATGCGAAACCAATAGCGAGCACTTTGCCTAGTCCGCCTAAACCTCTTTCACCAAGACCTTGGCTTAGGTAGTACATTGGCCCACCCGAAACAACACCTGAAGGTAGGATAGTTCGGTATTTCACACCTAAAGTACACTCACAGAACTTAGAAGCCATACCCAGAAGGCCACACAAGATCATCCAGAATGTCGCGCCAGGACCACCAATCGCAAGTGCAGCACCAACACCGGCAATGTTACCAAGCCCGACAGTACCAGAAAGCGCCGTTGTTAACGCTTGAAAGTGAGAAACCTCGCCGTCCTCTTTAGAGTTAGGGTCGGTATACTTACCTTTGATAATGTCTATCGCCATGCCGACACGTTTAAATTGAACAAAGCCAAAGTAAACAGTGAAGATGATCGCAGCGAGCAACAGCCAGCCAACAATCACGGGGAAGTTAGCTTCACCAATCGGTACACTTTTAAATATCAGCCCAACGAACCAACCTGTGTATTCGTTGAAAAACCCATCAACACTTTGACTTAAGTTGCTGATAGCTTGGTTAAATGATCCTTCTTCTGCAAATGCACTGGAACTAAACAATAATATAAACCCAAAAAATAATTCACGTATGTTTTTCATGGTTTTCCCTGTCTTTTTAATAAATTATGTTTGTTGCTGTTGTGTTTGTTTTCTATTTGATTTGTATATCTCAGCGGTATATCTACTTCATTCGACGGCAACATAAACGGCTGTAGCTAGGTCGAAAAACGAAATAAATATAAGTACTGATCTTGCTTTATATGGATATCCTTTTGGTATGTGCACCAATAAGACTATGGTATTCGGGCTACCAAGTCCTACTGATAATCCTATACATAAAAATAATGCCAACAAAGAAATTTTTACAATAAATTTACAATTGTTCGGGTTTTGTCATCATTTTGGAATAAGTCGGTGCTTTTTAGGCTGAGAACAGTATATGCAGTAGTTGTTTTAGGGACGGGTGAAGGAGAATTCAGAGTGATGGGCTTTAGGGACATAGGGGGGACATAGAGGGAACGTAGGAGAGTTCGAGTATTCGATATGTTTTGGCGGTGTTTAAACATTCGAAGGCTGAAGGTGTATTCGGATCTGAGGATATTAAAAAAGCCCTTTATCAGAGCTTTTTTAATGAGCGGAAAGCATGAATACTTTCCGCTAGAACATAAAACTAAACGGCTCGATGACTATTGCTATTGCCAACCGTGCCTTTGCTGGATTTGTGGTAGAGCTTAAGTGCCAATAACGAACCCCACAATAAAACCTGTCCCCATAGTAATGTCCATTGAGACGCCACTTCTTGCCAAGATGCACCCATCTGATTAAGTGCTAAGAAACCTTGGATCGCCGGTGTGCTTGGGAA
This sequence comes from Vibrio sp. 10N.286.48.F5, assembly GCF_041469785.1. Classification (NCBI taxonomy): domain Bacteria; kingdom Pseudomonadati; phylum Pseudomonadota; class Gammaproteobacteria; order Vibrionales; family Vibrionaceae; genus Vibrio; species Vibrio sp. 10N.286.48.F5. Next base: position 45,321 of record NZ_JBFRLG010000030.1, on the reverse strand, counting down.
CAGCTGTGATAACAAAACTAACCATTCAGGCATCATTTCAACCGGCCAGATAAAACCTGAAGAAAAGATCAGTGGCATTGAACTGATTAACACTACAACCGTGACTAGCTCTCTTCGTGGCACTAACTCACCAATAAAAATCCCGATCAAACAGCTGGCCAGTAAGAAGGGCAGAAGTAAGGTTAAGATCTGTGTTGTTGAGGCGAGCTGGTTTATCCCATACATCGAAAAGCTAGCGCCGAAGTAGTACATCGACAACAAGTAATAAATGCCGACTAAGGTACAACAGCGGGCAAGCATCAGTTTCGCTGGAGAGGTTTTGCTCCAGTAGCCAAACGTTGGTTGAGCATTTTGGGTCGCTCCAACTAAACCAGAAGCCATGGCTAAAGTTTGTTGCAGGATCAAAACAAAGACGGCTGGAACCACGTAATCGATGTATCCCATGCGACTATTAAACGTTGGTTTCAGGTTCAAGCTGAATGCACTGTAACCTTTGGCTGCTGATTCGAAAGGCACACCTTCGACTAACAAATGGCTGACCTTAACTTGCGCAGCTAACGTACCACCGGCCTTGGCAAGCCCTTCAACAATGGTTCCGTAGACCAAGAAGTAAGAAGCATCACCAGCGTAAGAAAGTGTCGGGCTCTTACCGAGCAGCAAGTCTTTATAGAAGTTTTCTGGAATGACGAGGAACCCACCAATCTCTTGGTTAAGTACGGCTTGTTTCGCATCGGCGATGGTGGAGTCTCGACGAACCAATTCGATTTGAGAGGTGGCATCCACCATACGCTCTAATTGATAGCTGCTTTGACTCTTATCCAAGTTCACAACCGAAGCTTTCAGTTGTTGAGGAACTTGGTTCGCGTAAGGCAATGGATACAAGAAGGAATAGAAGACCACACCACCAAATACCGTAAGAAGCACGACAGGGTTGCGCAATACCGCTAAGAGTTCTTGCTTGAGCAGTTGAGTAAAGCTCATCGTTTTACTCCTTGTTGTGCTGATGCTTCTGGCTGTGTTGACGGCGTTGTTTTTGCAGATATAGCTGCTTTTGTAGATGGATCTGCTTGTGCAGTTAGAGTTGATTGCGCTAAGTGTTTCTTAATTAGCAACATTACCACGAAAGCAGGAACTGCGTACCACAACATAGAAGAGAGGCTGATCAAAGACTGTGTTGCGCTCACACCATAACTAGACTGCGCCGTTTGTACTTCGATGTAATGACTCACGGGCAATAAGCTTCTCCAAATTTGAGCAGCTGTGTTCATGTCTGTTACTGGAAAGGTAATACCCATGAACGCAAAGCTTGGTGCCGTAAATGCGCCAGCGAAACTCATCGCCCTTGCTGGATCAAGTGTTAAGAAGAAAAACAAACAACCCATAATGATACAACTGATCACGGTTAGCAGTTGGGCAATAGTCAATGCCACAAAGCTGCCGTTAAATGGCCAGTCTAAGAGAGCATAGAACCAAAAGCTAAACGCGATACCAAACATTAAAAATAAGACAGCATAAGGTATTAATGTTGAGGTTAGCGACTTCATAGGTGCGTTGGATAACCAAGCTTGAAGGCCACGTGCTCTAACGTTCGCCGTTAAAACTAATATCGTGCCGACCACAACCATGATCTGCCACAGTGCAGGAATAACTGCAGACACCAAGAACTGAGCATAACTGCTGTTCTTGTTAAACAGTGGCGTGATCTGGCTTTGCACTGTTACTGCTTGGCCTAATGCTGATTGGACTGTGGTATCACCGAGTGACAGTTGTTTAACCACTTCAAGTTGAGCGTTAAACGTACCTTGAGCTTGTAGCAGAGCCGAGTTCACTAATTTGCCGATCAAGATAAATTGGCTGTTGTAGAACACGGATACCTGCGGGTTTAAACCTAGGTAAATATCTCGGTCAAAGTGTTTAGGTATTACAACATAGCCGTAGATATCACGTTCGATCATCGATTTTGCCGCTTCACTCGCTGAGCTGTATTTCTGAGTGACTTGCAGTGTTGGTGAAGCATCAACAAGGCGTGTGAACTGTTGCGAGATTTGACTGTGCTCAAGGTCGACAACTGCGACCGGTAAGTCACGAGCGATCCCTTGTGAAAAAATCAGCCAGATACTGGCAGCAAGCAGCAAAGGAATCCAAGTTAGGCAAGACAACAACCATTTGTCTTTGCGGACAATCGCCCACTGCCGAAGCAAGGTATTCTTCGCTCTATGATGCTCAGTTGATTGCGAGCCTCTAGATTGCGATCCAGTATATTGAGAGTTAGCAGACATAAGTCACCTAAAGCTCAACCACTAGGCTCATGCCCATACGCAGTGTTTCGCTCGTATCGACAGGGTGCGCTTCTACTTCAAAAGTACGTAAATCGAAGCCTTGTGCTGCGTCTGTTGAGCGCCAAGTTGCGAAATCACCCATTACGGCGATGTGAGTTACTTGGAAAGTTAATGATTTATCCAGAGCCGGTAGGTACGCCTCAAACTGGCTGCCTTTCTCGAAATGCTTAAGCATGTCTTCACGAACATTGAGCACAGCCCAAGCATCCTTGGTGTCGATAACAGTCACAACAGGGAAGCCTTGTGGTGCAAGTTCTCCACTGCTCAATAGAACCTGAGAGACTTCGCCATTAAACCAGCTGTGGATCTGTGTGTCTTTTGCGTAAGCTTCAACTTCCGCTACCGCACCCGCTGCCATTAACGCTTTTTGAGCGGCGGCCACTTTGGTTTCGTCACGCGCACCTTCTTGCGCTAATTGATACATTTGGAATGCAGCGCTTTCGGTGTACTTCGCCGCTTGCCACTGTGTTTTGGCTTCATCACGCTTCTGCTCGGCAACCACACCATCGTTGTAAAGGTTGTTTACACGTTGGTAGGTTTTGTCCATCAGATCGGCAGCTGCTTTGGCTTTCAACCATTGGTCTTTAGCCGCTTGGATCTGTTGAGTACGCGCGCCATTCTCTGCTTCTTGTGCTAATGCACCAGCGGCTTTCTGACCAGCTTTTGCTTGCTCTAGCTTCGCATCAATCTCAGGGCTTAGTAGAGAGAAGATCAATTCGCCTTTTTCAACCGAATCGCCTTTGCGCACGAATATTTCATCAATTCTGCCAGGTACTTTCGATGAGATGCTGTATTGCTGCACATCGATTTGACCTTGAAGCTTAACCGGCTGAGGTTGATAAGCTTGATAGAAACTGTATCCGACCCAGCCAATAACGCCGATACCAACTAAAGATAGAAGAAGGGGCTTAATAGGTTTCATGAATTATCCTTTTGACTGGCTAACGGTGTCTGTTTTTGAGTCGAAATCAGACGGAACAGAGGAGGTTAAGTAACTGGAGTAAGCATTCATTTCGCTGGTTAGCGCTAACAGCTTGTTGAGAGAGATTAGGTATTTGAAGCGAGCAGCAGATTGCTGGGTTTTAATGCTCGCAAGATAAAGCTCGGCATCAACCACTTCTAATGAGTTAGATAACCCTTGTGTGAAGGCTTTTTTACGAAGTAATAGGTTTTCCTGAGCTAAAGACAAGCTCGAGTTTAGGCCTTGAACCTCTTCAATGGCTTGGTTTGCTTCAAGGTAAGTCTTTTGTACCAACACGGTTAAGTCTTGCTTAGCTTGTGACTTAAGGAATTGAACCTGTGATACGGCACTGTGAGCCGCAGCGACTTTGTCGGAACGGCCAGAGGTATCAAGCAGTGGCACATTCACACCAATGCCAACCAACCAATCGGGTTTCATTTCACTGGCTAGAGAGTCATCTTCATACAGGCTGTAATCACCATAAAGGTAAACCTCTGGGTAGTATTTACCTTTCTCGGCTTTAATTAAGCTGCTTGCTTGTTTCTCTTTTGCATCAAGAATCTTAAGGCCGGGGTAGGTCATGAGTGTCTGGTCAATGAACACGTCCATATGAGGCAGGTTCTTATTGATAAACAGTTGTTCAGAGGGTTCTACACTTTCATTTTGACCAAGGATTTGGGTCAACGCCAATTGCGCAATTTTAAGATCGTTCTGAGCTTTCGTGCGCTCTACAATCGCTTTATCTAAAGAAGCATCGGCTTGTAGGCGTTCTACTCGGGCGATTTGTCCTTGCTGTTCAAGCTTGATGGCGAAATCACGATGCTGAGTTAAGCCTGCTTCAACGGCTTGACGCGTTCTCACCACGTCTTCCGCTAAGATCACCGAGAAGTAATACTTACTTAAGTCTTCGTAGCGAGCTTGTTTCTCCATCAACAGTTGGCTTTGCGCTTCTTCGCTTTTACCTTCAGCCGCATTTTGCGCAGCGGTTATTCGACCACCAGTGAAGATAGGCCACACAGCACGAATGGAAGAGCTAAAGATGTCTTGTTCGGTAATCGTTGAGGTAACGCCACCAACTAGAGGGCGCAAAATCGCGGATATAGCAGGGTTTACTCCACTCAAGCTATCTGAAAACTGTTCACCATTAATCGTCACATCACTATCAAGGTGCGTGTAGTTAGCCCCTAAGGTAATAGAAGGAAGATTGAGGCTACTTGTTGAGTTCTGAAGGTGTTGATAACGTTCAACGTTGGCTTGTTGAGCCGCAAGAGAGTTGTTGTTTTCTTGCAATATTTGCCACGCTTCAGAAAAAGTGAGCGGAGCTGCATAGCCTGGCGAAGCCATAGTGCCGAGAAGCATACTGGCGATCGCAAGGTATCGGAATTTTGGTTTGGTCATCTGCATTAAATACCAATTAGAGTATTAACTCTAATGTTAACAGGGCGATAGTCATTTGTCTTGAATAGATTGTCTCATATGAATAGAAATTCTCATAACTCGTTAATCAAGTGTAAATAAGATTGAGTGACGTGAATATCAAAGATAAATGAAACTTAAAAAGCACGCATAAGCATGCTCTTTAAGTTCAGTATAGAAGTGTTTTTACAAAATGAAGTGGCTTATTTAAAGCTAGGACAATGGTGATCGGCGCGCCATACCAATTGTCTTGAACCTTGCATTGTTTGTAATAAATCTCTACCTGACATTTGCGGGAATGCTAACAATACCTTGAGATCGAGAGGGGAGGTGCCATCTTTCTCATAGGCTCTTACGTGAGTAAAAGTCGATTGTAAGTGTTTGAACAGCATAGTCTTAGTAAGACAAATTCCAAAGTTATCGCGTTTCATTGCCTTGTTTCCTTTTCAACAATGTTTATACGTTATGTTTGTTATCCTGTTTCTATTGGACGTTGCCACTGACTGATCGATACTTCCTGCTCATCAATGTTTTATTATTGGGTGATGCTTTTATCAGTCACCTCTTCGTTGTCTGGCTAGCCGAGTTTGAAATAGCGATGGATGAATAGGGGAGAATACTTAATCCGTTTGTTCATCATTCGTAACGGCGAGCGTGCAACTTTTAGTTATAGATACGTCCAGCGAGCGAAGGGTTGTTGCTATTTTGTTAATCGAAGTTTCGATTCAAAGCGAGGTCTGAAAATCATGACCTATGGCTTAGCAACAATAAACTTCTTCATATGCAACCATTATAATTGTCTTTATTTTAAACAACCTAAAAAACACCTAAAAGCTTAGTGATCTAGCTCAATATTTATTCGTTTATTTTGGTTTTTAAGCTAATCAGTCCTAAAAATGAACGATTAATCGAGATGAACAACGTAAAGGATTATCAATTAACAATCTGCTCAATTATTTAGTTGAGTAGCAGTCACAAATTCACGCCCCTAGAAAGGTAATGCGATTAACTTGGTGTTAACATTGATCGTCTAACACTAGGGACGGTGGAATATGAAATGGAGCAGTATCAGTTTCCGTAAAAGGTTACTGATTATCATGACGGTCACTGGCCTCGTTGAACTTTTGATTCTTGCAGCTGCTGGTTTTTACTACATCAAACAATCTCAAGAACAAGAGATGGGTTTGAAAGCGTTAGGTGTTGCTGAATTTCTATCTGAATCGCCGCTTGTCACCAGCATTATTCAAGAAAATGGAACGTTGGACCCTAATGGCGTTCCCTACGTTTTGTCTGAAGAAACCCAAGTTAAATTTCGTAACCTTACTCAGCTCATTGGCGCGGCGTTTATCGTTGTTGGAGATGATAAAGGTATCCGCCTGATTCACCCTTATGATGACAGGCTCGGTAAACCCATGCGTGGTGGCGATAACCAAAAAGCATTGGTATTGGGCGAGTCTTATGTGTCGACAGCCAAAGGATCGCTGGGTTTTTCAGTTCGTGGTAAATCCGCGGTAAAAGACACCCAAGGTACCGTTATTGGTGTGGTGTCAGTTGGTTACTTATTGGATTCGTTGCAAGATCGAATCGAACCTTACTTAGCCTTTTTGATTGTGATGGCGTTGCTGGTGGTTGCGGTCAACGCTTTGATTTCGAGTTATGTATCTCGCCGTTTTCAACGCGCTATTTTGGGCTTTGAGCCTGAAGAGATAGGCCGGTTGTATGTTGAGCTAGATGTAACCATGAGTACCGTGAAAGAGGGCATTCTGAGCATCGATAAGCACGGCATTTTACGTTCAATTAATAAGAGTGCCTGCGATATTTTATCGATAGACAGGGATAAAGCACTCAATCAACAGCGCCTTTCTGATGTATTGCCAGGCAGTGATTTAGAACAACTGCTATCAACCGGCGACACCGACCACGATGTTGAGTTGTATTTAAACAATAAGCGAATCATTGCTAACCGAAGCCCGATTATAGTGGCAGGTGAGGTGGTCGGGGCGGTATCGAGTTTCCGATTACGAGATGAAATCAACGATTTAACAGACCAGCTCTCACAAACCAAAGAATATGCTGATCTACTGCGTTCACAAACCCACGAGCATCAAAACAAGCTTAACACTATTAGTGGCTTGATTCAGATGGGCGAGTTGGATTCTGTTCAACAATTGATTGGTCAAGAAACCGCTCATTACCAGAGCTTAATTGAGTTCTTAAGAGAGACGGTGAAAGACCCTCTTATTGCAGGCATGCTTTTAGGCAAAACAGAGCGAGCTCGAGAGATTGGGTTAGAGCTTAAAGTGGAAGAGGGATCAAGGCTTGAAGCTCTGCCTAGCTGGTTAAACGCGGATGACGTTGTCACAATTCTTGGCAACCTGATTGATAACGCCTTTGACGCCACCATGACGGCGATTAAGCAAGAGGGTCAAATTGCGCCAGCGCGTCGGGTTATTGAAGTTTCAATCAGTGATTTTGGTAATGAAATTATCGTAGAAGTAGAAGACAAAGGGTGCGGTTTGCCGAAAGAGTTGGCGACCAAAGCACTCACCGAAAAAGGCGTATCGAGCAAAGCGAAGCAAAATCGTGGTGTGGGTTTGTATCTGATAAAGCAGCTGGCAGACCGATATCAAGGGCAGCTTGAAATGGTCGACAACCACGATTTTGGCACGCGAATGACGGTTTATCTGCCAAAAGAAGAACAATAATTAAGCACGAAACGATCTTGCGAAGATCATCGTGACGGAAAAAGCATGGTTAAAGGAAGAACATAAATGAACGCAATCACGAGAGTCATGGTCATTGAAGATGATATTGCGATTGCAGAGCTACACCATCGTTATTTAGAACAGATGGGTGGCTTTGACGTGGTCGGCATTGCCACCACACAGTCTGAAGCGCTCATGCAACTGGACATCTTAAAACCTGATTTGGTGTTATTGGACGTGTACCTGCCGGACGGGTGTGGGCTCGATATTCTTAATCACGTAAGAGGGAGCAATCAAGGCTGCGACGTTATCTTGATTACTGCTGCTCGGGATGTGGATACGCTGCAGCAGGCAATGCGCGGGGGAGTGGTGGATTACCTATTAAAACCAGTCATGTTTCCTCGTTTGGAAGCAGCACTGAAGAAGTATCAGTCACAGTTACAAGAGTTCGAAAGCGTGTCTGATTTGAACCAAGGTTTGGTTGATAAGATGCTGCAAGCCAATGCCAAAGCGGACTCAGGAAAAGTATCAACCTTGCCCAAAGGAATTGATGGCGTAACGTTGGATAAGATCAGAGCCATTTTTCAGCAAGCTGATGCCGTTAATATTACCGCCGATGAAGCCGGAGAACGAATTGGTGCTAGCCGAACCACCGCCAGACGCTATTTAGAATTTTTGATTACCACTGGTGAGTTAGTCGCAGACTTAAATTACGGTACCGTAGGTCGCCCGGAGCGCTGCTACAACAAAGCGCAAAGATAAACACGACACCATCAAAATAAATATAAAGCCAGTTGAATAAGCTGGTTTTACCTTTTTCTCCCTTTCCTATTGCTCACTCCACCGACCAGATACCGTTCTTTCTTGACTACACTGTTTGAGAATGCCGATTTGCTTCTCCCTCGGGTCAAATGAACGGAACTATCGATTAGAATTTGTTCGAAATGAGTCAATATTTAATCGATTGCTTTCACAGTGGTTGATGTAAATCAAATAGTCATAGACAATACTGTCCCGAATAGAGGTGATAGCTTTCACCCTCGTTTACCAAACGCATTCTCAAGTGTAATAGGCACTCGCTATTGATGTAATAGCCAAGACCTATTATCTATTTTCGTATGTCGCTGATACCTTTGGCGAATACTAAAAACCTTGTTTTTATAGGAAAGATGATGGTAATACCTGAAAACAGCAGCATCGTTATTTTTGGTGCGTCGGGAGATCTAACTTACCGCAAGTTAATTCCTGCTTTGTACCACCTGTATGCTAGCAATCAACTTCCAGAATCCTTTGCGATTCTTGGAGTGAGCCGTACTGAGTACAGCGACGAGTCTTACCGTGAGAAGCTGAAGAAGTCTCTTCAGGAAATGGAAAAAACTGAGCCAGAGACGCTGAATGCATTTATTGAACATCTGCATTATCAAGCGATCAACACTTCAGATGTAGACGATTACGCTCGTCTAGCACAACGTCTGGATAAGCTTGAGCAAGACTACCAATTCGAAAACCATAACACATTGTTCTACTTGGCAACCCCGCCAAGCCTTTACGGTGTGATTCCAGCAAACCTTGCTGCGCATGGCCTGAACGATGAGAAGAACGGCTGGCGTCGTCTGATTATTGAGAAGCCATTTGGTTACGATCTTGCATCAGCTCAAGCGCTGGATGAAGAGATCCATCATCACTTCCAAGAACACCAGATCTACCGTATCGACCATTATCTTGGTAAAGAAACGGTACAAAACCTTCTAGTGCTTCGTTTCTCAAACGCGATGTTTGAACCACTGTGGAACCGTAACTTCATTGAATACGTTGAAATCACAGGTGCTGAGTTCCTTGGCGTTGAAGAACGTGGCGGATATTACGACGGTTCTGGCGCAGTTCGTGACATGTTCCAAAACCACCTGCTACAAGTGCTAGCAATGGTTGGTATGGAGCCACCTGCTCAAATCAATGCAGATTCTATTCGTGATGAAGTGGTTAAAGTACTTCAGTGTCTGAAACCATTAGAAGAAGATGATTTGCGTAAAGACTTAGTGTTAGGTCAGTACACAGCATCAGATGTTCGTGGTCAGCACTTACTAGGTTACCGTGAAGAGCATGGTGTCGCAGACGACTCTCGTACTGAAACTTACATTGGTCTTAAAGCACACATCAATAACTGGCGCTGGAATGGTGTTCCTTTCTACGTACGTACGGGTAAACGCTTACCAACACGTGTGACTGAAATTGTGATTCACTTTAAGAACACACCACACCCAGTGTTTGGTCAAGATGCACCAGAGAACAAACTGATTATCCGTATCCAACCGGATGAAGGTATTCAGATGAGCTTTGGTTTGAAAGAGCCAGGTGCAGGTTTCAAAGCAAAAGAAGTGAAAATGAACTTCTCTTACTCTGATCTGCCTGAGACTCAGATGCTAACGGCTTATGAGCGTCTTCTTCTTGACGCACTGAACGGTGATGCGACTCTGTTTGCACGTACCGATGCAGTAGAAGCATGTTGGAAGTACGTTCAACCGATCTTAGATTTCAAGCAAGACCCTCAAGCACTGTTTGGCTATGCTTGTGGTACTTGGGGCCCACAAGAAGCCGATGAGCTTCTGCAGCGTGATGGCCGCGCATGGCGTTTCCCATGCAAAAACTTAACAGATACGGATTACTGCGAACTATGATCAATCACAAGATCTTTGCAACGCCTGAATTAGTCGTTGAAAACCTAGCAAACGAAATGAAAGCTTACAGCGAGCAGGGCAAGCCTGTTCACATTTCATTGTCGGGTGGCAGCACGCCAAAAATGCTTTTCAAGCTTTTAGCTCAAGCGCCATACGCAGAAGGCATTCAATGGAATAACCTTCATTTCTGGTGGGGCGACGAACGTTGCGTTGCACCTGATGATGCTGAAAGCAATTTCGGTGAAGCAAACGCACTCTTATTTTCAAAACTAAAAGAGTTTACTCAAGTAAACCTTCCTGCTGAAAACATCCACCGCATCCGTGGTGAAGATGAACCAAAAGCAGAAGCAGAGCGTTTCGCAAAAGAGATGGCAGACGTAATCCCAACAGAAAACGGCACGCCTGTATTCGATTGGATTCTGCTTGGTGTTGGCGCAGACGGCCACACAGCTTCACTATTCCCAGGTGCAACCAACTACCAAGATGAGAACCTGTCTGTACTGGCTTCTCACCCTGAGTCTGGTCAAATCCGTGTTTCTAAAACCGCAAAAGTTTTAGAAGCAGCAAAACGAATCAGCTACCTAGTACTGGGTGCAGGTAAAGTTGAGATCGTTAAAGAAATTCATACTACTCCTGCTTCAGAGTTGCCTTACCCGGCAGCGAAAATCCAGTCTAAAACTGGCGAGACAGAGTGGTTCCTAGATTCAAATGCAGCAAGTGCTATCGCATAAGTGCGAATAGCCGCAAGGAGATATAAATAATGAAAGGTGATATCGGTGTAATTGGCCTAGCAGTAATGGGTCAGAACCTTATCCTAAACATGAACGACCACGGCTTCAAAGTTGTGGCTCACAATCGTACTGCTGCGAAAGTAGACGAGTTCCTAGAAGGCCCAGCTAAAGGTACTAACATTGTTGGTGCTTACTCTCTAGAAGAGCTAGTTGAGAAGCTAGAAGCGCCACGTAAAGTGATGCTTATGGTTCGTGCTGGTGACGTTGTAGACACGTTCATCGAAAATCTAATCCCACTTCTAGACGAAGGCGACATCATCATTGATGGTGGTAACACTAACTACCCAGACACTAACCGTCGAGTAGCGCATTGTCGTGAGAAAGGCATCCACTTCATCGGTACTGGTGTATCTGGTGGTGAAGAAGGTGCTCGTTTCGGTCCTTCAATCATGCCAGGTGGTGCGGCTGAAGCTTGGGAAGCGGTTAAGCCAATCTTCCAAGGTATCTCGGCAAAAACTGACGCTGGTGAGCCTTGCTGTGACTGGGTTGGTAACGACGGTGCTGGTCACTTCGTTAAGATGGTACACAACGGCATCGAATACGGTGACATGCAGCTTATCACTGAAGCATACCAGTTCATGAAAGATGGCCTAGGTATGTCTGCTGACGAGATGCAAGCAGTATTCGCTGACTGGAACAAGACTGAGCTAGACAGCTACCTAGTTGAAATCACTGCTGACATCCTTGGCTACAAAGATGAAGACGGTGAAGCGCTAGTTGAGAAGATCCTAGACACTGCAGGCCAAAAAGGTACGGGTAAGTGGACTGGTATCAACGCACTAGACCTAGGTATCCCACTAACACTGATCTCTGAGTCTGTATTCTCTCGTTGCCTGTCTGCTCTTAAAGACCAACGTGTTGAAGCTGAAGCTTTGTTTGAGAAGACAATCACTCCAGTTGAAGGCGACAAGCAAGAGTGGGTTGATGCACTACGTCAAGCTCTACTGGCTTCTAAGATCATCTCTTACGCTCAAGGTTTCATGCTAATGCGTGAAGCGTCGAACGAAAACGGCTGGGACCTAAACTACGGTAACGTAGCGCTAATGTGGCGTGGTGGTTGTATCATCCGTTCTGCATTCCTAGGCAACATACGTGATGCGTACGAAGCAAACCCAGACATCGCGTTCCTAGGTTCTGACGAGTACTTCAAAAACATCCTACAAGGCAGCCTAGTGGCATGGCGTAAAGTAGCAGCGAAATCTCTAGAGTCTGGTATCCCAATGCCATGTACGATTTCTGCGCTATCTTTCCTAGACGGTTACACAACTGCACGTCTACCAGCGAACCTGCTTCAAGCTCAACGTGACTACTTCGGTGCTCACACTTACGAGCGTACTGACCGTCCACGTGGTGAATTCTTCCACACAAACTGGACTGGTACAGGCGGCGATACTGCTTCTACAACTTACGACGTATAATCGTTAGTTAGAATCAGTAGAGAACAAATTTGTTCTTTCAGCTGCAAACTAGAAAACAAAAGGATGCCTCAGTGGCATCCTTTTTTGTTGGTTTGCGTATTTTTAGATGGTCACTTCAAACACACAACTAATTATCGCTTAGGCGGTCATGATATGTGGTTGTACATCGTCGTTGTATTGATCTCGAATGGCCATAAAGCTGTCTAGGTTTTGTTTAGGCGCTTCAACCCACTCTGGGTCAAACATTGAACCAGTGTTTGCTTCTATATAGGCCATCACCTCATTCAGTGACCAAGCGTGTTTATAGGCTCTTTTACTCATTAACGCATCGAATACGTCTGCCAGTTAATAGCGTATGCGCTATTGCTTAACTAAAGTGCTGTTAATGATGATCTGGACGTTAAATAACCATTTTAAAATTAAATGAAAAGATAAATAGGATAACGCACATGCTTTATGCCATCATAAAGACATAAACAAGGGCAATGGAAATAATGCCCAAATGATTGAGCTAGAAGCGGTCAGTGATGACGGTGTTCTAGAGTAAATTCAAGGCCTTTAGTTGCCTTGAAAAAGGTAATGTTATGACTGAAGAAGAAAGAATCGAACTGCAACAAAATAACCCGCTACACGGCTTAAAGCTTGAAACCATGATCACTGAATTAGTGGATCATTATGGTTGGGAAATTTTAGATGCGGCAATGCGTATGAACTGCTTTAACACTAAGCCTACAGTGGCAAGCGCAGTTAAATACCTGAAGAAAACCGAATGGGCTCGTGAGAAGGTTGAAAACTTCTACCTTTACCGTTTCAAGCGCATGCCTAAAGCATCGGACATCGAATACCAGATGCCTCCGCGTTCACGTACATTCCGCCATGGGCTAGAGCCTCGTGAGCCGATGGAACTAACGGTTGAGTCTATCCATGCCTCTCAAGCTAAAGCTGCGTCTGCATTTAAAGAGCGCCGTGGCGGTAACGGTCGTAACTTCCGTCGTTAACAAGAAGGCGTCGTTAACAAGAAGACATCGCTAGAAAGAACCGTCGCTAAATAAGGCGTCGGCGATTAGCACGGCTAATTAGATAAGCGAAAAACACAAAAGGAGCCTATGAGCTCCTTTTTTAATTCGTTCGATTTAAACCGTAAATGGCTAAGCTTCGCGGTTCTTTCTTTGATTCTTCCAAAGATCGGTGACATAAACGATTGCACTGATAAGTAAGAATAGCGCTGACACAGAAAACAGAGCGGGCATTTTTAGGATCCACGCGAATGTGGCAGCAAGAAAAGCGACAAAGCAAATGAGTCGACTTGATGACATGACATGACCGAGTTTAATGTTCATAACGCCTCCTAATGAAGTCTCACTTTCGACAGGAGAAGTATCCCACCCTTGGAAAAATAAAGGCTAAAAAACAGTCTAAATTGTTATCAAATTTACTAATTAAAGGACTCGTCTCACACATATCGACACGGTTATTTTATAAGTAATAAAATAGCGAGATAGGTAATGCGAGAGTCAGCTTTCCCGCTGTGTTTTCCAGTTAGAATTAGATTCAGTTTCGGGTTTAATTAGTGTCAAACCGACTTAGCATAAAACCTAGTTATTATAGAAAAAGTAAGCGGTGATTAAGAAACTCGCGATGATCACTGTATTACGAACATAGTGTTGAGGGATGCGGCGAGAGATTTTTGCTGAATAATAACCACCAACCAATGTACCCAATAATACAGCCATGCCAGACGGCCAATCAATCGAACCATTGACGATAAAAAATACGATCGCTGCGAGGGAAGCACACGCGGACACGAGCAGTTTGATGCCATTCATCACGTTGATGTTGGTGTAACCAGCCAGCGCCAAGTAGCTCAATGTCACAATGCCTAAGCCTGCATTAAAATAACCACCATAAACACACACGATCAAAAGCAATACAGCGGAAAAGAACGCCCCTGCGCTGGTGGCGTGCTTATGTTTAGCGGTTACTTTCTTTAGCCATTTGTTGAGAGTGCCACCAAAGGTAAAAAGCAGAGCGGCGAACAGTAATAACCAAGGTACGGATTGGGTAAATAGCGCTTCTGGCGTGTGTAGTAGTAAAAATGCACCAATGCCGCCGCCAATTACGCATAGCCCAACAACGAGCTTGAGTTGTTTGGTACCAGATTGAATTTCGTGGCGCAGTGCGTAAGCACCACTGATGTAACCAGCGCATGAAGCAAAGGTGTTGGTCGCGTTGGCTGCTATTGGTGGAACGCCAGCAAATAACAAAGCAGGGAAAGTGATGAAGCTGCCGCCACCCGCAATGGAGTTAAGCACACCGCCAACCACCCCTGATAAGAATAGAATCAACCAATCCATAGTTTTAGAATCCAATACGTTAACTAACTGGTTACCTTACTTGAATTTGTTATGAATATCAGCGCCATGTGTGTTGTAAAGATAGGTTTGTGAGTTTGCTACCATCTTTAACCGCTGGTTTTAATTGAGGCTTTAAATGAAAAAAGGAGCCAATGGCTCCTTTCGTTGAGGTTTAGTTGATTCGATAAAGCTTTACACTTCTACTGGCTTCGCTCTAAAACTCTTAAATAGTTTCACTAGAATCGGGCTAGACAGCACCAATACCGCCAGAATAGTGAAGGTCATCGTAATAGGGCGTTCCCATAAGAAGTTCAACTCACCATCGCTGATCATCAATGCTCGTCTTAAGTTCTCTTCCATCAAGCCGCCCAATATGAAGCCTAACAGTAATGGTGCCAATGGGAAGTTGGCTAGCCTTAATGCTATCGCAGCCATCGCTACCAGTAGCATCACAAATACGTCCATCGTGTTGAATGACACCAAGTACACGCCAGTGATTGAGAAGAAGATAATCATTGGCAGTAGAACCGTTCTAGGTACCGCTAGCAGTTTAGAAATATAAGGGATTAAAGGCAGGTTCAAGATAACCAGTACGATGTTGCCAAAGTACATAGAGATGATCACTGACCAAAATACATCTGGGTGTTCAACGAACAAGCGAGGACCAGGCTGAATACCGTAGGCAATCAATGCACCAAGCATAATCGCAGTTGTACCAGAGCCCGGAATACCCAGCGTTAGTAGCGGAACGAATGAACCACTTGAAGCGGCGTTGTTTGCTGATTCAGGAGCAACAAGACCACGGATACTGCCTTTACCGAACTCTTTCTGCTTGTCTTTTGGCGCGAGGCTACGCTCCATACCGTAGCTTAGGAATGCCGCAATAGTGGCACCTGCGCCCGGTAGAACACCGGTAAAGAAACCGAGAATAGAAGATCGAATTGAAACTGGTGCCACTTCTTTGAACTCTTCTTTGGTGACCTTCATGCTACCAATATCCGACATCTTTTGGCTTTCTTCCGCGCTGGTGTCTTGCTCTGGTTTTAGAATACCCATCAAGGTTTCACCCAGTGCGAATGTTGCCATCGCTAATAATAGGAAGCTAAAGCCATCCATCAGATCCGTAAGGCCAAAAGTGAACCGTTCAACGCCAACACCTTTGTCGATACCTACAGTTGATAGCATCAAACCAAGAATAGTCATCATCCACGCTTTGATTACCTGACCTGGGCCTGCAAACGCCGCTACAGCGGACAAACCTAATAGCATCAACGCAAAGTAGTCTGAAGACTGGAAGCTCAGTGACACGCTTGCTAGAGCCGGTGCGGCAATCAAAAGCATGATTGCTGAAAGCGTACCGCCTGTGAAAGAAGAGTAAGCCGCGAGAGCAAGTGCTTTACCTGCTTGGCCTTTTTGAGCCATCGGGTAGCCGTCAAACGCGGTTACTACCGTTGAAGAACAACCCGGAGCATTGATTAAGATGGATGACGTCGAGCCACCAAATACAGCGCCGTAGTACACACCAGCCATCAAGATTAGGCCAGAAGAAGGATCTAGGCCGTATGTAATCGGGATCATCAACGCGATTGCTGAAATTGGACCGAGTCCCGGTAGCATTCCAATAAAGGTACCAACAAAACAGCCAACAATTACCATCATGATGTTCATTGGCATCACGGCGGTAGAAAGTCCTTGTAAAATTCCGTCTAACATAATGTTATCCCTACCAAAGAGTGAAGATTAAACCAGGCTCTAGGTAGATATCTAAGCCTTGAGTTAATAAAAGAAAGAACGCGATAACGAAAGGAAACGACGCGCCAAATAAGACAGCTTTTCGGCGCTCACCCAGTAGGTAAAAGCCTGCAAGTAAGAAGAAGCTGGTTGCTAAAACAAAGCCAAGATAAGTCAGCCCAACACCGTACAGAGCCATTAACACCAAGAAGCCAATAAGCAGTTTCCAGTTCAACGGCGTAGTGTCGCATGTAACTTTTTTATCCGGCTGTCCGGTTATAAGCAGGATCAACGAAAGGCCAATGCCGATAAACGTTAGCAGGATAGGTAAGGTTCTTGCTGTGAAGGGTTCGTACTCGTCACTGGGGAACAAAGGAATCAGCGTGGTTTGGTAGCCATAGCATAAACATGCAAGCATAAAGAGCATGGCTCCGATGCGATCCTTCGAAAGCAAAGATTCCTTACTCAGAAATTTGGTTGGTAAGTCCGACATATCCAACTCCATTTGGGGTGGTATAAAAAGTAAAAAAGCCGCACATGAGCGAGTTAATGAAGAATGTCTGGGATCACTAACCAAAGGTGAGCGAATTACATGACTTGGTTAAGCCACTTGCCTCTACAACGAATCAGCAAGCTTTAGCAATACACTACGAATAAACAAAGGAGTTTTAGTTAACTCATGTACGGCGAAACAGGAAAGAGTAAGAGGGCACAAAGACCCTCTCTGGTTGTTGGTTACTTCAAGAAACCAAGCTCACGCATTAGATCGCCCATCTGTTTTTCTTGGTCTTCTAGGAAGGCGTAAAAATCTTTGTCAGCTTTGTAGTTGTCGATCCAACCGTTACGGTCACGAACCACTTGCCACTCATCGGTTTTGTACATTTTGCCAAGAGCTTCGTTCCACTCGTCGATTTTTGCTTGGCTTGTACCCGGTGCCGCAAAGAAACCACGCCAGTTAGCAAATACTGTCTCGTTGCCGTATTCAGTCAGTGTTGGGATGTTAGGCGCAGCGTCAAGACGCTTTGGAGCCGTCACAGCAAGCACTTTTACTTGGCCAGATTTAGACATCTCTAGTACTTCACCAAGGCCCGTTGAAAGCAGCTGTGTTTCGCCAGAAAGCAGTGCCGCCATCGCTTTACCGCCAGCATCGTAGGCAATGTAACGTACTTTCTTCGCATCAAAACCTTCGCCTTTGAACGCTGCCGCTACTACAAGGTGGTCCATGCTGCCACGAGCTGAACCGCCAGCAATCTTCACTTTACGTGGGTTGGTTTCGAATTCTTTAACGACGTCTTCCCAAGTGTCGTACTTAGAATCCGCAGGAGCGACGATTGCGCCGTAATCGGCAATGGTTGCTGCTACCGGAGTTAGGTCACGGAAAGATTGAGGGAAGATACCTGTTAGTGAACGAACAACGATAGGCGTTGAGTTCACCATTAGCGTGTCTTCTTGGCGTTGTGCTGTTTCGATTAGGTGAGCAATCGCTTTACCGCCACCGCCACCAGACAGGTTTTGGAAAGAGACATTTTCTACGATGTCTGATTTCACCAATACATCACCCGTACCACGAGCTGTCATATCCCAACCACCACCAGCGCCGCCAGGGATTAGGAAGTGGATTTTTTCTACGTCAGCAGCAAAAGTGTTGAAAGAAAAGGTTGCTGCGATGATAGAAGCCGCAAGAGTAGGTTTCAGTGCCTTGAACATGGTTCACGTTCCTTATGTAGGGGATCTCTTCAATGGAGAGAAACTTATGTTTTATTTCCAGCTACTAAACAGATGAGTAGGATATTGCTTAGCAGATGAAGCTAAAGTTAACGGTGTGTTAATGGAATGTCTGTAATGCGGCGATATTGAGAATAAAGAACATTGGATTAATATTGTTCATAAAGTTCACGGTAACGTGTTTTTGTCCATTTACTGTTGAATGATATCTGGATTCTAAAATCGTAGTTATTGTCTCAGAATGATTGAATTCATTGACAAAGGTTGGATTTAACTAGCGTTTTCTACTCGAGTGCATTGGTTGTTGGTCTATATTGTTAGATGTGACTACGATAACTATTTCTGCAAAAGAGTCAGGTGTATAGAGGTGTTAGATTTTAGATGTGGAATAATGAGTTACTATAGTTGATATGCAACTTAAGCGGTATTGATTGCGCTAGGCTGTTAACTTTGGAGTTGGCGATTATTCAAGGATGAAATAATGGCATTAAAAAAAATTTCGTTACGCTTTACCGTTGGAACAATGTTCATACTCGCGACTGTGCTAACGGCTGTGGTTGCGGTCTCTCTTCAATATTACTTCAGTAAAAAAATGGCGACTGAGAATACCCTATCAAAGTTGACGATGGTGTCCCAAGAGCTGAGTAACTATATCGGCGCGGTTGATTCTGACGCAGCCAATACGGCGCGTTTACTTTCTTCAGTGAAACGTTCTATAAGTAACAAAATATCGAAAGAAGAGTCGCGTAGTATTCTTTCAGAAGCAATTAAAGATAACCCTCTCTTTTATAGTATTTACATTGGCTCATCTAATGAAAACTTCTTCCAAATTATTAATCTAGAATCTGCCCCTGTCGTTAGAGAAAAAATCGGTGCACAACAAAAAGACCGTTGGGTTGTGGTTGAGATTCATAATATAGGGGAGGAGCGCGTCCGTACGACGAAATATTTTGACCAAGAGTTTACGCTAAGAAACTCAACTACGGAGCAGAGCAACTACCTTCCAACAACCAGGCCTTGGTATGTTTCTGCCAATGTTCAGTCGGTCGAAAAAACTCAGCCATATCTTTTCCAGCATTTACAAATTACCGGGCAAACTTATTCTTTAGCGTTTGATTCGAAAATCGAATCTGAAGTTCAACATGTGATTGGTATTGATATTGTGTTGTCTTCTTTAGCTAGCAAACTATCAGGTACGGCGCTTGGCTTAGCAGAAGACAGTAAGGTTGAGTCTTTCTTATATTCGAAATCGGGTAATATTATTGCGTCTAACCTCAAGGTTAACAATCAGGAATCGGAGTTTGATGTATCAACATTAATGCTATCGTCTGAGCAGCAAGCCTTGATTAACGATACCCCTCCGCTGTTAGTGTCTAATCAAAATGATTGGGGGCCGATGGACTTTTCAGTGGCGGGAAAGCCAAACGGCTATGCGATAGACCTTCTTAACATGATTGGTGAGATGACAGGGATCAGGTTTGAATTTGTTAATGGTTTCTCTTGGGGCGAGCTTGTCAGTAAGTTTCAAGAAGGAAGTATTGATGGCCTGCAATCGGTTCAAAATTATAAAAATAATGGCATAGATGGCCTATACACGACTCCAATTTATGAATTGCCATTTTCTGTCGTGACAAGGGTCGGTGCGAAGGTTGTCACTAATTATGCCGAGCTTGAGGGTAAAAAAGTTGCCATTTTATCTGGGTGGTCAATTATTCCTAAGTTAAGAGAGGACTTTCCGAACATTGATTTAGTTGAATTTGAAAACCTAGAGTCTGCATTTAATTCAATTGAAAGCGAAGAGAACTTTGCTTTCTTAGAAGCTGAACCCGTACTCTCGTTTGCATTAGATAGGTTTTTCCAGCCAGGCCTTGTTGTCAATGGGACTCTAGAAGATCTAAAACAGAACTACTCAAATCAATTCCATTTGGTGCTGCAGAGCAAGCATAAACAATTGCTTCCAATTATTGATCAAGCTATCAGCAAGTTAAGTGGTGAACAACTTGATGCCTTAGCAAAAAAGTGGCTGCATGATACCGGCTTTAATACGAATACGACGGTTCCTTATACTGAACTTTATGATTTGACTAAGGAAGCAACGGTTGAAGGTAGTATGGTAAGGGTCGAGTTGAATGGTGAGATTAAGCATCTCTATTTAAAGAAAATAGACACGGGCGAACACTACTCTGAGTATTTTGCGGTATTGATTCCCGAATCTGAAGTCTTCAGTACAGTCAATAAGCGTCTAGCAACCTCTGTTGGTGTAACGATTTTACTGATGAGTTTAACCTTGCCTGTGGCTTGGGTCTTTGGTACACCGATAGTACGTCCTATTCGCCAATTAGAGAAAGAGACTCACAAGGTTAAGTTGCGTGACTATGACAACGTAGCTGTGCTTAATACTCGTATTAAAGAAGTGTGGGAGTTATCTGTTGCTGTAAAAGAAATGGCAATGGAGCTTAAACGACATGAACAGAGGCAAGAGGCGTTTGTAGAGTCGTTTATCAAGCTTATCGCCCAAGCTATCGATGACAAGTCCCCTTATACGGCTGGGCACTGTAACCGTGTACCAGAGCTAGGTTTGATGCTAGCTGACGTGGCTGAGAAATCACAATCTGATCATTTTAAAAATTTTGAGTTTAAAAATGATGATGAGCGCCGTGAGTTTAGAATTGCGGCTTGGTTGCATGACTGCGGAAAAATAACAACGCCGGAACACATCGTCGATAAAGGTACGAAGCTTGAGGCCAACTACAACCGAATTCACGAGGTGAGAACTCGATTTGAGGTATTGTGGCGTGATGCTGAAATAATAGCATTAACGAAACAGCTTGAAGGCAAGCTAGCGAGCGAACAAATCCAAACAGAGTTGGCTGAAGCGCAACAGAAGCTACAAGATGATTTTGAGTTTATCGCGACGTCTAATGTTGGTGGTGAATTCATGAGTGATGACAAAGTTGCTCGTATTCGCTTGATAGCTGAAACGACTTGGACGCGTAACTTTGATGATCAACTTGGTCTATCACCGATAGAGGCAATGAATCGAGAGCCGAGTTCAAGTTTACCAGCCACAGAACCACTTTTGAGTGATAAGCCAGAGCACATAGTGAAAAGAGATAGGCCGTTAGAATTTGACCCGAAACATCAAATTAAAATGGATGTGCCTGAGCACTTATACAACCTAGGCGAAGTCTACAATCTGAGTATTGCACGCGGTACATTGACTGCTGAAGATAGATTTAAGATAAACGAGCACATGCTTGGCACGATTAAGATGCTTGAGAACCTGCCATTCCCGAAAGAGCTAAGTCGTGTTCCTCGCTACGCTTCAACTCACCATGAAACACTTAAAGGTACAGGGTATCCAAGGAAGCTGACTGGTGATGACCTCTCAATCCCAGAACGTATTCTGGTGATCTCTGATATTTTTGAGGCATTAACCGCTGCAGATAGGCCTTATAAGAAGGCTAAGCCAATCAGTGTTGCTGTCGACATCATGTATAAAATGGCATTGGACGAGCATCTCGATATCGAACTGTTTAGATTGTTCTTAACCAGCGGCACTCACCTGCGTTATGCAGAAGAGTATCTGAAGCCGGAACAAATTGATTTCGTTGATATCAGCAAATACCTAGATGTTACTCGTCAGATTGCTTGAGTAAAGGTGGCTTGTTAGAACGGGGTCTATGAATGAAAGGCGCACATGAGTGCGCCTTTTTTATATCTGTTTATCGGTGAACAGGTAGATCGACACAAAGTGCTCTGCGTTTGTCAAGTCTGTCTATAAGTTGTCGACACATTGGTTTCGAGTGATTTCAGGGTAGGGAAGGGTTTAGCGGCTCTTTCTTTGCTTAAATCGATAAATAACAAGTGGTTGAATTGTTTTTAGTGTCCTTTTAAGTAAGTTTTTATCGCCTATAGAAAGTACTACCTTAGTCTAAATTGTCGACAATTTGCTTGATTGTCGACAATTTAATCGTGTATTTTATGTTCATGTTATGGAATTGTTGACAATTAAGGTTCAGCAAATAGAAGTGAGCAGCGTGAATATGAATACTGCGATAAAAGATCTCAGCTTAAATGCAAACACGAAAACACGTGTTAGCGATAAAGAGAACACTAAATCAGAAAATCTCACTGAGTATCTCGTTGAGGCGATTGTTAGCGGTGAATTACTACCGGGCAGTAAGATTTCGGAACCTGAATTGGCTAAACGCTTCGAAGTAAGCCGAGGCCCATTACGTGAAGCGATAATGCGAGTTGAAGGGCTTGGCCTAATAGAACGCATTCCACATGTTGGCGCGCGAGTGATTACTTTTTCGGCAGAAAAACTGCTAGAGCTTTACGCGGTGCGAGAGGCTTTGGAAGGCATGGCTGCTCGACTCGCAGCGAGACATATCACACAAGAAGAGCTTGTCGGGCTTGAAGGGTTATTGTCGACACATTCAAAGCATATCGATGAAGTAGAAGGTTCTTCTTACTTTCATCAACATGGGGATTTTGATTTCCATTACCGCATTATCAAAGCGAGTCGCAACAGCAAACTCATTTCGTTGTTGTGTGACGAGCTTTATCACTTATTACGTATGTATCGCTATCAATCACCTAGGGCGCAGTCTCGTCCAAAAGAGGCGCTAGATGAACACAAATACATTCTACAAGCGATCCGTAACCGTGATGAAGAGCTAGCAGAAATGCTTATGCGAAGACACATATCGGGCAGTCGACTGCTTATAGAACAACAAATCCAATCCAAAGATCTTGATTAACTGGCGACTGGTATCTGTCAGCGGGTCAGAGCTGGCGATAACCAAAAGCCGTAAGTCTTAAAGGTTAGCTAGAAATAAACAATTAACAGGGAGCGTCATTATGAAGTTACCAGCAGGAGCTAAGTTCCGACAAGCTGTGCAAGACAACGACCCATTGCAGATCGTCGGCACGGTCAATCCGTACTGCGCGATGATGGCAAAGAACTTGGGGCATCAGGCGATCTATTTGTCTGGCGGAGGCATCGCCAATGCGTCTTATGGGTTGCCTGATTTAGGCATCACCACATTGAACGATGTGTTGGTAGATGTTGAACGTATTACCAACGCGTGTGATCTGCCATTGCTGGTGGATATCGATACGGGATTTGGTGGCGCATTCAATATTGCACGTACGATTCGCGCTATGGAGAAGGCAGGCGCAGCAGCAATCCATATGGAAGACCAAGTGGCCCAGAAACGCTGTGGTCATCGACCAAATAAAGCGATTGTAAGTCAGCAAGAGATGGTCGATAGAGTCAAAGCGGCAACCGATGCTAGAACCGATGAAAGCTTTGTGATTATGGCACGTACGGATGCATTGGCGGTTGAAGGCATTGATAGCGCAATTGAGCGAGCGATAGCTTGTGTTGAAGCGGGCGCAGACATGATCTTCCCTGAGGCGATGAATCAACTCGATCAATACGTGAAGTTCTCGGCAGCGCTGAAATCAGCAACGGGCAAGCACGTGCCTATTCTTGCGAACATCACTGAATTTGGCCAAACACCACTCTACAGCTGTAACGAGTTAGCCCAATCAAGTGTCGACATGGTGCTTTATCCATTGAGTGCGTTCCGTGCGATGAACAAAGCGGCGGAGAATGTTTACAAGCACTTGCTAGTTGAAGGCAATCAAGAAGCTCTGTTGGATTCAATGCAAACCCGTAAGGAGCTTTACGAACACCTTAATTACCACGACTACGAGAACAAGCTTGATCAGTTGTTTTCAAGCGAAGGGTAAACCAGTTTCAATTAATCAAAAATCAACTTAATCCAATAACGTGAAATGGTTAGTCGCCAAATCCAGTACCGATGATAAAGATCATCGGGCATATAAATAGGCAGCACCAAAGAGTGCAGGCGGCTAACACAGAAAAGGAGTTCACCATGTCTGTATCTTTGAGTGATAAAGCCGCTGTCGAAAATGCTTCAAAAGTAGAGCAAAAAAGTGAAAAAACAGCAAACAAACCAGCCAGCGCACCGGCAATCGGTGGTGCTGGTCTACGTGGTCAAAGTGCAGGGTCGACTGCGCTATGTACGGTAGGAAAATCAGGAACGGGTTTAACTTACCGTGGCTATGACATTACCGATCTTGCTAACCACGCTCAGTTTGAAGAAGTGGCACATCTGCTATTAAGAGGCCATTTGCCCAATGAAAAAGAGCTAGACGATTACAAAACATTGTTGGTTGGTTTACGTGGTTTACCTCAACCTTTGAAAGCATTGTTGGAGCTTATTCCTGCAGATGCTCACCCAATGGATGTGATGAGAACGGGTTGTTCGATGCTAGGTAATCTAGAGCAAGAATCTGATTTTTCAGAACAATTGCCTGCGACTGAACGAATGCTCGCGCTTTTCCCTGCGATTATTTGTTACTGGTATCGCTTTAGCCATGATGGCGTGCGCATTGATACGGAAGATCAAAGCGAAGCATGTTTGGGTGGCTATTTCTTGAAGATGTTGACTGACAAAACGCCTAGTGAACTTCATAAGAAGGTGATGCACTGCTCGCTAACCCTTTACGCGGAACATGAGTTTAATGCCTCTACCTTTGCCGCTCGTGTTTGTGCGTCAACACTGTCGGATATTCATTCTTGTGTAACGGCTGCGATTGGCACACTAAGAGGCCCACTGCACGGTGGTGCGAATGAAGCGGCAATGGAAATGATCCAAGATTGGCAAACCGCCGATGAAGCCGAAACCAACATCATGCAGATGCTTGCTAACAAAGACAAAATAATGGGCTTCGGTCATGCTATTTATCGTGAAAGCGATCCTCGAAATGCCTTAATCAAGCGTTGGTCAAAAGAGCTTGCTCAAGAGGTGGGAGATGAACAGCTTTACGCCGTTTCAGAGCGTGTTGAAGCAGTCATGAAGCGTGAGAAAGGCTTGTTCTGTAATGCGGATTTCTTCCATGCCTCTGCCTATCACTTCATGGACATCCCAACCAAACTGTTCACGCCAATCTTTGTGATGAGTCGCCTTACAGGCTGGACAGCACACGTGTTCGAGCAAAGAGAAAATAATCGCATCATTCGCCCAAGTGCAGACTACACCGGGCCAGAGCATCAAGACTGGCTGCCAATCCATTTACGTTAGTTCTCTATATCGAGCCGACTTATATCTCGAGGTGACTTTTATCTTCATGTGATAAGACCTCGAGAACCAACGAATAGAATTTAACAGATAATGGTGGATGTATGTCTGATGTGAAATTTGAACCAAAGCAGTACCGTAAGCCTTTACCCGGTACCCATTTAGAATATTTCGACGCTCGTGAAGCGGTAGATGCGATATCTCCGAGCAGCTATAAAACCTTGCCTTATACGTCGAGAGTGCTGGCGGAACAATTGGTAAGACGTTGTGATCCAGCTGCACTTGAAGATAGCTTAAAACAGATCATCGAGCGTAAGAGCGACTTAGATTTTCCTTGGTATCCAGCACGTGTCGTGTGTCATGACATTTTGGGTCAAACCGCTTTAGTAGATTTAGCTGGCTTACGAGACGCGATTGCCGACCAAGGCGGAGACCCTGCCAAGGTGAACCCAGTGGTCGAAACTCAACTGATTGTTGATCACTCTTTGGCAGTGGAACATGCCGGGTTTGATAACGAAGCATTTGATAAAAACCGAGCGATTGAAGAGCGCAGAAACGAAGACCGTTTTCATTTTATTGAATGGTGTAAAACCGCGTTTAAAAACGTGAGTGTGGTCCCAGCGGGTAATGGGATCATGCACCAGATTAACTTGGAGAAAATGTCTCCAGTTATTCAATCTAAAGAAGGCATCGCGTTTCCTGATACTTGTGTTGGTACCGATAGCCATACACCGCACGTTGATGCTCTGGGCGTTATTGCGATTGGTGTGGGCGGCTTGGAAGCTGAGACAGTGATGCTCGGTCGTCCGTCGATGATGCGATTGCCTGATATTGTCGGCGTTAAACTGACGGGTCAGAGACAAGAAGGGATAACTGCAACGGATATTGTGCTTGCGATTACTGAGTTCCTTCGCAATGAGAGAGTGGTCTCAAGCTATTTGGAATTCTTCGGTGAGGGGGCTCGTGCACTGACCATTGGTGACCGCGCAACCATCTCCAACATGACGCCAGAGTATGGTGCGACAGCGGGTATGTTCTATATCGATGAGCAGACTATTCAATACCTGAAACTCACTGGTCGAGAGCCTGAGCAGGTTGAACTAGTTGAACGCTACGCCAAGCAAACCGGGCTATGGGCTGACGATCTAGACTCTGCTCAATACGAACGTGTATTAGAGTTTGATTTATCGAAGGTTGAGCGCAATCTTGCAGGGCCGTCTAACCCTCATCGCCGTTTGCCAACCAGAGAGCTGGCTGAACAAGGTATCAGTCAAACATCTTGGAAAGAGCAGCATGCTAAGCAGTACAGCGATGAACAGATGCCTGATGGTGCCGTAATCATCGCAGCGATTACCTCTTGTACTAACACCAGTAATCCAAGAAATGTGGTCGCCGCAGCATTGGTGGCTAAGAAAGCCAATCAGCTTGGATTAGTTCGTAAACCGTGGGTGAAAACGTCATTTGCTCCAGGTTCTAAAGTTGCCAAGCTTTATCTTGAGTCCGCCGGTTTGTTGCCTGAACTGGAAAAACTAGGCTTCGGTATCGTCGGTTATGCGTGCACAACCTGTAATGGAATGAGTGGTGCGTTGGATCCTAAAATTCAACAAGAGATCATCGACCGCGACCTATATTCAACCGCTGTGTTGTCAGGGAATCGAAATTTCGATGGTCGAATCCATCCCTATGCAAAACAAGCGTTTTTAGCCTCACCGCCATTAGTGGTTGCTTATGCCTTGGCGGGTACGATTCGCTTTGATATCGAGAAAGACAGCTTAGGCACTGACAACCATGGTAAGCCAATCTACTTAAGCGATTTATGGCCGAGTGATGCCGAGATCGATGCTGTTGTCGGTGAGCATGTTAAGCCTCAGCAATTCCAACAAATCTACGTAAAAATGTTCCAGCCAGACGAGGAGCAGGTGACTACTGAACCGCTTTATGACTGGCGACCTCAAAGTACCTATATTCGCAGGCCACCTTATTGGGAAGGTGCTCTTGCGGGAGAACGAAGCCTATCTGGTATGAGACCTTTAGCGATTCTGGGTGACAATATCACTACAGATCACTTATCCCCTTCAAATGCGATTCTCGCTTCGAGCGCTGCGGGGGAATATCTCACCAAAATGGAAGTGCCGGAAGAGGACTTTAACTCTTACGCGACCCATCGAGGCGATCACTTAACCGCCCAACGAGCAACCTTCGCCAACCCTAAACTGTTCAACGAAATGGTGAAGGACGCAGGAGAAGTCGTTCAAGGTTCACTAGCAAGGGTTGAACCCGAAGGTCAAGTTACGCGAATGTGGGAAGCGATAGAAACCTACATGAACCGTAAACAACCTTTGATTGTCGTTGCTGGCGCAGACTACGGGCAAGGTTCATCACGTGACTGGGCAGCCAAAGGGGTGCGCTTGGCGGGTGTTGAAGTGATTGTTGCCGAAGGCTTTGAACGAATCCACAGAACCAACTTAGTTGGAATGGGTGTGTTGCCTTTGCAGTTTAAAGCGGGAACCAATCGCAATACCTTAGAACTGGACGGCACCGAGCTTTACGACGTGTACGGCGACATTGAAGCAGGGTCTGATTTGGCTCTAGTCATCACTCGTAAAAACGGTGACAAGCTGGATGTTCCTGTGACCTGCCGACTAGACACGGCAGACGAAGTGAATGTGTACAGCGCTGGTGGCGTATTGCAACGTTTCGCTAAAGACTTTCTCGCACAGTAGGAGCTTATGATGACAAATAAACAGATAAAAGTACCTGCTACCTACATGCGGGGCGGAACAAGCAAAGGCGTTTTCTTCAACTTAAGTGACTTACCTGAGGCTGCGCAAGTTGCCGGAGAAGCTCGAGACGCATTACTTCTGCGCGTGATTGGTAGTCCAGATCCTTATGGCAAACAAACCGATGGCATGGGTGGTGCAACATCCAGTACCAGTAAAACCGTTATTGTTTCGAAAAGTAGTAAAGCCGATCACGATGTTGATTACCTATTCGGCCAAGTAGCAATAGACAAGCCGTTCGTTGATTGGAGCGGTAACTGCGGCAATCTGTCTGCTGCAGTGGGCCCATTTGCTATTCATAGTGGCCTAGTCGACTCGAATCGTATTCCAGAAAACGGTGTGGTCGAGGTGCGAGTATGGCAAGTGAACATAGAGAAAACCATTATTGTTCATGTACCTATCGCTGGTGGCGAAGTTCAAGAGTTAGGTGATTTTGAACTCGACGGTGTCACTTTCCCCGCCGCTGAGATCCAAGTTGATTTTCTAGACCCCGCCGATGCGAGTGGCTCTATGTTCCCAACAGGGAATGTTGTCGATTTTTTAGATGTTCCCGATCTGGGTTGCATCAAAGCGACATACATTAATGCTGGGATACCCACCATTTTTGTTGATGCTGAATCGGTTGGCTACCAAGGCACTGAACTTCAATCAGATATCAATAGTGATACCAAAGCCTTGGCTCTGTTTGAATCCATACGAGCACATGGTGCAGTAGCAATGGGTCTTATTGATTCTTTAGAACAAGCTGAATCACGTCAACATACACCTAAAGTCGCGTTTGTTGCTAAGCCTCAAGCGTACCAAGCTTCCAGTGGTAAATCGGTTGCTGTCGAAGATACTGACCTTCTGGTGCGTGCTTTGTCTATGGGGCAACTGCACCATGCCATGATGGGTACGGCTGCGGTTGCTATTGCTTCAGCGGCAAGTGTTCCTGGCACCTTAGTGAACTTGGCAGCCGGTGAGGGAAGTCGTGATTTCGTGACCTTTGGACACCCGTCAGGAACCTTAAAGGTAGGTGCGAAAGCGCTGCAGGCCGAAAGTGGGTGGAAAATAGAGAGGGCGATTATGAGTCGTAGTGCCCGAGTGATCATGGAAGGTGCCATTCGTGTGCCTTTTCCCAAGTAAAGCGATTGTCGTGAACGGTTAAATGTTCACGAACATTACGCTGAGAAAAGAGTGCACCCAAGTGACACTGCTAAAAGCTAGTTGCTTGGACAAATGGATAAATCATGGAGGATGCACTATGTCTGCTACGAATCGAATGACTAGAAAAACAGATTACATCACCGAGTATCAATGGGCGAGGGAAGACCCAAATTCGTTTTGGGAAACACAATCACAAGCAATTGATTGGTTTGAGTCACCTAAAACGATATTACAAACTGACGATAACGGAATTGAGCGTTGGTTTCCTGATGGGGTGATGAACACCTGCTGGCTCGCGCTGGATTATCATTGTGAAAATGGGCGAGGTGACAATACCGCACTGATTTACGACTCTCCAGTTACAGGAACTCAATCCTCGTACACTTACAATCAATTGCGTAACCAAGTGGCTAAAGTCGCTGGTATGTTAGCCACGCAAGGCGTTACCAAAGGTGATCGTGTGGTGATCTACATGCCAATGATTCCTGAAGCGGCGATGGCAATGTTGGCCTGTGCACGACTAGGTGCGGTGCATTCGGTGGTGTTTGGTGGTTTTGCCCCTCATGAGCTTGCCGTTCGAATTGAAGATGCCGAGCCCAAGGTGTTGATTACTGCATCCTGCGGTGTCGAGATAAATAAAGTCCTGCCATATAAGCCGATGGTCGATCGCGCGATCATGGACAGCCGATGGAAGCCTGAGAAAGTGGTGGTATTCCAAAGAGAGCAGTCTCTAGCCGAATTGAACAACGAACGTGATGTACTTTGGCAGCAAGCTGTTGAGGATGCTTTGCCTCACGTATGTGTGCCTGTTCTAGCGACTGACCCACTATATATCTTGTATACATCAGGGACGACGGGTAAGCCAAAAGGCGTGGTGCGCGATAATGGTGGTCATGCGGTCGCGATGAAATACTCGATGAGCACTATCTACGATATGCCGCAAGATGGTGTGTTTTGGGCGGCTTCTGATGTCGGCTGGGTAGTGGGGCATTCCTATATTGTGTATGCGCCATTGATTCATGGTTGCACAACCATCTTGTTTGAAGGAAAGCCAGTTAGAACGCCAGACCCGGGGGCATTCTGGCGTGTGTGTGAAGAGTACAACGTCGATGTGTTATTTTCTGCGCCAACGGCATTTAGAGCTATCAAGAAAGAAGATCCTGAAGGCGAGTTACTCACCAAGTATGACTTATCATCGCTCAAGTCGATTTTTATGGCGGGAGAGCGTTTGGACCCGCCAACATTGGATTGGGTTGAGTCTCATACCAATAAACCGGTTATTGACCACTGGTGGCAAACCGAAACGGGTTGGGCTATTTCTGCCAATCCGACAGGGCTGGAATCTTTGCCAGTGAAAGCAGGTTCTTCAACTAAGCCTGTGCCCGGTTACCAAGTCGAGATTCTTAATGAATTGGGTGAAACGGCACAGCCTAATCAGCAAGGCTTTGTTGCACTCAAACGTCCACTACCACCCGGTTGTCTGCCAACGGTTTGGCGTAATCATGATCGATTTGAATCTGGCTATCTGAGCCAATTCCCAGGCTATTATGTTTCTGGGGATGGTGGCTATCTTGATGAAGATGGGTATCTATTTATTATGGGTCGTATCGACGATGTGATAAACGTAGCGGGACACCGTCTGTCGACCGGAGAAATGGAAGAGATCGTGGGTGGTCACCCAGCCATTGCAGAATGTGCGGTAGTCGGGATTCACGATGACTTGAAAGGACAACTTCCTTTAGGTCTAGTTGTGTTAAAAGATGGCGTAAAAGTCGATGGCATTGAGTTGCAAAGGGAATTGGTTGGCAAGGTTCGTAATGAGATCGGCGCGGTAGCTTGTTTTAAGCAAGCCTTGGTTGTTGAGAGGTTACCTAAGACACGCTCAGGTAAGATCTTACGTAGAACGATCCGGCATATCGCAGAAGGTGAACAATATGTGGTGCCTTCAACTATTGACGACCCTACCAGCTTAACTGAAATTGCTGAAAAGCTCGGCAAATAGAAGTCGCAGTTTAGGTAATCTCCCTTCGGCTTGTTGATTTATACATAAGCCAGCGTGATGGTTTACCTAAACGCCAGTTTATTCATCCGCTTATCCATTGCGTTTACTATGACCTCATTATGATTCCCACATATTGAGGTCTTTTTATGCGAGCTTACTTTTTGTTGATTGCTTTACTGGTTAGTGGTGCTGCTAGTGCCAGTATTTCAAAGGATGAAGCGAGTAGAGCGTTGTTAGAACCTTTGAGTCACCCCAAGGTATTTAAGTGTGTGTCCAAGACAGGCGTCGATCTCTATCAAGCGGTTTTTGATATGGGCGTGGGATATGAAGCCGACCCGATCAACTCGAAGATGATCGTTAATTCAAGGAAAGGTCGCTACGAATATCAAATCTTAGGCGCGGTAAGGTCTGAAAGAGCCGGTGAAATTGTCGTGTTGACTCGTCATGTGGGAGACGGTGTTAAAGTTGCCGCAATGATTGATGACGAAAATGGCAAGATACTGGGGATCGGCGATAAAAATCATTATCGAGATTGCGGTGTTAGGCCACCACCTAGCGCAGAAAATATGCAAAACTTTTGGTCCAAAGGCTAAGAGTGACATCTGAAAGAGAAGAATTATAGAGAAAGTTCGATTGAGGCGACCTTATTGGTCGCCTTTTTTGTTTGTCAGGCTAAGGCGAGCTCAAAGATATATATCAATAAGCACTTATGCGATGGTTGAATGATACATAACTGAACATGATGTATCGTCTAAACGTGGCTTTATTTATCTCATTAACGGTTCTGCTTAAGATGGCTCTACTCCAAACGAAGAACCAAGCGAGACTCCTATGAAATTCACTAAACCTTTTCTTTTAGCGACACTGATTGTGACTCTTTCTGGTTGCGCATCACCAGCAATGGATAACGAAAATGAGAATGCTGCACGTAATCGTGGTGCTGTAGGTGGTGCTTTACTAGGAGCAACAGCAGGTGCTCTAACTGGAGATGCGAGTTTAGCCGTGAAGGGCGCTGCATTAGGTGGTGTGACCGGTGGTGTTGCGGGTTCAATGAAAGATACGGATGATGCGAGAAACGCACAGCGAACCCAAGTCACTGCTGATGGTCTGGCGCAAGACAATCGCACCGATGCAGAAAAGCGAGTTGCTGAAGTAGAGGCGGAAATTAAGCTTATTGAACTGGAACAACAGCTTGCTGATCTCAAAGAAGAGAAAGAAGATAACGGTGCATAAAGCTGAAGCTACAGCAAAAGCCACGGCAAAAACCATAGCTTCGATATTCGTTTAATTCAAAATCATTCAAACAGAATGGCCACGTAATGTGGCCGTTTTTGTATCTAAAATACACACTTCAAACAATGAATTAATTCAATAACTTGTATAGATACTCACGCCAAGTAAACTAGACTCAGTTTAGATATTAATTTGGTTTGAGAAGCGCAATAGTCATGAATGTCACCTTAAGGGCCGCAAAGCACGCGGATTTAGAACAACTTAACGAGTTAATGTTCGATCTCCACCATCACCACCACCTTGCTAGCCCAGAGCACTTTAAAACGGCAGAAGAGATTGAGCAGGAAAAAAGCATTGCACGATACTTGGATGACCCTGAATGTTTGGTTTATGTGGCATTAAAAGGAGAGCTCATTGTTGGCTTTATCTCTGGGCATTTTTGTGAGCTTATCTCAACGGTCAGCAAACCAGTGCCGATGGGAAGTGTCGATGAACTGTTTGTCTTGCCTGATTATCGAAAAGAATCGATTGCTGAAAAGTTGTTTAACAAAGTTGAAAGTACTTTTGATGATTATGGGGTTGAACAAGTCTTTGTAGAAGTTTGGGACTTTAACTCGCCTGCCAAGGACTTCTATCAAAAAATGGGGTTCACACCTCACATTCAATGGATGAGGAAGGCTTTGCACAAAACGTAGACAGCGATTTTGTGTGGCTTTGATTACAATAGTTCAACTGCAACAGCAGTCTTCAATATTCTTCTATTATTTTTTAGGTAAACTCGTTGGTTATTCGATATTTATTAGTTTTCATACTGTCTCTTTTGAGTACTACTTCCGCTTGGGCAAACGACACTTTGCCCGATCATATCGCGGGCGCCTTGTGTGTAGTACGTGCTGATAACCAAATCGTGTTGGTTGATGAGTTGATCACAGGTCAATTGTCTCTACCGGGAGGCACTGTTGTTTCAGGTGAGCCGCCAGCCGTCGCGGCGCAACGTGAAACGTGGGAAGAGGCTGGTTTGTCGGTAACGGTCGGTGATGTGCTAGGTTATACCGACAGTGCCGTCGTGTTTGATTGTATTTCTGACTCTGAAGTGATCAGTTACAAGGCTCGAAATGAGTTAGGTGGCTTTGAGCTGCCGATTTGGTTTGCTCCTCATTATGGCGTGGAAGTCAGCCGAGCGATGTTACTTCCTCCTACTGAATTGCAAGATCACCAATACCGCTACCCAGAACAGTGGTCTGAGATTAACGAGCTGTTTTTATCTGCGACAGATCAACCGGTGACGTATGTGACTGAGCTGGTGGGCGCGGCACCCAAAGTCCATCAAGTTGAATTAAATTGGATTGTGTCACTTCAAAACACGTTCGATAAGATGCCAAGCGTATTTGCGAATACTGTGCTTTTGACTGACTTGTTGGCCAAGCCATGGGTCTTCATTGTGATATTGCCGTTAATTGCTTGGTACTTTGGCCGTAACTTCGCGTTGAAGTTTGGCTTCACTTTGATCTCGGTGACACTACTTACTTTAATCGCGCACCAAGGTTTTGGTTTTCCACGTCCACACGCTTACATGCCAACATTGAAACTGGTGATGAGCAGTGGGTATAGTTTTCCAAGTCTGTTGGCTGCCTTGTGGGTCAGTTTAACCTTGTTAGTCTTTTGGAAACTAAAGCGCCTCTTGGAGCAAAAAGCCATTCTGGTAGTGCTCGCTGGCCTGCTGTGGATCATGCTATTTAAGTCTTATTCAGGTAGTGCGTTTTTTAGTGATGTATTAATGGGTGGCGTATTAGGCGCTTTAACGACGTGGCATATCGTGAGATTAGACGCGAAACCGGATGTTGATATTAGCGCCTTATTGAGTTCTAAAGGTGTTTGGTGGGCATTGTGCTTACTGTCGATTGTTCTGACGGTGATATGGCCACTGCCAACATTCTCATTCTGGGTGGCGATTTTGATGACGATTGCATGCCTAGTGACGTTAACAGACTCGAAACCTTTGGTTGGTCAGTTCTCATTCAAGATCGTTCTTGGAGTGATGGCGATGTTGTTAGCGGGAAATCTGCTGATTAGCTGGGCTGGAAGCTTTGTCTCTTTCAGCGGTATTGCTTCATTTATTGTTGAAACGTTACGTTTCCCAATCTTGATTCTGTTTGGTGTGGTGGCATTTCGTCTGCCATGGAAAAGAGAGTAAGCGACTCGACTAACACAAAATCAAAAAGGCTGTGCAGTGCACAGCCTTTGTCATTTCTGAAACAAGCAAAAAGTAATTCTTATTAGAACCTGTTGAGCGTTTATGAGTTGAAGATAAACTTCTCAATCGCGACCGCTACACCATGGTCGTCGTTGCTAGCTGTGATGTGATCCGCCAGTTTCTTGGTTTCTTCCATTGCGTTTTCCATTGCAATGCCAAGGCCTGCGTATTCAAGCATATGGTGATCGTTTTCAGCATCACCCATGCAGATGACTTCTTCCGCTTTAATGCCTAAGTGTTTCGCTATCGCTTCAATACCGACACCCTTGTTTGATTTCGGGTTTAGGAACTCTAAGAAGAATGGTGCACTTTGTACGATAGTAAACTGAGTCTTAAGCTCTTGTGGCAACTTACCGATGATTTCAGTCAGCTTGCTTGGTTCAGCGACAATCATAGTTTTGATGATTTCGTGGTCATCTTCTAGTTGAGAAAAGTCGAACTCGGTTATATCTAAGCAATTAATACGCGCTTCAATACCAGTGTACTCATTGTTCTCAGGTGTGATTAAGCCATGGATCTTGCTGAAAGCATGGACATAACCACCAAGCTGTTCAGCGAGGGCAGCAATCTCTTTTGCGGCTTTACCGTTGCTGATCTCACTGTGAATGATCTCTTTTGTCGATACGTTCTGAACCATAGAGCCGTTGTAGAAGAGTACAAAGTCATCTTCGCCGTCAATCGAAAGCTCATCTAATTTGCTTTGCATGCCTTCTAAAGGGCGACCAGAAGCGAGAACTACTTTCACACCTGCAGCTCGTGCTTTGGCGATTGCGTCTTTGTTCTCTTGAGAAATCACTTTTTCACTGTTGAGTAGTGTGCCATCCATATCAAGAGCAATCAGTTTGTACATGTTGTTCCTTACTAAAAAATTAAAAGCTAACGAAATCTATGGGCGAAAGGATAAGGGAACTTGAAAGTTCAGGCTAGGGCTTTGATCAACTCATTTATCAGTACTCATTTGTTTGACCAAAAGGGGGAAGTGCTTTAAGGTCTGCGGTTGATTAATTTCATCAAATGATTGAGCTGAGGGAAAGTTGTACAAGATTAATGAAATGTTTGAAACCATTCAGGGTGAGGGCGTGTTTACTGGCGTTCCCGCTGTTTTTGTTCGTCTGCAAATTTGCCCAGTGGGCTGTTCTTGGTGTGATACCAAGCAGACCTGGGAAGCGTTGCCAGAAGAGGAAACCAGCCTTGGCGATATTATGGTTAAGACAGAAGATTCACCTACTTGGTCAGCAATCGATGCTCAAGGAATCGTGAATGAATATATCAAGCAAGGTTACACTGCTAAGCACATTGTGATTACTGGTGGTGAGCCATGCATTTATGATCTTGTTCCTCTTACTGAAGCGTTTGAGCAGCACGGTTGTTGCTGTCAGATTGAGACTAGCGGAACATCAGAAGTTAAAGCCACACCGGACACTTGGGTTACGGTGTCACCGAAAGTGGCGATGAAAGCGAAACTGGAAATCTTAGATAGCGCCTTGCAACGTGCTAACGAAATTA
The DNA here is from genome assembly GCF_041469785.1 of Vibrio sp. 10N.286.48.F5. Lineage (NCBI taxonomy): Bacteria > Pseudomonadati > Pseudomonadota > Gammaproteobacteria > Vibrionales > Vibrionaceae > Vibrio > Vibrio sp. 10N.286.48.F5. The sequence continues at coordinate 9,167 of NZ_JBFRLG010000030.1, read as the reverse complement.
AGCATCCAGTAGGTACAAGCAAAGACATCGAACAACTTGACGGTTTATTGGAGCGAGCAGCAGTTCCTAACGACACTGTTATCGCTCTGCAACCAATCAGCCAAAAAGACCGCGCTACTCAGCTTTGTATTGATACCTGCATTGAGCGCAATTGGCGCTTATCAATACAAACTCACAAATATTTGAGCATCGCATAGGTTGTATTTTTACTGGGCAAGATAAGTCGCTAGTAGAAGGTTCTCGTAAGGATTTAAGATGAAAAAAGCAGTGGTAGTATTCAGTGGTGGTCAAGACTCAACAACGTGTCTTGTTCAAGCATTAAAAGAGTATGATGAAGTTCATGCGATTACGTTTGATTATGGTCAGCGCCATAGACTCGAGATTGAAGTTGCTGAGTCATTGTCGAAAGAGCTTGGTGTGAAAGCGCACAAAGTGATGGATGTGACTCTGTTGAATGAACTGGCTATCAGCTCTTTGACTCGTGACGATATTCCTGTGTCTCATGAGCTGCAAGAGAATGGGCTGCCGAATTCATTCGTTCCTGGTCGTAATATTCTATTTCTGACTCTAGCGGGTATTTACGCTTACCAAATCGGTGCTGAAACCGTGATTACAGGTGTGTGTGAAACAGACTTTTCTGGTTACCCTGATTGTCGTAATGACTTTGTGAAGGCGATGAACTCTGCACTTGTACAAGGTATGGACAAGCAGCTTGATATCAAAACACCGCTAATGTGGTTAAACAAGGCTGAGACATGGGCGCTAGCAGACCAGTACTCAGCACTTGAACTTGTTAGAAACAAAACACTGACTTGTTACAACGGCATTGTTGGTGATGGCTGTGGCGATTGTCCGGCATGTGAACTGCGTAAAGTTGGCCTTAACGATTACCTCGGTGATCGCGAAAGCATCATGGCTGAGTTGGTTCGCAAACAGGCTGAGAATAAATAATTTCAGGTAAATCAATCGGTTCGTTATATGCATCAATAATGCAGTTTCGGCCGTTGCTTTTGGCTTGATAGAGTGCTTGGTCGAGCACTGAATACAAGTCATCAAAGTCACTTAATGCGTTTGAGGTTGCTAGATAAGCAAAACTCGCGGTCACATTAAGTGACTTTTTGCTTTCTGATAAAAAGACAGTGCTTGAAATGGCGTAGTGCAACTCTTCAACGCGTTCTCGTACCTCTGCTGGTGGGGTATCGGTTAACATGATGACAAATTCTTCACCCCCTAAGCGACCAAACAATTCACCATTCACTAAGTGTTTTCTAATTTGATCACTAATATGGACCAGTGCCCGATCACCAGTAGGGTGCCCATGCTCATCATTAATCTTCTTAAACTTATCTAGATCGAGCAGCACGAGCACATGCTGTTTGTCCGTCCCTTTACAGCGTTTCACTCTTTTGATTCTTCGAATTATCTCAGTTCGGCTATATGCTTTCGTTAAGCCATCAATTGCTGCTTTTGCGCGAACCGTTTTGTTTATCAATACCGTGAAGCTTGCAGCGCAAAGCAACAGAATAACAACGATGTTGTACATCCATCTTTGATGTTCCATTTTTTCAATTTGAACGCGGTCGAGTTTCGTCTGATGTGTCAGGAAAGAGCTTTCTAGTTCTTGTTCATATTTGGCGTGCGTCAGGCCGAGCGCTTCGAGTGCGAGTCGATTGTCGATATCTCTAGCTTCCATTTGTATTGACGAGTATCGCTGGTAGAAATAGAAAGCTTGTTGGTAATCGCTGAGTGATTGATGAATATCAGAAAGCTGAAGAAGTGACTGCGCGATGTATTTATGCCTTGTGACTTGTTCAGCTAATTCTAGCGCTTGTTGAGCATAGTTGAGTGCTTCCGTTGGCAGTTTCTGTTCTTCGAACATATCGCTGATCGCCAAGTAAGCATTGATGCGAATGACATCATTGCTCAGTTTGCTCGAAGCTGAAAGAGACTCAATTAGGTAGGTTCTCGCCACATCATAGTTTTTCGTTTGAGTGTACGCTTTTCCTAAGCCAAGACTTGTGAGTGCAATACCGTAGCTATGCGACGTTGAGCTCAACAGTGTTCTTGCTGTCTGAAAGTGATGAATTGCTAGGTCACTTCGCTCTTGGTTGAGGTAGAGATCCGCAAGGCTGTGATGCACTTGTGCTTTCATTAAATCTGAAGCGTTTTCTCTGAGAGTTAGAGCTTGCTCTAGATACTCCGCCGATTTTTCATATTGCTTTAATTCTTTGAGCAAGTTACCCACATCGTTGTAAACCCCAGAAATATCATGTCCTTGTGGAAACACGTTTATTAGTGATAGGTAGGTGTCTAGTGCAGCTTGATAGTCACTGCGGAAATGATGATTGTTCGCGATGACTCGATAAGTCCCGAATTTTGGTAATACTGGGTCAGCGATATCATGTAAATCTGATTGAAGCGCAGAGCAGTAATGGTTTGCTTGATGATATTTAGCTTGCTCGTTAAGCGATCGGCATAGCTGGTACTTTAGTAAGGCTTTACCAGTTAAATCACTGCGAGATTGCATTTTCGCCAAGAGTGTTAGAAAGCCTTGTTGTGCTTGTTCATATTGGCCTTTGCCGTCTTTCCTCAGAGCAGAAATAAACGCTGTTTCTATCGCTTGGTAGTCGCTGTCGTTTGAAGCGATTCCGTAGAATGGCTGATCACGGTGGCTCATGTATTTATACAGAAGAGACGCAAGGTAAAGCTTATCTCCATAAACCGTTGACCCGATGTAGCGTGTTTGCAGCATGTTTAATGCGCGCTCAGGAGAGTGGTTTAAAGTAGATAGATAAAGTGCGTTCCAATCAGCATTTGGAGTAGAGCTTAAATTGGAGGTATCGACTAGTGAATAGTGGTCACGATCTGACGTTGATACTTGGCTATAAGAACAAAAGCTAATGAATAGTAGAAAGGTAACAAAAACGAAGTGATTCACAAGAGACGATCAATCAGATAAAGAACGATATTCTATTATTAGTTTGATGTTGCTTCAAATTTTGAAAGGTACAGCTACGAGGTTATGCGAGGTAGATCTCTAATTTATTGATACTAATCAGAGGTATATCGGTCGCACGATTTGCGCGACCGATATCGGAAATTAGATGTATAATTTCGCTAGGTCAGAAGGCTCAAGCTCTTTGCCTTCTAATGTTGCATTCCAGTTAGTACCAACAAGAACGCCGTCTTCAGCAAGAGTCAGTAACCAATCTTCTACAAAGATATCTAGTGGAATTTCTAATACTTCGAAGTCAGCCCACTCTTCAACGTTGTGAGTTTGAGCATCTTCTTTTGAAGACCAGAATGGCATCACTTCGCTGTTTTCGAATTCACTTGAGTCACATGCTAGCCAACCTTCTTCATTGCGAAGGCCCCATACCAGTTTAGTTTCTTGTGTTTCAGAAACGAAAAGTTCTAGATTTGCTTGAGTATCAGCTGTTAGTTTGCTCATGGATTAATTCTCTATGTTGATAACGTGACAAGATTAACATTATAGACGGCTTAGGTATATGCTATTTAAGGAATTATAAGCGTACTGAAACGCTACCTAAAGATAACGTTTCAGATGAGGCATAACTAAGAGTGGTTACTTTCCAATTTTTGTAAAAATATGCCATTCTTCTTTGATCTTGCCTTTGAATCCGGCGACAGAAGCGACAACTTTTCTATTGAGCGCATGGTTGATTTTGGTTCCCTCTTTATTAGAAACGGTATCCCCGTAGCCAACGATTGTCACTCTAGATGGTTGTATACCATTACTTATTAGGGCTCGCCTTACATTTGATGCTCGTTCTTTCGATAAGTCTAAGTTGTGAGCCGCGTTTCCGACTTTACTCGCGTAGCCTTGTAGACGAATGGTTGTGCTTTCATACCGCTTTAAAAACGCGGCCATTTGACGAATTTGGCCAAGAAAAACAGGATTGATTTCTGTTGAATTGTTGGCAAATAAGATGTGAAGTTCTTTCTGTTCCGTTGACTCGAAATAAGAGCCGCAGCCGTCATTATCGATTTCAGCGCCAATCTGTGTATCAACACATAAATCACGGGCGTTGATAACACCATCATTGTCGTCGTCTTCTAGATCGTAACTTTGTACGCTCTCTGGGAGCGCTCGATACTCGAACTCTTCATCGTTTGTTTCAGCTAAAATGTTGGCAGAAGCAACCAATAGACAGAGTGGAAATACAGCTTTTAGCAGCTTCATTAATATTCTACCTTTTCATTCCATTCTTGGGGGATATCGACACGTAAACCTGTCAGTAAATTACCGGTTGCGTTCATGACCCGGTATTTAGCATATTGTTCATCGTACTTGGCATCTAAATAGCCTTTACGAGCTTCAAAGAGCTCATTTTCAGTGTTAAGTAAATCGAGAAGTGTTCGTTTACCGATGCGGTATTGCTTCTCGTAAGAGATAACCGTATCTGATGCTGAGTCTACGTGATCTGATAAGAACTCTTTCTGTTGTACGGTTAAATCAAGTGCGCTCCATGACAAGCGTAGGCTCTCTTCTACATTACGATATGTACTTTCACGCAGATCTTTGGCCTTATTTAATTGGTAAGCAGCACTTTCAGCGCGGTCTTGATCAGCGCCGCCGTTATACAAGTTATATCTCAAGCGGACCATTGCGGAAAATTCGTCACTACTCCCTTCGTTGCCACCTGCGTCATCACGCCAGGTTTGCGCGGCTTCGAAAGAAACAGTCGGATAATTTGAACTTTTAGACTGTTTATATTGGAATTTAGCGGAGTCCACATCGGCTTGTGCAATTTTAATAACAGGATGTTGGTTGAAAGCTTTCGCAAGAGCGCCATCTACGGTGTAAGGAATTGCTCCAGTGTCTGCTCGCGGAAACACTAACCCCAAAGGTGACTGTCCAACAATACGTTTAAATTGAGTATGCGTATCAAACAAATTATTTTGTGCTGCGAGCAAGTTACCATGAGCTTTCGCAATACGAGCTTCTACTTGGGACATATCTGCTGTAGAGCCAATGCCAGATTCGACACGTTTTCGAATATCTCTATAGATATCCTTGTGTGTTGCCAGGTTGTTTTCAGACAGGGTGAGGACTTCATAAGCTTTCACTGCATCAAGGTATACTTTGGTGACCTCGAGAGCGATATCTTGGGCGTTGGAGAGTAATTGGTAACGAACAGATTCTGCATCAGCCGCGGTACGATCAATATCGTTGGAAGTATTTGCTCCATCCCAAATTAACTGAGTCAAAGTAATCGTCGCTTCTTTACGCGTCAGATCTGTTGAATTTGTATTGGTCACTAGATCGGTATGCTCATAACCAATCCCACCATCTAGATCTATACTTGGACGATAAGCACCGCCAGAAGCATCGTTAACGTAACGTTTACTTACGTACTCATTATAAGCACTTTTAATTTCAGGATTGCTTTCCAACGTAAAAGCGACGGCTTGCTCAAGAGTTTGTGCCGCAGCTGGAAAGGTCATTGCTATAGCTAGCCCTAAGGTCGTCGTTTGAATCCTATTCAATTTGCATCTCTCCAAAATGAGTCACACCTGAGTCTTAATTTTGCACGATGATATACAAAATTCAGATGAACCGCCAAAAAAATTACGATCGCTACAACTGGCGCTCGCAAATGGTTGTAAATTTGTTAACCGATCACTGTGCGTATTGTGATGTTTTAATGCACTTAGAACACCTATTAATATGTCAATTATTTTTCGTTAGCACAATAACTTATATCAAATTTAAGAGCGCTTTAAGTATTGATGAGTGTGACCATTGTCATCATGGTGTATACGACCTTGTTAAAATATGCATTCATAACTATGAATTATATGGTGTTAGGTGTTATATTTTACCTAATATTATAAATACAATGTCACTATTTTGACGTTTTGATTGAAAAATGAGTTTTAGGGGTTTATATGGACATGACAGTATTGAATGCGAGCGGTGCATTGGCACTTGGTCAACGCATTGTTGTTTCGGTAGATGGTACAATTAAAGTCCTAGAAGACGGCCAGCCATTACAAGCAGGGGATGTCATTCTTGAATCCCAGAGCGAAAACTCTGAATCTCCAATTTCAGTCAAGCGTTTTTCGCCTGAAGATGGCGGTGAAGTTGAACTAGACCAAGACATTGCAAATATCTTTGCGGCTTTAGAAGAAGGTCAGGATCCGACGGAGCTAGGCGAAGAATTTGCAACGGCAGCTGGTGAAAGTGGTTCAAGCCTAGTAAGTAGCGGGACTATTGAGCGCGACGGTGAAGAAACCATTCCAGGTACTGAATTTGTAACGACGGGCTTTGAAGCGCTGGGAATGTCTCGTACTCAAAGCTTGAGTCTTCTTGATGCTTTCCGTTCGGTTGACCAACCGGATAGCCTAGGCACAGACAGCGAGACCATAGTTGACACAACAGCTCCAGATGCGCCAACACTGACACTTGATACGGACTCTGGCTCAGCGGCGGATGACTTCTTAACCAACGACGGCAGCTTCACAGTCGGCGACACAGAAGAGGGTGCGACAGTCGAATACCTCGTTGACGGAAACTGGACGACAACCGCACCCGTACCAACGGAAGGTGACAACACGATCACCGTTCGTCAAACCGACGCAGCGGGTAATACATCAGGCAGCAGCGAGCTGACGTTCACTCTAGACACAACAGCGCCAGATGCGCCAACACTGAC
>NZ_JBFRLG010000030.1:0-1694 GCF_041469785.1 Vibrio sp. 10N.286.48.F5 | reverse complement strand
CGGCAGCTTCACAGTCGGCGACACAGAAGAGGGTGCGACAGTAGAATACCTCGTTGACGGAAACTGGACGACAACCGCACCAGTACCAACGGAAGGTGACAACACGATCACCGTTCGTCAAACCGACGCAGCGGGTAATACATCAGGCAGCAGCGAGCTGACGTTCACTCTCGATTCCACAGCGCCAGACGCGCCGCAAATTGCCCTTGATACCGACAGTGGCACGTTGGCAGATGACTTCCTGACCAACGATGGCAGCTTTACTGTTTCTGGCACTGAAGATGGCGCCATCGTTGAATACTTGGTTGACGGGGAATGGACCACGCAAGCGCCCACGCCAAACGAAGGGGCCAACACCATCACGGTACGTCAAACCGATGCAGCCGGTAACACCTCTGGCTCAAGTGAGTTGACGTTCACACTCGATACTCAAGCAGACCAAGGAACCGTCACAGTTGATAACATCACAGCCGATGATGTCGTTACGGTCACCGAACAAGGTCAAACTATTGCTGTGACGGGCCGTGCTACTGGTGGTGATATTGAGTCTGGTGACAGTGTCACTGCGACAATCAATGGTAACGAGTACACAACGACGGTCAATGAAGATGGCGGTTGGCAACTTGATGTGAGCGGCGAAGATCTTGCTTTAGATACAGATTTTAATGTCACTGTCGAATCAACAGACATTGCGGGTAACAGCAGTAACTCTACGGGGATCTCTGAGCATAGCTATAATGATACTCCGCTAATCGTCAACCTCAATGTCGATCCAGTTACCGATGATTCAATAATTAATTCAAGTGAATCTCAGGCGGCTATCACTATCACTGGCTCTGTGACCGGTGATGAATTCTCATTGGGTACTGTAAGCTTGGTTATCAATGGCAACCAATACACAGGAGTTGTCAATCCGGATACAGGTTTATTTGAGATCGAGGTTAATGGCTCAGACTTAGTTGCAGATAGCGATACGATTATTGATGCCTCTGTATCCGTCGTAAACGACATTGGCCAAGTGGGTGATGCTGAATCTACCGAGAAATATTTCACTGATACATCTGCCACCGCAGTGATCCGAGTTGATCGCATCACCGCGGATGACACGATTAACGCGGAAGAAAGCCAAGGGAATGTGTTCGTATCTGGCCGAGTTGGCTTTGATGCTGGACCGGGAGATACAGTTACTCTCGATATCAATGGAAATACGTACACAACCACTGTTCTAGCCGACAAAACTTGGTTTGTAGAGGTTTCAGGTCAAGATCTTGCCAACGATACCCAATTTAATGCATCGGTTTCTGGTATTGATGACGCAGGAAACCCATATACGGCCACGACTGTTTCAACGCATACGGTCGATCTTGAAGCCGACAAAGGCAGCGTGACGGTTGATGACATCACAGCCGATGACGTGATTAACAAAGCCGAAAGCGGACAAACCATCACGGTTAGCGGTACGGCGAAAGGTGGTGACATCAGCGAAGGCGATGTTGTGACCATGACCATCAATGGTACCGAGTACACCACCACCGTGGATGGCGATGGCAACTGGACAGTGGATGTGGCGGGCAGCGATCTGACGCAAGATGCCGAATTTGAAGTTGTGGTCACATCAACCGATAGCGTAGGCAATTCAGTACAAAGTAAAGTGATATCTACTCACGAGGTTGGTACGGGTATCAGCAAACCGA
>NZ_JBFRLG010000029.1:16229-126354 GCF_041469785.1 Vibrio sp. 10N.286.48.F5 | reverse complement strand
TATTACTGTATATCTAATAAAATAATTAAATTCTAATTACGGTAAATAAAAACGCCTGAACGATTATTTTTCACTTTTCCTTTTTGGTAAGTTAACTCACCATTTACAAATACACTTTCGATTCCCTCAGCAACTGACATAGGATTTTCAAATGTTGCTGTGTCTTTAATATTCTTTGGATCAAATAAAACTAAATCGGCAAATGCGTCTTGGCGAATCTCACCTCTTCCCGCGAGGTTGTAGCGCTTCGCAGACATTCCGGTCATTTTGTGAATCGCTTCTGGCAGCGCAAACAGTTTTTCATCTCGGCAGTAGTGGCCTAAGACTTTCGGGAAAGTGCCCCACAATCTTGGATGTGGATGCGGGTCATTTGGTAAACCATCAGAACCAACCATGGTCAGCTTGTATTTCAATACGCGCTTTACGTCGTTCTCATCCATGCAGTGGTAAACCGCACCGGCTGGTTGAAGCGCTTTTGCTGCGTCCATCAGTGGTAGGTTCATCTCATCAGCAATCTGCTTAAGCGTTTTGCCTGCATGTTCAGGCTTTGCTTTAGACCAAGTGATGAAGATGTCGAAATCGTCTGTCACCTGTTTCAGATCTAATGTCGAAGAGCTCGCTGAGTATGGATAGCAGTCGCAAGACACATCTTGGTGCTCTGAAACCTTGTCCATCAAATCAAGCACTTCAACAGTTCTGCCCCAGTTGCCTGCACCTGCACATTTAAGGTGAGAGATAACAACCGGTACTTTCGCGTATTGGCCTGTCTCAAACGCCTCTTCCATCGCGCTTAAGATCTCTTCAAATTCGGTACGCATATGCGTGGTATAGATGCCGCCATGGCTAGACAGCACTTTGGCTAACTGCATCACCTCATTCGCGTTGGCTTGCTTCGCACTTGCGTAAGCCAAACCAGAACTCAAGCCTAATGCGCCCTGCTCCATTGCTAAATCAAGGTTGCTTTGCATTGCTGCAATTTCTTCTTCGCTTGCGGTGCGTTGTAGGTCGTCCATCACTTGGTTACGCAGTGTGGTGTGGCCAACTAACGCTGCTACGTTCACCGCTGGTTGCGCTTGCTCTACCGCTTGTGCATACGCCGCAAAAGTTGGGTATTTAAAATCAGCCTGCGCACCTAAAAGATTCATTGGGTCAGGTGGATCGCCAGCCAAAACCGTTGGCGATGCGCTGATGCCACAGTTGCCAACAATCACGGTTGTCACACCTTGGCTGACCTTAGGTAGGCAGTCTGGGTAACGAATTACGTTGGTATCGTCATGTGTATGTACATCGATAAATCCAGGAGCCAATGCTAAGCCTGCTCCCTCAACCAACTGGCCACAATCTTCGTGATCGATTTGACCAATTTCGGCGATTTTTCCATCAAGGATTGCTACATCGGCACAAAACGATTGTTCGCCGGTGCCGTCAAACACCTCTACATTTTTGATTATCGTATCGAACAACATTTTTCACTCTCTCAATCCACTGTGTTGATGGAGCTATATTAGAAATCCAGCCGATTATTTTCAGTGACAAAACACACATAATATTTTAATTTGTGTGATAGTTTCTATCACAAAACACATTATAGATATATTTAAACATTAAATAACAACCACTTAAATCATGTTAGGAATCAGCAATGAAACATAACCCTGCACAAAAAGATGTTATAAAGTATCAAAAAGATAGTTTCATCTTGACTGAAAAAGGCCAAAAAGGGAGAGCAGTATCACAATCTGAGAACGGTGTTTATCGACTGGTTGATGAAGACATTTCGCTTCCGGTAGCAATTATCAAACAATCAGCGTTGACCAATAACCTGAATTGGATGCAATCATTCGCCGATCATCATCAGGTTAAATTGTCGCCACATGGCAAAACATCGATGACGCCTGATTTCTTCCGTCAACAGCTAGAAAATGGCGCTTGGGGAATTACCGTTGCGACACCTGCACAAGCAGAAATTGCAGCAATGGCAGGCGCAAAAAGAATCATCATGGCTAACCAATTGGTAGGTAAAACCAACATGGCGATCATCGAACAGCTTATTAGTGAGTTCGATGTTGATTTCTATTGCTGTGTGGATTCATCGGTAAACGTGCAGCAACTCAACCAATACTTCGCCAACAAAAAGCAGACGCTAAAAGCTCTAATCGAGTTTGGTGTTCCGGGTGGCCGTTGTGGTTGTCGTTCACCTCAAGAAGTTTTAGAACTGGCTCAAACCATTCAAGATACGCCTGCACTTTCGCTAGCGGGTATTGAGGTGTATGAGGGCGTGATTCATGGCGACAATGCCGAGCAAGACATTCGTACCTTCTTAAACCAAGCGCTGACCTCGGTCGAAAGCCTCGCGTCAGATGGCCTAATTGCAGGGCAACCTATCATCACGGGCGCTGGTTCTGCTTGGTATGACGTGGTTGCAGAATGTTTGGCGAACCTAACCGATTACTTGGCGATCATCCGCCCGGGCTGCTATGCCATTCACGACACAGGCATTTACCTAGACGCACAAAGCAAAGTGTTGCAGCGTGCCCAAGCAAACCAAGGTTACGCGTGTGAATTGGGTGGAGATCTGGAATCGGCACTTGAAGTATGGGCGTATGTAATCTCTCGCCCAGAACCGACCAAATTAGTGGTTGGGTTAGGCAAGCGTGATGTGGCCTTTGATGCGGGTTTACCTATTGCCGAACGCGGCTATCGCAGCGGCGAAGCGATCTCAGTGAAAGGGCTGACTGCTACCTCCGTGATGGATCAGCATACTTTTGTTGAAACTGACGGCTCTTCTGAGATTGAAGTAGGAGACATGATTGCCTTCTCAACCTCACACCCGTGTTTAACCTTCGATAAGTGGCGCTACATTGCCATCAGCGATGACGACCATCAGGTAATAAACTGGGTGGAAACCTGTTTCTAAATCGAATTCTCGATAAGCTAGAATCAGCGAAACAATAAGATATACTAACGGGGCTAAGCTTTAGCGACCAATGACTAGGTATTAGCAAATAGCCCCATCAACAAAGGATCAGGATTCTTGAGTTTAGAAGTAGATATCATTTCACAGATAACAGAGCGTTTCCCTGTTCTTCGTGATGCAGAGAAAAAAGTCGCTAAGCTGATCATGGACGACATTGATTTTGCTGCCAATGCCAGCATCACAGAGCTTGCTGAAAGCGCTCAAGTGAGTGAAGCCACCATTACACGTTTTGCTAAAGCGATCGGTTGCAGCAACGTACGTGATATGAAGATTAAGTTGGCTCAGACGCTAACCGTTGGCCAGCGCTTTATCCTCGAACCGGTTGACCAAACGGGTTATCAAGGTATCTACGAATCGATCAAGCAAAGCCTAGACATCAACCGCACCTTGTTCAAAGAGCAAGACGTTGAAACCGCAGTCAGCTGGCTGCATAACGCCAGACAGATCATTGCTATTGGTATGGGTGGTGGTTCAACCATTGCTTCTCAAGAGCTGCAACATCGACTGTTTCGTTTAGGCTACCCAGTGGTGTCGTACAACGATGGCTTGATGTCACGTATGGTTGCTGCTACGGCAGATGCTAATGACGTAATGGTGATGATCTCTGCGACTGGCTTTACACCAGTGATCACAGAAACGGCAGAGCTGGCTAAGCAGTACGGACTTAAGATCATTGCGATTACCCCACAAGATACACCGCTAGCAAAAATTGCCGATATCTTGTTACCCATCAAGCATATGGAAACCGACTTCATCTACAAGCCGTCGGCTTCTCGCTACGCTATGTTGGCGTTAGTGGATGTGCTTTCTATGGGAATCGCAGTCAATCACAAGAACCGTTCGCGCGACAAACTGCGTCGCTTGAAAGTTGCGCTCGATTCTTACCGAGGCGGTGGCGATAGACAGCCTCTCGGTGATTAACGAATCAAGGATAGAATGAGCTTAAATTCACGCGCGCGGCAGTCTTTCACAAGCTCGTATAAGCTCATTTCTAATCCTGTGATTTGGATACCAGCATCCATTAGTCGACGGATTGCCAGATCTTTGTTGAGTGCCGTTCGTGAGCTAACACAGTCGCCAACTACCTGAACCTTGTACCCAAGTTCCAACAACCCCATTGCGGTTTGATAAACACAAATATGAGCCTCAATACCACACACTAACCAAGTCTCTACATCCTTGGCTTGAACCGCCTCAACAAACTTGGGCTCATCACACGCGTTAAACGTGAATTTAGGTATTGGTTTAACATCACTCAAAAGGTCATTGAGTTCATCAACCGTCGCACCTAGCTTCTCTGGATTCTGCTCCAAACGAATAATTGGCAGACCCAAAACCTGTGCGCCCTTAATCAACTTTCCACAGTTAGAAATAAGTGTCTCATTCTCATCAACAAGGCGTGCAAGCTTACCTTGCACGTCCACAACCACCAAACATGTATTTTGTTTCATTAGCATGTGTATTCCTTGTTTTTGGCAGCCTAACTCACTACGCAACCGGATGAGCATTTTTTCTACTATGTAACGATTCAACTTACAAAGCCATACAGTAATAGGTACAAGACTACGGAATAATACTCACCAACGGTCGAAAGGTCGCAAAACAAAAATAATTGATACTGGCATGACATTTAAGAGTGAGTAACAAAAATGAACAAGATAACAAAATCAGCATTAGCACTGGGTTTAATCAGCGCAGTTTCTCTTCCAGCTTTAGCAGCAGGTACTGACGGCGGTGCGTACATTGGTGGCGGACTTAGTGTCTACCAAGATTCTGACACAGACGGTCACGGTAGCTTAGATTCAGATGGCATGGGCTACAACCTATACGGCGGCTACCAATTCAACCGTATCGTAGGTGTTGAACTTGGCTACACAGATTACGCAAACTACAAAAATAGCGCTGAAAAGCTGTCTCCGACGTCTGTTTCTTTGTCAGCAAATCTTGGTTACACATTCGACAACACAATCCGCCCATTCGTATTGGCTGGTTTAAGCTCTGTTGACCTAAACGCAAATAAGAGTGCTGGTTACGCTGATGACAGCGGTACGGGTTTCCACTTTGGTGTAGGTGTTGAATACACGCCAATCGAACACCTAACGCTACGCTTAATCTCGCAAGCGGATGCAGTAAGCGTAGACGACACGGTCCAATTTAAGAACTCTCAGATATCAGCTGGTGACCACACGCTTGCCTTCAAAAGCATTAGCTTCGGTGGTTCATACAACTTCTAATGTGATTGAACCACATAGAATAAGCTGAACATACTAATTCACTTTGCTGTTCCACCTTGTCATGAAGGTCACTCAGTAAAGTAAATTTTTTGTATCTACACACCTTAGCGTCATTTCACTTTAGCCAGTTTATCGCTCAGCGCCTTCTATTTGAGCTTTATGCATTGATATTAGAGTTTTCTTGGTAGCGAGACTAAAATAAAGGGATAAGTGACACAGGAAGACAAGACCTATGAATCTACCACGCTTAAACATGTCGATAAACAAACTCCCTTTCGTTTTGGCAGTGTATTACCTGCTTGTCATTAACTTGCCTATCTCACGCGAACTGTTCAATATTCTTAGTGCCTCACAAGCCGAAAGCATTGGGTTTATCATCTCGATCCCATTTTTCTTTCTCGCCGCATTCAACTTTATCTTTCAAGTATTCAACTGGCCGATATTCGCCAAAGCTTTTTTTATCTTGTTACTACTTACTTCCTCTTTAGTCAGCTACAGCATGTTCAACTACGGCATTTTTGTAGACTATGGAATGATAGAAAACGTCTTCGAAACCAACAGCGGAGAGGCTGCTAGCTACCTAAGCAGCTATTCTATTTTATGGTTTGTTCTGATGGGAGGAGTCCCGTCACTGCTGCTTTTATTTACGGATCTTGAAAGAGAATCTTGGAAAGATTTTGCTATTGGGAAGGCGATTGGATTGCTCTCTTCGTTGATCGTCATTGCCATCATTGCCGGGTTGTTTTACAAAGATTATGTGTCGATTGGTCGTAATAACTCTCATCTTAAAAAGATGATCATTCCGACCGAATACGTAGCATCAACAGTCAAATACATCAATAACACCTACATCAAACAGCCCATCCCCTATCAAGAATTGGGATTAGATGCTCAACTCAAGCCACAAGCAAAAGCGGCAACCAAACCGACCTTATTGGTGTTTGTTCTTGGTGAAACAGCACGTGTATATAACTACCAATATTATGGCTATGAGAAAGAAACCAATGCTCATACCAAACCCTATAATCCGATCTTTTTCTCTGATGTTCAGTCATGCGGAACAGCCACTGCGGTTTCTGTGCCGTGTATGTTTTCTAACATGAACCGAAGCAACTACGATCGCGACAAAGCCTACAACCAAGATAACGTAGTCGACATTATGAACCGCGCGGGCATTCACTCTATCTGGCGAGAGCACGATGGTGGAGACAAGGCGGTCGCACATCGAATCAAAGAGATGACTCTCGTCGCCAAAGACAGCGACCCGCTGTGTAATAAAGATGTGTGCTATGACACAGCCATGCTAGAGAACTTCGAACAAGATACTCAAGTTCTTAAACAAGATAGCATCATTTTCTATCATATCTCCGGATCTCACGGCCCAACTTACTTTGAGCGATACCCAGAAGATCATAAGAAGTTTGTGCCAGACTGCCCACGTTCTGATATCGAAAACTGCACCAAAGAGCAAGTGGTCAACACCTACGACAACACCATCTTGTACACAGATTTCTTTCTATCACAGGCTATTCAGAAGCTAGAGAAACTCACCGATAAGTACAATGTTGCGCTGATGTACATTTCCGATCACGGAGAATCATTGGGAGAAAATGGCGTCTACTTACACGGCATGCCTTATTCATTGGCACCGAAAGAGCAAACCCATGTGCCTATGATAATGTGGATGTCTGATGGTTTCGCCGAGCAGAAAGGGATAAACCAGACCTGCTTAAGAAAGGCAGGCAAAGAACAGAGCTTCTCCCAAGATAACCTGTTCGACTCTTTACTCGGCCTAATGGATGTACAAACCAAAGAATACCGAGAGAACCAAGACATTTTTGCTTCTTGTCGCTAGTGCTTTTGCTTATGTAAACCATCGGAAAACTCGAGTTGCCTGAGCAAGCTCTCAGCAACCTCCCCTAAAAAGAAAAGACCTCGGTCTTTTCTTTTTTTTGTCGCTAACATGGAGCCAGAGTGCTAATTTATAACGACGAAACAATGAGCTACATTTAATAGAGACAATAATGGAAGAGTCCGTCGTACTCCAAAGGCCAACATGTCTTATTAGACTTCATCTCACTCACATCGCTCATTGAACTTACCACGATTAAGCTCAGTTCAATACCGCGCCTGAATGGCGCCGCAATATCAATGTTTACGTCATATCATTAAGGACAAATGAATGGACGCTTTCATAATTTCAAGCTGGCAATTTTCTGAGGGTGTGGCACATGAACACACCACCAGCCCAACCTCATTCGAGCAATCAACTTGGTATCACTGCCAAAGAGATGCTGACGGTTTGAGAGAATGGCTCCACAGTAATACGGTTCCAAATGCCATCATCGATTCATTACTCACCGATGACACCCGCCCTCGATTTGAACAATTTGGTCACGACTGTTTTTTGATGATTCTGCGAGGTATTAATCTAAACGAAGGTGCTAACCCTGACGACATGCTTAGCCTACGCATCTTATGGTACAAAGGCACTTTAATATCGACACGTAAAGTTCCTTCAAAAGCGGTCAGTAATCTGATATCTGATCTCAAACAAAACCAAGGCCCGACATCATTACCTGATGTATTACTGGGCATGATACGTGGAATCAACCACAGTATTTCAACCTTCCTAGCACCCGTCGAACTATTAATTGACGAGTTAGAATCTACATCCAATATCGACATAAGATCCATTAACGCTCTACATTCAAGGCTACTCAGACTAAGGCGTTATTTGAAGCCACAGAAATACGTTTTTGAAGATTTAATGAGTGACCTACCTGCGCCATTGAGTAAGCACAACAGTCATATAAAGAACAGCCTTGATACCATCCTGAGAATTAACGAGTCTGTTGAGTTTTACATCGAACAAATTAATGTATTTTTAGCGAGCCTAAGTCAGCAACAAGCTGAAAAAATGAATAGAAATACGTACCTATTTTCTATCATTGCAGGTATTTTCCTCCCTGCTGGGTTTTTCACCGGTTTACTGGGTGTCAATATCGCTGGGATACCCGGAACAGATAACCCGATAGCATTTCCACTATTTTGCGTTGGGCTGCTCGTGGTCATAGCGGCAGAGGTCGTTATTTTGAAAAAATTGAGGTTTATTTAATGGTTGAGTTTTTGCAATCCAATATGTGGCTTAGACAAGTAGTTTTAGGTTTACTTCTTATCACTGTGTATTGGGTGATCAAACGCTTAGGTAAGAACTGGATAGAAACATTAGCGGAAAATAAGCGTGTCGAATTGAAGCGAAAGCAGTTCGTGATTAAGTGTTTCAATATTGTTCTGTTTCTACTCTTCATCGCTGTGTTTACGATTGTTCTTAACTTGGGTTTTGGTGATATTTCTCTGTTCTTGTCTTCGATATTTGCGGTGCTGGGTGTCGCTTTATTCGCGCAATGGTCGATTCTAAGTAACCTCACAGCCAGCGTACTAATATTTTTCGTCTTCCCTTATCGCATTGGCGACAGAGTAAGAGTCGCGGAGAAAGACGAAGACATCAGCGGTGTGATC
Source organism: Vibrio sp. 10N.286.48.F5 (assembly GCF_041469785.1). Lineage (NCBI taxonomy): Bacteria > Pseudomonadati > Pseudomonadota > Gammaproteobacteria > Vibrionales > Vibrionaceae > Vibrio > Vibrio sp. 10N.286.48.F5. The sequence continues at coordinate 117,621 of NZ_JBFRLG010000029.1, read as the reverse complement.
ATCGATATCACCATGTTCCATGTTATTCTTCGACACAGTTCGGGCAACATTATCACCTACCCTAATAACCTGATCCTACAAAAAGGCGTAATCAAAGTTTTGGTTGAACCGGAAGCAAAAAGTGAAGCAGGTGATACTGAGCTAACCAAAACTGAAAATTCAGAATCATAAGATCTACTGGTGCCTTAGATATCGGCAAGTCAAACAGATAGACACAGCGAACTGATTCGTAAGATATTAAAAGAGCTTAGTTCGACATGGATTGCAAAACTTGGCGATAAAGGACATTAGAGAGAAGCTTCAATAAGGTAAAAAGTCTAACACCCAATACTTACGCCAAACAAGGCGGATTAACCATAGATGTGTATGGTGGAGTGAGATCTGACTAACCCACCTTTTCTCTATGACGAACGCACTGTTTATAACGTACACCTCTGTCTTTTGTGCCCCATTCGTAGCAAGTTTTATTGAGTTTAGAATTGCGACTCCATATACTGAAAACACCATCAGACGGAGGACAAAAATGAATAATAAAAACAAACATATAGTTTTAATTCATGGTCTATATATGCCTGCGTTGATCATGCAGTATCTGGATAGAAACTTCAAAAAACGCGGCTTTACAACGCACAAGTTTGCCTACAACTCGCTGCGTTTCCCTTCTGCAGCCAAACGCCTCAATCGCTTCGTAAATGCTCGCTTTAATGAGTACGATGAGGTCTATTTTTTTGGTCACTCACTCGGTGGCTTGCTGATTCGCCACTACTTTAAGTTCTACCAACCCGACTTTGCAGACACCTGCATTATTACCGCAGGTACGCCGCACAATGGGGCAACCATAGCCAAAACGTTGTCGAATCATGGTCTTGGCTTTATCTTTGGCTCGAGCAAGATGATCTTAAGTGATGGCTTGGGTGATTATGATATTGATGTGCCGATTGGCGTGATTACCGGCACCTATGACGCTGGTGTAGGGCGCATTGTATTGGGCAGAAACCCAGGTGATGGCACGGTGACGCTTGAAGACGCGAACCTGCGAGGCGCAACAGACACCTGCGCCCTCAAGCTCAACCACACGGCGCTTGTCTACTCCAAAGAAGTCGTAACACTGTCGGCTCAGTTCATCGAACACAGAGCTTTTAAGGACGCTTCATAGCTTATTTCCATTAGCTTTTGCGCGTTGACTCCTGTATCGAGCTCTGTTCTCTTATATGTGAAAGACAAAAACAAAAATACCACTCTGCGATAAGAGTGGTATTCAAAGATTCATTACTGAAAGTGAGTGCTTGTTATACTTTCTATACTTGTTACAAGCGATTAACTCGTGTTGGTAGGAACACCTCACCCAACATGCATCGCACCGAACCACCACCAATGTCTTCAATCGTTTTCACGTTAAATGGTAGCAGCTTGCCATGTGTCGAAAGCTGAGCTAGTTGGGCTGGAGAAAACGCATCGTAAGCCGATTGAGACATCGCGATCACCTTGTCGCCATTCACGGTTTCAAGCTGCAGGATGTTGCCACAGAAACGGTTCATCTGATCAATTGAGATAGAGATAACCTGCTTATCTTTAGCAAGCGACTTCACCACAAAGCGGCGTTCAAACTCAGGAATCACTTCATCACAGATCACGCAGAAGTTATCGCCAATCGCCATCATCACATTGGTATGGTAAATCGGTTGGCCAGACGGTAATGCCGTTTGGAACGAGACCACGCGAGAATAACCAATGCGCTTCGCATAATCTTCTAACACTTCGCGGTCACAACGCTGAGAAAGCGCAGCGTAGATGGTCTTGTTGATATGGTCGATAACCATCACGCCCGTGCTCTCTAGATAAGAACCTTGCGCGATGTAAGACTCTAGAGACTCGCTATGGTTAACAATGCGACCCGACGCTTCTAACGCTTCAATAAGAGCATTTAGCTTAACTTCATTCTGACGGTTTTCACACGCCATAGGGAACGTGAATAAGCTTCCATCACTACAGGTACTGAACCAGTTGTTTGGGAAAACAGCATCCGGAGTTTCAACGCCCAATTCTGGGTAATCAAACTCTACAACTTGCACACCTTCTTTACGCAACGAAGCGACCATAGCTTTAAATTCGGCCATCGTTTCTACTTTCACCTCAGCTTCGGTCAGATTAACTCTGTGCTGAAATTCGTTATCACGTGCTGTTTCTTCGTTAAATTTAAACTCTTTTGGTGGCACCATAACAACGCAATTGGCGTTTTGAACATTAGTGATATGAAGTGATTTTTTGTGTAGGTTTAACATTTCAACCGTCCCTATCTTTTATTTACTTAAGAATTGTAAACAACTTGTTACGACAAGATTCACTGAAAAGAATATTTATTTGAATATTTATCCCAAACAATTACTGCAGATCTTAGATTAATCGGTAATTTTTACTGCAAGATAACAGCACATCAGAAAGAACCAACTGTATGCATATTCGTTAAGTCACTTTATGGATAAATATTCTGATTCCATTTTCTCGCCCATCACGAGTTTTGATTACAATTCAATCCATTTAACGTTAGGATTATCACCGTTGCATAACAATCAATTACGTTTGAAATAAGCTTAACTTTTCCTGTCTAATTCAATCTAAAATAAGCGTCATGAAAGACACTCTTTGGACCTTTCCTGTATCGCTTAGACAAAGTTTTAGTGTTTTAAAGCCAAGTGCCTAAATAGGCGCTAGAACAAAATCCATCGAATGACTTAATACTGATAAGAACCCATGGGCGCTTATATAATTTCAAACTAAGACAGTTAAATTTCGAATCAAGACCATAAAAACAAAGCTGCACCAACGATGCAGTCGCTTATAGATGCACTAGTTTATAAAGGGAAATCTATGTACAAGAAATTTGAAGGCTTTACTGAAGCCTTTCCAAAGGGAGAGCCGATACAACCTCCTACTGGCATACTGGCATTCTGCCGCCATTACACTCGAGGTTTTGAAAAACCGTTAATCTTGCTCGGCCTAATGAGCATGACCATCGCGATCATCGAAGTCGCGTTGTTCGGTTACATGGGCCAACTGGTTGATTGGCTATCAACCAGCAACCCAGAAACCTTCTTAGCAGATAACCAATCCACACTCATGGGGCTGGGTGTTCTGTTATTGGTCGTGATGCCGATCTTGATCAGTGTTTACTCGCTTTTGCTTCACCAAACCTTGCTGGGCAACTACCCGATGTCTATTCGTTGGTTGGCGCACCGCTATCTTTTGAAGCAGAGCTTGTCGTTCTATCAAGATGATTTTGCCGGACGTGTTGCCACTAAAGTAATGCAAACATCGCTCGCAGTACGTGAAACCGTGACCAAAATGGTTGATGTGTTTGTTTACGTAACGGTTTACTTCACGGCAATGCTGTTCATGCTAGCCGAATCAGATTGGCGTTTGATGGCTCCGATGCTGATTTGGCTGTTCGTTTACATCGGTATCCAACTGCACTTCGTACCAAAGCTGAAAGACGTATCATCAGAACAAGCCGATGCGCGATCGTTAATGACAGGTCGTATTGTCGATAGTTACACCAACATCGCGACGGTGAAACTGTTCTCACACAGTAAAAGAGAAACCAAATACGCCGAAGAAGGCATGGAAGGCTTCCTAGATACTGTGCACCGTCAAATGCGCTTGGTAACTGGCTTCAACATCTGTGTTGAGTTCGCTAACTATCTATTGGTGTTCAGCATTGCTGGTATCTCTATCTACCTATGGCTAGATAGCGCAATCACCGTGGGTGCGATTGCGATAGCGGTCAGCTTGGCGCTGCGTATTAACGGCATGTCGAAATGGATCATGTGGGAAATTGGTGGTCTGTTTGAAAACCTAGGTACCGTGATTGATGGCATTAAAACCCTGTCTAAACCTATCGCTATCGAAGACAAGAAAGACGCGAAGCCTCTGGACGTTCCACAAGGCGGTATCAACTTCGATAACGTGAGCTTTAACTACGGTGAGAATAAGGGTGTGATCAACAACCTAAACCTCAACATCAAACCGGGTGAAAAAGTGGGCTTGGTTGGCCGTTCAGGTGCAGGTAAATCGACCCTAGTTAACTTACTGCTGCGTTTCCACGATGTAGAAAGCGGCCGCATCCTGATTGATGACCAAGAGATCTCGAGCGTTACTCAAGATTCTCTGCGCAGCAACATTGGTATGGTAACTCAAGATACCTCACTGCTGCACCGTTCGATCAAAGACAACATTCTTTACGGTCGACCAGAGGCATCAGACGAAGAAGTATACGCGGCAACTAAACAAGCACACGCGCATGAGTTTATCGAAACGCTAACCGACCCGTTTGGCAACGTTGGTTACGATGCTCAAGTGGGTGAACGTGGCGTTAAGCTTTCTGGTGGTCAGCGTCAACGTGTGGCTATCTCACGTGTTCTTCTAAAGAATGCTCCATTACTTGTTCTCGATGAAGCAACTTCTGCACTCGATTCTGAGGTAGAGGCAGCGATTCAAGAGAGCTTAATTGAGCTAATGGAAGGCAAAACGGTTATTGCGATTGCACACCGCCTGTCGACCATTGCAGCGATGGATCGCCTGATCGTACTTGATGCCGGCAATATCGTAGAAGAAGGCACGCACCAAGAGCTGATTAACCAGAATGGTATTTATGCGCAGCTATGGAATCACCAAACCGGTGGCTTCATTGCCGATGACCTTGAGCAAGCTACAAACGCTTAATTTTTGTGCTATTTTAAAAGTGCGATGTGATTCACAGCAATTTGTTTATTAGCGGTAAATTACACATGGCAGAATGTTATGTCGTAATTATATAATGACATTAACACCAAAGACGCCTCGCTTGCGCGTTCTGGAATAAGGCTAGACTTCGGGGGGAGGCTAGCCTTTTTTATGCCTGCTATTTGGCGCTCTTTGCTACCTGTCCAATAAACTTCATCGATCCTTTTGTTTTTTTCTTGGCGTTTTTTTCTTAAAATGCGCGCAATATTCTTTCTAGAGATCAACCATGAACAAAAGTGTCTTAACTAACGTTATCGCGTTAGCGCTGCTTGCTGGCGGCTATGCGACAGCAAACCAATACTTGCTTTATGCAGGCCTATTCGCCTTTTCTGGTGCCATCACCAACTGGCTTGCGATTCACATGTTGTTCGAGAAAGTACCCGGCCTATACGGTTCTGGAGTGATTCCAGCGCGCTTTGAAGAGTTCAAGGCAGCCATCAAGCAACTGATGATGGAGCAATTCTTTACAGAAAGTAACATCGACCGCTTCCTAAGCAGCGAGATGACAGGAAAGTCGCTCAATCTAGAGCCTGTGATTCAGAAGATCGACTTTAACCCTGCATTCGACTCACTGGTGCATGTTATCGAGAACTCTCAGTTTGGCGGTATGTTGGCAATGTTTGGTGGCACAGAAGCACTAGAGCCAATGAAAGCGCCGTTTGTTGAGAAGATGCAAGAATCTGTGATTGAAATCAGCAAGAGTGATTCTGTAAAAAATGCCATCAAAGACGAGCTAGAATCGCCTGCGATGATGGATGAAATCAAAGAAAACATTGAGGCGATCATCGATCAGCGCTTGAATGAACTAACACCTAAGCTGGTTAAAGAGATGGTTCAGACCATGATCAAGAAGCACCTTGGCTGGCTTGTGGTTTGGGGCGGTGTATTCGGTGGTGTGATTGGCTTAATCTCTGCGGCCATTACGCTTTAAGGCGAACAAGTTTATCGGATTGCTCTTTATCTGACGCTCAACAAAAAATGGAAGCTTATTGCTTCCATTTTTTATATCTAAATCACGTTGGTAAGCGAAATTAGGCCACTATTTTAGAGTTGCCAACAACTCAGGGTTCACGCCGAAGCCCTTTTTATGCTCTTCAATCACCACTTCACTACGTGTCTGAATCACACCAGGCAAGGTGCCCAACTTCGTTGCCATAAACGCTTGGTACGCCTTCATGTCTTTCACTCGAACCTTGATCATGGTGTCAAAGTCACCCGACAGTGAGTAGCACTCTTCCACCTCAGGCATCATTTCCACGGCTTGGGCAAATTTGTCGAAGATCGAAAAGCTAGTCTGATCGAGACGGATATGGATAAAGACTTGAACATCGAGTCCCAGCTTTTCTGAACAAAGCTCAGCATGATAGCCCGTGATGTAGCCCTCTTTCTCCAATCGCTTGAGTCTATCAGAGCAAGGTGACGTCGTAAGGTTGACCTGTTTTGCCAGTTCAACAACAGGTAAACGCCCTTTCATATGCAGAATTCTTAGTATCTCTTTATCGATACGATCGAGCTGATGCTGAGACATAACATTCCTTAAACATTCTAAATTCCGCTCAGTATATTCCATACCAAGTGCAATCGAAGAAAACCTCGCTCACACATTTAAAAACTAAATGCACGGATGATATTCACGCCAGATATAAACACATACAAATAGATAAGAACCCTTATAAATCAAACTCTGGTTATTAACAAATTATTATAGAAATGACCCGATTAACAAATAAGTTGAGCCGGAAACGAAAGAAAGGATATAGGCCAAAGTGAATAATATAATTATCAAAGAGAAAGGATGACTCTATTATGAAAACGCAAGAACTCGCATATAAACCTTACGGTATTGGTTCATGGACACACGTAACGGTATCAAAAGATGTTGCTCAGGCACTAGCAAATGAATACTCAAACTATGGATGGGAAGTGAAGATTGATGGCAATGCCATTAACAGCGAGATCGCACTAAAAGCGGCTTAAATGACAAAAAACCTCCCAAACGGAGGTTTTTTTGATATCGGTTAGTAAGCACTTACCATTAACTAAGCTAAGCCAACTTGGGGAACAGCACTTCCAGTTTCGCAACGACAATTGCACGTGCGGCAGAAGTGCTGAGTTTCCATATCGTAGTACAGGTTTCCACTAAATAGTTTTGACGTCCATTGCATCATACGGCCAGAAGCTGTCTCGGGCTCTGATTCACAACGTTTCATTATAGACTTATGTAGTGTTGTTTTTTTACATCCTTTGCAATAGAGATCAGGCATACCTTTGTCCTATAGGTCTTTAGTGGTTACTGACAATTGACACATCATGTCCAATTCGGTTCCACAATTCACCGAGCTAATGACAAAAGTGAGCGCCAAGTTCAAAAAATAGCCATTTTTCTGTTTTATTTTTTGACATCACACGCCATTGAGTAAGTTGATCTTTCCCTTCTCACGCAAGATCCTACCGCTTCGATTTACATTGTAAACCCCCATTTCAATATCAGAAAACCTCGAATAAACTTAATTTGAAATAAGACAAAGGTCGTACTCACATAAAAAAATAGAGCCACCGAAGTGACTCTATTGTTCATGTCTTTTGCTAATTCATTGGTATTTTTACAATGTAAATTAGTCTAGCTCAACAAGGTTCTTCTCGAACTCAGCGTGTTGCTTCTTTACTTCGTCTTCAGGCTCGCCAGTAATTAGGCTCACGATAACGATAGAAAGCGTCGATAGGATGATTCCCGGTACGATTTCGTACACATCGAACCAACCGCCCGTGAACTGTTTCCAAAGTACAATCGTCACACCACCAACCACGATACCCGCTAGAGCGCCGTTACGGTTCATACGAGACCAGTACAGGCTCAATACAATAGCTGGGCCGAATGCAGCACCAAAACCAGCCCATGCATAAGATACAAGGCCAAGAACTGAACTGTCTGGCGTCATCGCTAGCACAAGTGCAATTAGAGAGATTAGGATTACCGCGAAGCGGCCTACACGAACGATCTCTTCAGACGTCGCATCTTTCTTAAGTACTTGCTTGTATAGATCTTCTGCCATCGCAGATGAAGAAACAAGAAGTTGTGAATCCGCAGTACTCATGATTGCCGCTAGGATTGCAGCAAGTAAGATACCTGCGATTACTGGGTGGAACATCGCGTTCACAAGAAGCATGAAGATCTTCTCGCCATCGTCTAGCTTAGGCGCGCCAGAGTTAGTCACGTAGATTAGACCAACAAGACCTACTAGCATTGCACCAACCATAGACAGAGCAGACCATACCACCGCGATACGACGCGCTGTTGTTAGGTCTTTGTTGCTACGTGTTGCTTTGAAACGAGCAAGGATGTGTGGCTGACCGAAGTAACCTAGACCCCATGCCGCTAGCGAGATGATCGCGATAGCAGAAAGTGGCTCACCTTTCACATCATTCCATAGCGTGAGAAGCTCTGGGTTGATGTTGTGAAGATCAGTCGATAGCTGACCAAGACCACCGTTCATCGCTGCGATTGGTACAATCAATAGCGCAGCAGACATCAGCAGACCTTGAACCAAATCCGTCCAAGATACCGCAAGGAAACCACCAAATAGCGTGTAAGAAACCACACATACTGTACCGATGATTACCGCTGTTGTGTAATCTAGGCCGAATACTGTTTCAAACAATTTACCACCTGCTACCAAGCCAGAACTTGTGTAGAAAAGGAAGAATAAAAGGATAAAGAAAGCAGAAATTGTTTGGATCAGCTTAGAATTATCATTGAAACGACGAGATAGGAACTCAGGTAGCGTCAGTGACTCTGTTGTAATGCTGTAAGTACGCAGACGCTTAGCACTGATTAACCAGTTCGCCCAAGTACCAACTAGCAGGCCACCAGCAAGCCAGAATGCTTCAAAACCAGCAGCATAAGCGTAACCCGGTAGACCAAGTAGTAGCCAACCACTCATGTCTGATGCACCAGCAGAAAGTGCAGCAGGCCATGGGCCTAGCGAACGACCACCTAGGAAGTAGTCTGTCGAGCTAGAAGTACGTTTGTAAGCAATAACACCGATTGCCAGCATCATAATTAGATACGCAATGAACGTCGTCGTTATTGCAAAACTGTTTTCTATCATTTGATAGTCCTCATTTGTAAAAAGCCTTCCATACCTAATTCAATGCAAGACACTCACCGTAAAGGCAAGCGAGTGCATTGAGTTAGGTATTGAGGCTCCAAGGCACTATGAGTTAAATCCAAAGATGGTGAAACCAACAATGGAGAAAACAAAAGTGCTTAGAGCCAATGTTACTGAAGGTTAGTGAGCTTCGCTTCCAAGTTCGAGCAAGGTCGCGTTACCGCCCACGGCTGTTATATTTATAGTTCGCGTACGCTCGGTAATGAAGCGCAGCGATAGGTGTGGATCATTAGCAACATTCATTGCCGTTAGATCCGTTTCAGCTACTAAACCGACGATTGCACCGTCACGCTTAGCAAGTTGTAAATTGATAGCTTGAGCCGTTTGTGAATTACCCACGTAACCCGCACTTCGTACATCGCAAGACAGCAGCTGTTGAGCAGCGTCGTACGAGGCAACCTGCACCAAGTTCGTCGGTAAATTCGCTTGTTTCGCTGCATCAGCGATCAAGGTGTTGAATTGCACGTCATCACTGCACAATTGCACGCTGTTACCCGCTAATAGTGCTGCGGTAATCATCGCGGTTGCTGTTTGCAGTGCTGGCTCTTTGTCTTGGCAATCATCAACAATCACCAAAGCCACACCACGTCCTGCAGCATACAGCTCGTTTGTTTCACCAGTCGGGCCAGCCATTAGGTGCTGCTCAGAAAGCAGCGCAGAGGCTTGCTCTAGGTGATAAGTTGCCACTGCCGCCAAAGACGTAGATTGGCTTTCGATCTCTGATTTGAATGCAAGTACCTGAGCACTCTTATGATCAAAGTCGGTAAGATTCCATTGTTCCCACGCTAACAAAGCATCAGAAAAACCTGTCACTTGATGAACCATGATACTGCTCCTTATGCCTTGTCTTGTGATTGAGAAAAATGAACATCAGTAAAGCGGTATAGGTAGTGAGGACCACCCGCTTTAGGGCCAGTACCCGACAAACCTTGACCGCCGAATGGTTGAACACCAACAACAGCGCCCACTTGGTCACGGTTGATGTAGCAGTTACCCACACGAATGTGTTTCTCGATCCAACGGTAAGTTGTTTCGTTACGGCTGTGGATACCCATAGTTAGACCAAAACCGGTTTGGTTAATTTGGTCTACTACTTGTGTCAACTCACTCGCTTTGAAGCGAACGATGTGAAGCACAGGGCCAAACTGTTCTTCTGTCAAGCAGCTGATGTCATCGATTTCAAACGCACTTGGTGGAACAAAGTCACCATGTTCACAATCCGTACCTAAAGAAAGTTGAGCCACCTTCTTCTGGGTATTGGTCATGTTTTCTAAGTGCGCCATTAGCTTCTGTTTTGCGTTTTGGTCGATAACAGGGCCAACATCGGTTTTATGAAGGTGTGGAATACCAACACTCAACTCGTCCATTGCACCGTGAATCAATCCAACCACGCGGTCTGCAATGTCTTCTTGGATGTAAAGCACACGCAGTGCAGAACAACGTTGACCTGCTGAAGCGAATGCAGAACGAATAACATCACGAACTACCTGTTCAGGCAGTGCGGTACTGTCGACGATCATCGCATTCTGACCACCGGTTTCCGCGATAAACGGAACAGGCTTAGCGTTACGACTTGCCAATGACACGTTGATACGTTGTGCTGTTGGTGTTGAACCCGTAAAGGCAACGCCCGCAATGGCATCATGGCTGGTAAGTGCACTGCCGATCTCAGCGCCACGCCCCGGTAGTAACTGAATAGTGCCAGCAGGGAAACCCGCTTCATTCATCAGTTCAACGGCGCGAGCTGCAATTAAGCTTGTTTGCTCGGCAGGCTTAGCCACAACCGTGTTACCCGCAACCAAAGCTGCTGTAATTTGGCCAAGGAAGATAGCGAGAGGGAAGTTCCAAGGGCTAATACAAACGAACACGCCACGACCTTGTCGAGAAGCAATTCGTGTTTGGCCATCAAAACCTTTTAGTTCGAAACCTTGTAGGTTATCCGCTTGTTTTGCGTAGTAACGACAGAAGTCGACCGCTTCACGCACTTCATCAATGCTGTCGTGAATTGTCTTACCCGCTTCTTGATGACAAATTGCCACCAGCTCAGCCAGGTTTTCTTCCATCAGATCCGCCAACTTCTCAAGCGCAGCGGCTTTGGTTTCAACCGATGTCGCATTCCAATCAGCAAATGCGGCGTCTGCACCAGTGATCGCTGCGGAAACATGATCAAGGTTTGCAAAAGCCACCTGACCCACGCTAATACGACGATCGTAAGGTGCTGTTACTTGTTCAACATTCTGATCAGCCTTGATCATGCTTTCGGCAAGAGATTCGCCGTTGATCACAGGTCCAGCAGTCCATTGATTGTTCAAAAAGCCTTTTACTTGCTCTTCAAACTGATGCGCTTCGCTCTCGATATCAATGTTCACACCGTATGAGTTCTTACGCTCAGGGAATACCGCTGGCGGCAGAGGAATCTTAGTGTTGTTCAACGTATCGAATGCCAAAAGCATGTCGACTGGATGCTGTGTTAGCTCTGCTACAGGGCAACGAGCATCAACCAAACGGTGTACAAACGAGCTGTTTGCACCATTCTCTAACAGACGACGTACTAGGTATGGCAGTAGATCTTTATGGCTACCAACTGGCGCGTAAATACGTACCGACTGTTGGTAAGCTTCCATTGCATGGTTGTAAAGTGAATCACCCATGCCGTGTAAGCGTTGGAATTCAAAGTCTTTATGGTCTGTCATCACTGCAATAGCGGAAACCGTATGAGCATTGTGGCTAGCAAACTGCGGGAAGATATTGCCACGAACACTTGGGCTCAATAGATAACGCGCACACGCTAGGTAGGCTACATCAGTCGCTTCTTTGCGAGTGTAAACAGGGTAGTTATCGAAACCAGCTTGTTGTGACCATTTGATCTCACTATCCCAGTAAGCACCTTTAACTAGGCGAAGTGGGATTAAGTCACCCTGCTCTTTTGCTAGGCGGTTTAGCCAAACTAGAACCGGTAACGCACGCTTTGAATACGCTTGAATAACCAGACCAAACTTGCCCCAGCCTTTCACTAGCTCGCTGCGATACAGTTTTTCGAATAACTTAAGCGAAAGCTCTAGGCGATCCGCTTCTTCTGCATCAATCGTGATCGCAACATCAAGCTCAATCGCACGGCGCAGTAACTGCTCTAGCGTGTCGCATAGCTCAGTCAGTACGCGGTCTTCGTTCGCCACTTCGTAACGAGGATGAAGTGCAGAAAGCTTGATAGACACAGATGGCGCTGGGCTAGATTTTGAAGAGACATAAGTGTCTCGACCTACGGCTTCAATCGCCATTAGGTAATCTTTAAAGTACTTATTTGCGTCAGCTGTGGTCAGTGCTGCTTCACCTAGCATGTCGTATGAGTAGGTAAAGCCTTTGTCGCGCATCGACTTACCGTTCTTTTGCGCTTCAGCAATGCTGCGGCCAAGAACAAATTGGTGACCCATCACTTTCATCGCTTGGTGCATCGCTTTACGAATTACCGGCTCAGAAAGCTTGTTCACTAAACGGTTAACCGCTTGTCCAGCACTCTGCTCGTTCGATGAAAGTCCAACCACCTTGCCTGTTAGCATTAAGCCCCAAGTTGAAGCGTTAACAAAAACCGAATCAGAATTCTTTAGGTGAGACTTCCAATCCGCAACGCTTAGCTTGTCGCGAATCAGTGCATCAGCCGTTGCTGAATCAGGAATACGCATCAAGGCTTCCGCCAGACACATCAGCAAGATGCCCTCTTGAGTATCTAAGCTGTATTCAAGCAACAGTGCATCGATCATCTGGATAGAAGTCTTATCCGCACGGATAGCTTCGATCAAAGAAGTCGTTTTGTCTGTGATTTGCTGCTTTTCAGACTCAGAAGGGGTAGCTAGTGGCAGAAGTTGCTCTAGCCATTGGGTTTCATCCACCATATATAATGGTGAGATAAGCGTCCAAAGATCAGCAAGCGACTGCTCATTGAATTCTGGCTTTAACACATCAGTAGCTGTAAACATGCGTTTTCCTTAATCTCACACCCGAAAAGAGTTCGGGATCTCTACAATGGCTGCAGTGTATTTAGAGTATATAAGGATTACTTGTCAAAAACTCCGAGTTTTTTGCTAAAAACTCGCTTTATTAACAAAACAAACACAAGGTCACATATGAAACTTTAAAATAATATGCCGTTTTGTTTCACTATTTAACAGAAATTTTCTTTTTGTATTGGGATGGTGACATGCCTTGAAGGCGTGAAAAGGTGTGAGTAAAGGAAGATTGACCGGAGAAACCAGCCAGTTCAGCGACCTGACCAAGGCTTAGATTACCTTGTTCAATTAAACGACGAGAACGGTCGATGCGCTTGCCAAGAACGTACTGGTGAGGGGTAATGCCCATTTGCTCTTTGAATAACATATGGAACTGGCTTTCACCCAAGAACACACTACCCGCAAGCTGCGCGACGGAGATCTTGTTTGCTAAATGCTGTTCTATGTAGCGATCCAACGCTTCAAGATCAAAGCGTGAATCTTTGATTGAGGTTTCAAATGCCGAGATGTGCCTTTGCATCAATGCAATCACCGTATCATTGCACGCACGGCTTAATAACAGATCATCAGGACTGGCCTGCATCTCTTGCACCAACATATGGATAAGCTTTTGAATTTGCGCATCTAATTGGAAGTAGACGTTCGATGATTCTAACTGGTTAATCTTCTCTAGCATCAGAGGGTCATCATCGGTTGGCATAGGCATGTTGAGCACGAGAATATCCGACTGACCAACCACTCCGCCGAAAGCATGATCAGAGCTCGCTGTCACCACACAACCTTGTCCTGGGCCAACAAGATTCCCCTTACCACTCACTTCAAATTCCGCCTGACCTTTTAAACCAATCACCACCTGAGAATAATGGTGATCGTGGCAATCCATATGCGATGGCAAAGTGATGATCTCAGCAGGACGAGGGCCAGTAAGGCCTAGCGGAGAAAGGTCTAGGTTAGGAAAGGGTAAAGGTTTAGACATGACAGAAAAATACTCGGGTCAACATAGTAAGAATAATACTCTTAAATGCGCATAAGATGAATTTGTAAATGCTCATGAGAGTTATTTGCTCGCGAGAATGAAAAGATCATTATCGCGATCATCTTGATCATGCCTCCGGAAAGATGATCAAGAGTGTACAAACTACGGGCATTGTAAAACCAATCGTTCCGGCGAGTTTAGGGACTTCACAAGCAATCACACGAACACGAAAAACATTTTACAGGCTTCTACGACATGGTGGGTAATGTATGGGAATGGACAACCGTTCAGAAAGGCCTCGCGAAGGGTGGCGCGTGGAGCTTCTCTCCTGAAGAGGCAAAGGTGTTTAACGAACTGTACGTACCGCCTTCAACGGCAGCAAACTATCTAGGATTCCGAGTAGTACGAGAGCTCTAGGCTCCCTGTCACAGGCTCAAAATCCCAAATATTTACTCTAGGTTCTCAATTATCACATTGAGCAGCATTTATAGGGGAATTCCCCCCTTATGCATAAGCACTCCTAGGAGTAGATTCGTCGATAGAGTAGTAAGTCACTCTGGGTATCAAATTGATGCCTCAGTTTAATTTACCTGACCCTCGTAAATTAGACTGAAAATCTTCTACATGTCGACAAGGCATATCTTGTCTTTAGCCAGCCCCTCTTCAGGCTGGCTTTTTTTTGCCTGATTATCACCCTTTATGCCCATCGATTCTCCGTGATTGACACAGTTAGTCAGCAGTCCGTTTAACTGTCAGTCCCCCCTTATTTTTCGTACTCTAATTGCCATTGCAGCGCTATAAGAAACTGATATTATTGCAACATCGCAACACACGAGATAAAACCTTGCCAGATCCACTCAATTCCATACATCGTTCTTTATTCGAACAACTTCCAGGCTGCTGGGGCTGCAAAGATACTGACTCGGTCTTCGTGTATGCCAACCTTGCTTACAACCAATTGATTGGCTTAAAACCCAATGAGACTTGTACTGGCTTGACCGACTTCGACATGCCCAGTCAAACCACTGAGTGCGCACAAGATTTCAGGGCTCAAGACAAACATGTAATGGATACACGCAGTACCCTTAAGATTCTCGATATTCACCCCTATCCAGACGGACGCTGGCACGCCCATATCTTTACCAAAACCCCTTGGCTTGATGATGACGACAACGTCCAAGGCACCATCTTCTATGGCCAAGAGCTTACCGATACCGCGATCTTAGAGGTTGGTCATTGGGTTTGTCAGGCCACAGGAACAAAAGGCAATCAGGCATCGCTTGCGGGGTCAGAGCCGCGTGTGTCTAAACTGCAAAAGCGGCTGACTTCGAGAGAATCAGAGGTGCTGTTCTTACTGCTTTTCGGCAAGAAACCACAGTACATCGCGTCGACGTTAAACATTTCAATCAAAACGGTCGAAGGTCATGTCGCTAGATTGAAACAGAAGTTTGATGCACGCAGTAAAAGCCAATTGATTGAGTATGCGTTGGATTCAGGATTGGGCTCAGTGATCCCAGAAACTCTGCTCAAAAAACAGATCTCCGTTGTTCTGCACAGTGACTGATTGACTGTTCAGCTGAAAATCCAGACAAAAAAATGCCGTTGATTTGATCAGTCTAATCAACGGCACTTTTGGATCTGTTAAGCAGCTAAGCGATCAAGCAGCCTAAGGCGCTAGACGATCAATATCCCAACTGTTGTCTTGGCGAGAGAACAAGAAACGGTCGTGCAAGCGGTGTTCACCACCCTGCCAGAACTCAATGCTATCAACACGAACTCGGAAGCCACCCCAGAAAGAAGGCACGGGAATCTCGCCTTTGGCAAACTTCTGTTTAAGCTCTAGATACTTACCTTCTAAAATCCCACGCGCTGAGATGCGGCTACTCTGCTTACTTGCAATCGCGGCCAATTGGCTCTCTTTTGGACGTGACGAGAAGTACTTCATATTTTCCATAGCCGTCAGCTTTTCAGCCGTGCCCGTAATATGAACTTGTCGCTCAAGTGGATGCCAAGGAAAGTGCAAACTGATTTTGCTGTTGTGCTCAAGCTGGTGCGCTTTACGGCTACCTAGGTTGGTGTAAAAAACGAAACCGTCTTTATCCACATTCTTCAGCAGAACAATGCGTTGGAATGGCTGACCATTTTCATCAACCGTAGCAACTGTCATGGCAGTAGGGTCCGTCAACTTCGCTTCAATGGCTTGCTCTAGCCATAGGTTGAATTGCTCAATCGGGTCTGCGGCCAAGTCTTTACGTCTCAATCCACCCTTAGCGTATTCGCGACGAATATCTGTCAGTTCCATTTGGTTGCTCCTTTTAATTTTTTTGTGATTTTGCGCCGTAATCCTTTGAAACACAAGTCTAAGCCATGGTTTTGTCTCACAGAAGGTGCTCTGTGTTAACAAGATCTCGGTACTCTCTCCATCATATTGATAATCTTTATACAAACCGATGACAAGCTGAGATCCGAGTGACCAAAATACTGCCTAACCTAATGACGTCCTTTGTTTTATTCTCATTGTTATTGGGAGCTGCAGGGCTGACCGCAACCCACTTTATGGCAGTACAATTCCAAGAAAAAATCGTCACTCAGCAACTCGATGAAGCGGCGAATAAAGCCAATCTACAAATCGATTCTGAACTGGATAAATTCAAACAGATCCCGGATTTGCTCAGTCATGACCCGCGCTTGCTCTCTTATTTTGACTCATCACAACGAGCAAACAAGATTTCCGCTGCGCAGCTCAATCAATTGCTGTTTGAATGGTCGAATCAAAGCCAAGCCGACACCATCTATATTCATGACCCGAGCGGTACTGTGGTCGCTTCCAGTAATTACCAAAAGCCTCGTACCTTTGTAGGTGAGAACTTCTCGTTTCGTCCCTACTTTGCTTCTGCCATTCAAGGTAACAACACACAATATGTCGCGCTAGGCGCTCGTTCGAACGTACGCGGTTATTTTCTGTCTTCACCGCTGTATGTTGAGAATCACATTGTGGGGGTTATCACCGTAAAAGTGAGTTTAGAAAACCTCGAAAACATCCTGACCAGCGACGACTTTGAGATCGTAGTACTCGACTCGAACCAAGTGGTCTTTCTATCAAGCCAAGCTCCATGGCTTTATCATTCACTGTTGCCATTAACGCAGCAACAACAAACGGATATCGCACTTCAACGCCAATACGGTCAAAGCGAAATTTCGATCATCGAAGCCTTTCGTTCTTCAAGATCTCAGTCAGAAGCTAGCAACGCCAATCAATCTAGCAACCTTCAATCCAATGAAATCCGAAAAGAGCTCACCGCCAACCAGTTATTCAAGCTTGGTGCTTTTAATCTTTACCCCGCTACCATCAGCAACAACCAGTACCAAGTCGTCGCCCTAAAAGAGACCAGAGCTGAACTTATTAAAATCTTTCAGATCGATGTCATCTTCGTAGTGATTTACAGCTTGGTGATGCTCATCGCTTGGTCGTGGCGCCAGACTTATCTCGCGAAAGTGGCGTTGACCCGACTCAACCAAAACCTAGAACAAACCGTAGATAAACGTACCCACTACTTGAAGCAATCCAATCAACAGCTGCAACAAACCCTTTTTCAATACCAAGAGTCGCAATCCAAGTTGAAACAGACAGAGCAAGAGCTGACACAAACCGCGAAATTAGCGGTACTCGGTGAGCTGTCAGCCAGCATTAACCACGAAATCAACCAACCGCTTGCAGCACTGCGAACCTACAGTGAAAACAGCTTAAAGCTACTGGAAATGGAACGAACCGATTTAGTGAAAAGCAATCTTGAGAAAATGATTGGCCTCAACAACACCATTACCGACATCATCGCGCGACTCAAAGTCTTTACTCGCAAGGTCACCAAACAAGAACATCATGTGGCGAACCTGCATCAAGCGGTCAATAACGCCACTAGCATTCTCAGTGCGCTGATGATCAAGCAAGGCATTACGCTAAGGCTAAGCACGGTGCCAGATGACATCAATATTGCGATTCATCCAACCGAACTCGAACAAGTACTAGTGAACCTGATTCACAACGCGATTCAAGCGCTGCAACAACAAGTTCTTGAACAGAAAATCTTGCAGGAGCAACAAAACCTGGAAAGCGTTGACCAACAGGCTAGCCCACAGATAGGCATCGAATGGCAACTTCATCACAACTCTTGTCAGCTGATCATTTGGGATAACGGAATTGGCATGCCAGATGACAAACTAGAACAGCTGTTCGACCCGTTTTTTACCACCAAACCGGAAGGCTTAGGGCTAGGGCTTTCAATATCGAAACGGATTATTGAAGCGTATCACGGCACGATCAGCGCGAACCGATTAGAGCCTTCAGGCATGGTATTCTCGCTAAACATCCCGTTATATAACGATAAGGGCTAACACGCCGTTGTTATTGTTAACGGAAAACGAATTTCACATTACTGCTAATCTCACCTACAGCTAAGGACTCGACTTTTGCACTCTATGCCTAAACTCTATTTTGTCGACGATGAACCCGCCATTCGAGACTCCGTAGAACAAGCCATGCTCATTGAAGGCATCGATATTGTCTGCTTTCCCAATGCTATTGAGGCATTAAAGAAAATAGATACCACGCAAGCCGGAATTGTCGTCACCGATATTCACATGCCGGTGATGGATGGCATTCAATTGACGCAAAAGTTACTGAGCCAAAATCCTCATTTTCAGGTCATCGTACTTACCGGACATGGTGACGTGCAAACCGCGGTGTCCTCGATGAAAGCCGGCGCTTACGATTTTCTGGAAAAGCCATTTGTGGTCGATGCCCTACTCACTGCCGTTAAAAAAGCGGCGGATAAGCTCGCACTGGTTGAAGAGAACAACCTACTGCGTAAAGAGTTGGCAATGCAAAATCAGGTTGGCCCGAAACTGATTGGTCAATCACCATCAATGCAGGCATTACGCCGAGAATTGATCACCCTAGATACCAAAACTAACCCACTTCTATTATTTGTTGGTGATTTAGGGACGGGGAAAAGGGTCACAGCACAATACACCCATGATTTACACAGTCATCAAACCGCGGAGCTTTGCCCTGTCGCTGCGTTTAATTTGCCACGCAGTGACGAAGCGACATTCCATCAGTTTATTTTGCAACTGTTCTTGAAGCATCAAGGTGGAACACTCTATATCCATGAGACAGAAGCACTAACTCAGGATCAATGGCTGTGGTTAGCGAACCTAAAACCTACTCTACTTCGTGAAAACTCATGCAAGACCAATGCAACTTGTATCATTATCGCAACTACAGTAGTTCCTACTACAATTACAGGTGAACTGCGCCGATTTAATTTACTACCCTTGGCGCAAAGAACGGAAGATATTGGCTCTTTGTTCAAACACTTTGCTCGTGGTGCAGCCAGTCGCTATCAACTGCCGCCACCCGTCATTACAGAAAAAGAGATTCAGCGACTCATTGCAACGCATTGGACGGAGAACATTCGTCAGCTTCGCCAACATGCTGAACTCAGAGTGCTGACTCAAATTAAGCAGCCGTCGCTCGACAGCGATACTGATGAGCAAAATGAACTCGATATGAGCATTGAAGAGCAACAACAGTCGTTAAACCAACGCACCGATAGCTTTGAACAAATTATCTTGATTGAGGCACTACATCGCCATCAAGGTCGTTTAAAAGAGGTACAACAAGAGCTGCAGGTATCGAGAAAAACACTGTATGACAAACTAAGAAAGCACCAACTCGATAAAACGGATTTCAAGAACCGATAGGTCTTAAAAAATATATAAATTCAAAGATTTAAATGAGCAAAATCTTAACATTTATCAAAAGTAAGAATACACTCAATAGGCTTGCACTTTTATTTAGCGAACAAGGACTGTTATGAGTCAGAAAAATTTCAGCAAATTGAACGAAACCGAGCTTGAGTATGTCGATGATAAAACAGCGGCACTACTCCTCAATACGCCCACCAGTGCGCGAATTATGTTGTGGGTGATCGTTCTGTTTTTTATTGCTGCTATTGGGTGGTCTGCATGGGCAGAGATCGACAAAGTTACCGTTGGCCAAGGCAAAGTGATCCCCTCCTCTCAGATCCAAGTGGTACAAAACCTTGAAGGTGGCTTGGTTAAAGAAATCTTAGTTAAAGAAGGCCAACGCGTTCAAAAAGGTCAACAACTGCTGTTAATCGATGACACACGATTCCGTTCTGACTTCCGCGAACGTGAACAACAAGTCGCGAACTTGACCGCCAACGTGTTAATGCTTTCCGCTTCCCTGACCAGTGTTGTCATCAATGAAGAATTCTCTGAAAAAGAATGGAAGAAAAGTGTCACTCTCGATTATGGCAAGCTTGCGTTCCCACCTAAATTCTATGAACTTCAACCTCAACTGGTTAATCGTCAAAAAGCAGAATACCGTCAAGATCTCAATAATCTGAGAAACCAGCTTTCCGTTTTTGATCAACAAGTTGAACAGAAACAGCAAGACCTAGTTGAGATTAAAGCGCGTGTTCGAAACCTAAAACAGAGCTACCAGTTTGCTCGCCAAGAACTGGATATCACCAAACCTCTCGCCGATGAAGGGGTGGTACCACGAATTGAATTACTTAAACTGCAAAGACAAGTGAACGACACTCGCCGAGAAATGACTTCGAGCGAGCTAAAAATTCCTCTTTTACGCTCAGCCATCAAAGAATCCATGCTCAGCCGTATTGACGCCGCACTGAACTTCCGCTCCGAACAACAAGAAAAACTCAATCAAGCCCAAGACAAGCTCTCTGCAATGACCGAATC
The DNA here is from genome assembly GCF_041469785.1 of Vibrio sp. 10N.286.48.F5. NCBI lineage: Bacteria > Pseudomonadati > Pseudomonadota > Gammaproteobacteria > Vibrionales > Vibrionaceae > Vibrio > Vibrio sp. 10N.286.48.F5. The sequence continues at coordinate 96,907 of NZ_JBFRLG010000029.1, read as the reverse complement.
TGCCGTTGGCCTAGAAGACAGAGTAAACCGTACCGTGGTGGTTTCTCCTGTAACAGGCACCGTTAAAACATTGGGTATTAATACTGTCGGCGGGGTTATCCAACCGGGTATGGACATCGTTGAGATTGTACCAACAGAAGACTCTCTATTGGTTGAAGCGAAAATCGCCCCGCAAGATATCGCGTTCCTACGCCCAGAATTGACTGCCATCGTTAAATTCAGTGCTTATGACTTCACTAAGTACGGTGGTCTAGAAGGCGTGTTAGAGCACATCAGTGCCGATACCACTCAAGATGAAGAAGGCAATAGCTTCTATATCGTGCGCGTGCGCACCGAAAAACACAATTTTGGACAGAACGAAGAGTTGCCAATCATTCCAGGTATGACCGCCTCTGTCGATATCATCACGGGTAAAAGAACCGTGCTTGAGTACATGTTGAAGCCACTATTAAGCGCTCAAAACAATGCACTAAAAGAGTAATGACGTTTGATGTTTGATAACGCCTTTCAATACACAGCAAATAGACAAGAGCAGAGGCTATGAAGTCTCGGATTTCGCTATTGCTGCTGGTCCTCACCTCTTTCACCTCTGTGGCGCTCAACAAGAGCGACCAACGGTGGATAGATGCAGTGACCAAAACCTACGGCGATAGAGCCGGAAAGCGAGTGGCAACATGGCGCTCAAATATGACGTCATACGACGGATTAAGTGAAAAAGAGAAGCTCAGGTCGGTGAACCAGTTCTTCAACCAGATGTACTTTGTCGATGACAACATACTGTGGGGAAAGAATGATTACTGGGCAACACCACTGGAATTTTTAGGCAGCAACGCCGGTGATTGTGAAGACTTCACAATCGCAAAATACTTCTCTTTGCTTGAACTGGGCGTCCCAGATAAGAAATTACGATTAGTGTACGTAAAAGCACTGGAGCTAAACCAGTTCCACATGGTGTTGGCGTACTACTCAACACCGAGTGCAGAACCACTAATTTTGGACAACTTAAACCCTGAAATTAAACGCGGTTCCAAACGCCCAGATCTAAGACCAATTTACAGTTTTAACGGTAAAAACCTTTGGTTGATCAAGTCGGCAGCAGGCAGCGGCAAGTTGGCAGGGAAATCTTCAAGATTGAGCTTATGGAACGACTTACGTTCACGTGAGCGCTCTCTAAAATTAAACAAACCCATTATCAATTACGATGAGTAGGTACAATGACTTTATATAAACAGCTTGTGGTCGGGATGGTTGCAGTGTTCATACTGCTGATGACGTCAGTTTTTATGATCGAATTCAATACCACCCGTGGATACTTAGAGGAGCAGCAACGCTCTGAGGTAAGTAATACCATTAATACTGTTGGACTGGCTCTCGCCCCTTACCTAGAAGAAAAGGACAAGGTGGCAGTGGAGTCTGTTATCAACGCCCTGTTTGATGGCAGTTCTTACTCAGTCGTTCGATTGATCTTTCTCGATAGCGGTGAAGACATTCTCCGCTCATACCCTGTAAAGCCAACTGGCGTACCAGAGTGGTTTACCAACCTAAACCTGTTCGAGCCTGTTCATGACCGCCGCGTGATCACCAGTGGCTGGATGCAATTGGCCGAGGTCGAGATCGTAAGTCACCCAGGCCCTGCCTACGATCAACTTTGGCAAGCATTCATCCGCTTACTGAGCATATTTGGCACGATCTTCTTGCTCGGTTTGGTGTCTATCTCTTGGATCCTTAAGCGCGCTTTACGCCCGCTCTCGTTGATCATTACCAAGATGGATCAGATCGCCAAGAATCAGTTTGGCGAACCTCTGGCTCGTCCAAAGACAAAAGATCTCACCTTGGTTGTCGATGGTATCAACCACATGTCGACTCAAGTTGAACTGGCATTTAAAAACCAAGCGAAAGAAGCTCAGAAGTTACGTGAAAGAGCATATATCGACCCTGTATCTCAGCTAGGTAACCGTGCTTACTACATGTCTCAGTTAACTCAATGGTTAGAGGAGTCGAGCTTAGGTGGTTTAGCGGTACTTAAAGCGGAGTTTATCAGTGAAGAGTACGATGAAAAGGGCTATCAAGAAGGTGATGCCTTGGTTCATCAACTGGCTGAACAGCTGCAAGCTTCAATTTCATCTCCAGATATCACCATCGCTCGTATTTCTAGTGACGAGTTCGGTTTCATCATGCCAAACATTGATGAGAGCGAACTGAAACTTGTCGCGAGCAGCATCGTAAACTGTATCCAGAGCCTAGGTTCAGACCCAACAGGCACTGCGAATCCACATATTGCTCTTGGTGTGACCTACAGCAACAAGCGTAAAACCAGTACTGAAATCATGTCGCTGGTGGATAACGCACTCTCAAGTGCCAAGGCGAATCGAGAACTTGCTTACGGCTACGTAACCGCAGACGATCACGGCGCAGTGATGGGCAAACAACAATGGCGTATGTTGGTTGAAGAAGCGATCATCAACGACCTCATTACCTTCCGTTTGCAGGCTGCAAACAATGCCTTTGGTAAAACGTATCACCAAGAGGTGTTCTCTGCGATTGAAAAAGATGGCGTGCGTTACGGTGCTAACCAGTATCTATACGCGCTAGAACAGCTTGAAATGAGCCACATTCTCGACCAATACGTTATTGAGAAGATGGTTGAAAAGCTCAATGCAAAAGAAGTAACCAGCCCAGTCGCTATTAATCTCTCGCCAAGCAGTATATCTCAACCAAGCTTCATCCGTTGGATCGGTAAGACGCTTGAACAGAATGCTTCAATCGCTCACCTGTTGCACTTTGAGATTCCAGAAAACTGCTTCATCAACGTTCCGCACTACACGGCACTTTTGTGTAACACCATTCGCAACGCTGAAGCGGTGTTTGGTGTCGATAACTACGGACGTAACTTCCAATCACTGGATTACATCAACGAATACCGTCCAAGCTATGTGAAGCTAGATTACCTGTTCACACATAACCTTGATGACGAAAAACAGAAGTTTACCTTAACGTCGATCTCTAGAACCGCTCACAACCTAGGCGTCACCACCATCGCGTCTCGAATAGAAACTCAGACTCAGCTAGATATTCTGTCTGATAACTACGTAGAAGTGTTCCAAGGCTTCATTGTTGATAAATAGTTGTAAGGGTTATATCACATGCAAGATCCACTATTGAACTCACTGATCTACGTTAGCCGGTATTACGGGTTAGCTAACTCGCCCGAAGCGTTGATCAATGGGCTACCACTATCCGATGGAAAGCTAACCCCTTTCCTATTCCCACGCTCTGCTGAACGAGCAGGATTAGTGGCAAAAGAAAACCGTTCCGACTTAGAAAAGATTCCTCACCTGATACTGCCTGCGGTCTTACTACTTAAACAAGGTGAGGCGTGCGTTCTCAACAGTATCGATTTAGAGAAGCAAGAAGCGGAAATCATTACTGCGGAAAGCGGAATGGTGCCAATCATCATTCCTGTCGAAGAGCTGAAAGAACAATTCATCGGCCGCTACTTCTTGGTAAAGAAACAGTTCCGTTATGATGAACGTTCACCAGAAGTTCTAAAAACACGTAAAGGGCATTGGTTTTGGAGCACGATTTGGGAATCTAAAAACATCTACCGAGATGTGTTGATTGCCTCCATTCTTATCAACATCTTCGCGATTGCCGCGCCGATGTTTACACGCTTGGTGTACGACAAGGTAGTTCCCAACCTCGCCTTTGAAACTTTGTGGGTGCTGGCAAGTGGTATCTTTGTCGTGTTCCTATTCGATTTGCTGCTCAAATTGATGCGCAGCTACTTCATTGACGTTGCCGGTAAGAAATCCGATATTCTCATTTCCTCCAAACTGTTCAGTAAAGTACTGGGGATTCGTATGGAAGCGAAGCCTGCTTCTGTCGGTGCTTTCGCTAAAAACTTGCAAGAGTTCGAATCCATTCGTGAATTCTTTACCTCTGCAACCATTGGCTCGTTAATCGACCTCCCCTTCGCACTGATGTTCTTAGCGCTAATTTGGTTAATGGCTGGAAACCTTGTGTTTGTTCCCGTTGCTGGCGTGGTCATTTTGATCGTCTATGCATTGCTAATCCAAGGTCCACTGCGCCGTACCATTGAGGAAGGCTCTCGTCTTGCTTCGCAGAAGTACGCGAACTTAATCGAGAGTTTGGCAGGGTTAGAGACGGTTAAGCTGTTCAGTGCGCAAAGCCAATTCCAATTCCGTTGGGAAGAAGCCGTTGCTCACATGGCGAATTGGAATATCAAAAGTCGACGCATCACTGACAGCATCCAAAACACCGCCGGCTTTGTTCAGCAAAGTACTAACGTTGGTATGATCATCTTTGGCGTGTATCTAATTGCAGAAGGTGAACTTACGATGGGTGGCTTGATCGCTGCAACCATGTTGAGCGGCCGAGCGATTGGCCCGCTTGTTCAACTGTCTTTGCTTTCGACTCGTTACAACCAAGCGAAGTCATCAATGACTCTGATTGAGCAAGTGATGTCGATGCCAGATGAACAAGAAGAAGGTAAGCGCTACATCCACCGCCCTATTATTCAAGGTCATATCTCGCTCGACAAAGTGACGTTCCACTACCCTGATTCGCCCGTGGCTTCTATCAGAGATTTAACTCTGCATATTAAACCCGGTGAGAAAGTGGCGATCATTGGACGTATCGGTTCAGGTAAAACCACACTAGAACGTCTGATTATGGGCCTCTACAAGCCCACAGAGGGCCATGTACGCATTGATGACACGGATATGGAGCAACTGCATCATGTCGACGTACGACGCAATATAGGTTGTGTTCCGCAAGACAGTAACCTGTTCTACGGTTCAGTAAGAGACAACATTACTTTAGGTCGTCCTTTGGTGGATGACCGTGACGTGATGGATGCAGCAAACCGTGCAGGGGTAACCGCGTTTACTCAACAAGATCCTGCAGGTTTGGAACGCCAAGTGGGTGAAGGTGGTGCCTTGCTGTCTGGTGGACAACGTCAGTCAATTGCCATTGCTAGAGCCTTCCTTGGCCGTCCGCCAGTGTTGTTGATGGATGAGCCGACCAGTGCTATGGATAACCGTTCAGAGATGCACATCAAACACCAACTTAACCAATTGCTACCAAGCGAGACGTTAATTCTGATTACACACAAAACGTCGATGTTGGACATTGTCGATCGAGTGATCGTAATGGAGAAAGGCTGCATCATTGCAGATGGTCCTAAAGCACAGGTTCTTTCAGACCTTAAACAAGGCCGAGTGAGAGCCGTAAGTTAGAGCGCTCAAGCCATCTAAATAAATCATTATCAGTAGAAACCATAAGGGGAGCATCAGCTCCCCTTTTTCTATTTGTCAGTATCATCACCTAAGCCAAGCATCACTTATGTTCAACACAAAGCCTACAAAGCAATATCCTCTTGCTCCATCTTGAATGAACATTGGATCTCGTATTGGTTGAATGAGAAAACACTTCCGCCGTGAGTTCGCTTGGTTGTGACTGTCTCATCACCAAATTGAATCGTCACTCGGGTATACACTTTTTCGTGTACCTCTACAGTACATTCAGCAAGGTTGGTTTCAAACTCTGCTTCGAGTGTATCTAACTGCGACTTTGTGTTTTCAATTGCGAGATTATTCTTCTCACGTTGCTGCTCAATTTCTAGGGCTTGCTCTTCGCTTCTCTCGGTTTTAGGGCGCTTCTTAAATTCTAACTCTTGGCGAATTACACCCATGGTTTGCTCTTGCGTATGTTTATAAGTTTCCTTCAGCTCGGCTATCTTTTGGCGGTAGCCATCGTAGCGCGCAAAACCATGTACCTTGGTGGCGGTATCTCCCTCAACGCCTAAGAAGACACATTCGACCTTTCCGCCGACTTTGGCTTCACCACCGCTGAGCGTGCCGTGTTTTTTCAAACTGTCCATCACGATAAGGTTGTTACCACAGCGAATGTCATTACTCATACTGTGCACACCAAGTCGAAGGTCATTGGCCGTTTGTAGCTCAGCATTCTGTGCGTAACTTGCGGTGATAGAACCTTTGCTAAGTACTTTACAACTTTTTGGCTCCCCCTCTTTAGTCGTATGGCCGATAATGCCTTTGGCGACTTTGATATCCCCCTGGGCTTGAACTTCGGCCGATTCGATAAAGCCACCAACCGTAACACTTCCGGTCGCCTTGACGATCATCCCCGGCTCGATGTTGCCAGAGACGAAGACATTACCTTTAAATTTAACATGCCCAGTTGAGACATCGACGTTGCTGACACATAAGGCGTCATCCACTTCGATGGTTCGATCTTTAATGATGGGCAATCCAGGGTGTGAGGCGAGTAGTAAATTGGGATCTTCAGGGGAGATGTAGGTGCCCTTTCCTGGCTTGATTAAACTGTCTTGCCCAGGAAGCGGTGGGATAATTCGGCCTTGAACGGTAAAGCCAGCGATACCTTTGGTAGCGGGGGTACGTTTCATTAAGTGATCATTTTGACCAACGGTAATGGTTTGTCCCAAGTCTCGCATATCAATCTTGCCTTCGTCTTTGCTGCGAGGCTTCAAGACTTGGCGAGTAATATCTTCAACCAAAGCGGCAAACTTAGCATCCTTACCTTTTACTGGTTGTGTCCCTTTAGCGACGGGCTGAGTAAACTTTTCCCCGGGCTTAAGTTTGCTACTCATCATCAGAACTTTTCTGAGCGCTAACTTATTTATTCCTTTTGTTATTTGAGCTAGAGATAAGCACTGAATGATGTCGCTACCACGCAGTGGGTGTCCATTGTAGGGACCAGTGACCACGAGACTCGCCAACATCTCATCATCAGACAGTTCGACCGCAACAGTGGCATTTCGAACTTCAGCAATCAAGATTCCTTCATAAGCTTCACCCTTACCTTCTTTAGCAAGAGTAACGAAACGCAACACCTCTTCTTCGAAAAGAAAATAGTTTGATGCATTCAAAGCTTCCAAGGTTGGTGGCAGCGTCTTGTTATCAAAGCTTGCGTCAACCACAATCCCGGTTGGCAGACATGCCATTACTTGTTGCTTGTCTTCCGACAATGTAACGATGTTATCCCACATTCGAATTGAGTATCCCTAATGACTCAGTTGTTATTCAGTCTATATAATTCATTCTGCGCTGAGTATCACATTATTAGAATAATCAGCGTCACATCACTTACTTTCGATTCTGCAAACATGACTCATAAATAAGACTTACACATTTTATGATCTGCTTCGCCTTTACAAATACATAGGAAAATTTTTTCAGAATATTTCGTGCGATTGAATGTTGATTCGATGTAGGGCTAGATAGTAAAGGCGAATAGCTTTAGAAGATTAAAGGCTGTAGTGGAGAGATGAAACAGAAGTGATGTAACAGATAATCAGGGTAAAAACGGATTTGAATATGGAGCTTCAGTTTACAGTGTAAATCCAAGATTCTAATTTACACTGTAAATCTAATTTGTAGCGGTCAGTCTATTTAAATGATGGCTAGCCTATTTACACTGTAAATTTGCTAGCAAAACATCGACATCTTTACGAAACTGAATCTCTGCTTGTTTACGACCAACAAGATTAAACTGTTCAACACAAGTCCCCCACTCTTTCTGCTGAACAACCTTTGCGATGAGTAAGTCAGAAATACCTATGTTTCGATCGTTACTGAGTAGAATCAAGTTCAGTACGCTGAAGCTGATCGCATCATAACTGTTGCCACCGTTCACGTAATTTCTAACTAACTGAGTTTCAAACTCACTAACGGTGTGAACACTCTTTGGCAGCAGAGCTCGCACCATATCGGTTTCAAGTGAAACCAAAGAACCTGAAACAAGAAAACAGTAGCTACGCTCGAAGTGATTTTGAACTTGGTTTATCCAGCCTTGAGAGTTTGAGTTAAGCGCCTTAACCATCAGAACCGAGTGACAGCCACTGGCCTGATCTCGCTGGTGGCCGATGTGCACAGCTTCAAATTCACTACCACGCCAAAAAGAAATCAATTCGCTGGTCGCGCCAAAGCTTGTCGCCAGATAATCTGCTTGGCTGGTTTGCTGTGATAACTGAGCCAACATCCAACGGCCAATACCCAAACCTTGATGACGTGCTGAAACAGCAATGCGCATAACTCGAAGGCACCGACTGGTCGCCGCCTGAGTACAGCCAAATTGGTTTGCCAGTAATACAGAGGCAAGGTGACCTTGAGGCCTGCGTTTTCCAAGTTGAATTTGAGTAATCAACTCGCTGTCCAAACCACCCTCTTCCGTCACTAACATACAACCTAAACATTTATCTTGCTGCCAAGCGGCGTATAAACGGATTGCTGGATTGTTGAGAAATTGCATTAAGTCATTTGGCGAGGTCTGATAGTGCGCATCCACGAGAAGAGAAAAACATTGTTGTAGCTGCTCAGGATTAGCCAAGCATTCTGATTTTGATAACTCGCCCAAGTTTAATTGGTTGATTGCGTCAGCAGAAAAGCCTTCGATTTCATCAACCGCCGATTCAGTGACTGATGCGTCATTACCAAGTAGGAAGCAATCAAACAACCAAGCTTCTAGCGGATCGTTGCTATTCCAACGAATCGGTTGTTCGAGCTTAAAGCCTTTCCACCCCGGACGATGCTCAGAAAGCCAAGACTCAAACTTAATACCGAACCCTCGTCCACTGCCTTCGTAACCGTGTACCGTGGTCGAAAAAACCATACGGTGATAGATGTCGACCATGGATTTAAGCATCGGAATTGGAATTGTAGCCGCTTCGTCAACAAATAGAAGGTCACAATCGGGCTTGGATTTAAGTAATTCATCTGGCGCGACGAATCTCAAACTTCCCCCTTGATGGCGAATGTGAGTAGCGTTGACCACTTCGCAAGATTCTAACCCTTGGCCAGCATGAGAAAATACCGGCTCTACCGCTTTCACTGAAGGTGCAGTAACAATAATATTAAAACCGTGACGCTCAACTAACAGCTGCGCTGCGGCAATACCCAATGTCGAGCTTTTACCACGCCCTCTATCCGCAGTGAGAATCAAAGGACGTTTACGATGTCCAGACACCACTTTTTTGACTAATTCAACAGCCGTGTTTTGCTGTTCAAATTTATCCAATCCGTTTTGGGCGCTTTGCATCTGAGGAAGAGCGTGAGTTGCTTGAACTACATCGCCGGCTTCATTGTGTTGTGAAACAGAAATCAGTTTATCGAAATGACGTTTTAACCAACGTTGGCCAAAGCTTTCACTATCTTCAGAGGCATTAACTTTTGGCGGCAACACCAACAACAACCCACCACCAACTAACGAACCCAACGCGGCACTAAAACCATTCGCATCGAACTGCTCTCTAAAATCACAAACAAGAACTTGGCACTCACGACCAAGCAGTTGTTGGCCTTTTTTTACTGGAGCATGAATCACACCTTCAAATGGCGTACCGCCAACCTGGAAGATGCTCGGAGTGTTTGAATCTTGAAGGAAGGTAAAAACAGCAGAGTTTTGCCAATCAAAATCGCCATCAAAGACCACGCCGTAACGGTGATCGTTATGCTGAGCAATATTAGAAAGTGTATGTAGAAAAGTGTTGGTTGGGTTTGTCATAGTTAGCGTCCAGATTCATCTAAACACAGTTTATCACAGCCAAATAAAAAGCCGCATAAAGCGGCTTTAGAGGAGTAATGAAAAGTCGTCGACTTAGTCGAGCTTCGATTGTACGAAGGCGAGGATTTCTTCCATTGTTGCGTCATCAACTTTCTTAAGGTTCAACGCCAAGTTTGAACCCTTGCGGCTGTATGATACGCGGCCCTTAATAAGCTCCACTTTTGGAGAAGCTTTCTTCGCTGGCGCTGGCGCCAATTCAAGAATCCAACCTTCCAATGTTTCGGTCACGTCTTTGGTTAGACGAGTTACGCCTTGAGCTTCGCTACGCTGCCATACAAAACCTTCAGAAGCATCACACTTAGTCAGCAGTGTTTGCTGCTGTTCACTCGTCAATCCACCAAACTGCTTGTGCAGTTTAACAATAGTTGGACGACCAAGGTCGCTCACATTTGGGTAAGCTTGTAGCAATTCAAGTGGCAAAGCGGCTGCTTTCAATGCACCACTCACTAAAGCTTCACTGCACTGGAACATTTTAGCCAGTGCTTTCTGATCTTCAGCTTCGCCTTTATCCAGCTTCGCTTGCATCTCTTTGCCCTTCTCGTAAAGAGAAAGCGGTTTATGAGCGTTAGCTACGTCTGATAGGAACTTAGCGTGTTCGCCGTTAATGTTTTCAGCAACATAGATTAGGAACTCTTTGTCAGCCAAAATACATGACATACGACGACGGCTACCATCAAGAACTTCAATCTTACCGTCTTTGTTCTTACGACCAACCGCTGGGTATTGCTGACCACGTTCTTTCAATGTTGTAAGAACATCAGAAAGCGCGTGCTCGTTTAAGAAAGATTGCTCACGAGCGTTCTCTTCAAAAACAACCGTTCGAGTAGCCACTTCAGCCGCAGGAATTCGAACCAATTCAAATGAAACCAAATCTTCGCCAGCAACAGAAAGCTCAATCACTTGAGCCTGCTCTTTTGCCGCTGTTTGCGCTTCTTGTGGTGTTGCTACGCGACGTTTGTTTGCTTTACCAAATAGCTTTGCATTTAAGTCAGATGTTTTAATTGCCATTGTTGTTATCCCTGATTAAGTGAGGGCCAGTTGCTATGTAATACGCGCTCTAATTCTAGAGCACTTTTTTGTACTGCGTCTTGAGCAACAGCTAGAGTTTTCTTACCGCCCTCAAAGTCGCTCACCGTTAGATCGAAAACCGTGCTGTAAGTGTCGGCACAGGTTTCAAAAGCACGGCTTCTTGGAATGGTTGCCATCATTACTTGGTCATTCAACAGGTAGTTCATTTCAGTCAGAACTGACACCTGTTTCTTGTTGTCGTCTTCAAACATGGTTGGCATTAGACGAACAAATTCGAGCCCTTTCCAGTCATCCGGGAACATTTCGTAAACCGTTGGTAAGTGCTGGAAGAAGTTAACCGTTGAAGCCCAATCCAAACGCTTAGCTGCACATGGAATCAGAAGTGCGTTCGACGCGTACATTGCATTCCATACTAGAGGGTCAACGTGCGGGCCGGTATCAATCATAATCACATCGAAGTCATCGGCGATTTTGTCGATAAGCTTCTCTTTTAACAGACGAACAATATCAAGTGACTGATCTTGTGAAAGGCTTTGCCACGCTTCAGCGTTAAACATCGCATCTTCTGGGAAAGCAGAAATTGTCTTCAGGTTTGGATACTGAGTTGGCAATAGTACGTTCTTACGAAGAAACTCTAGATCGACATCTTGGCCTTCAGGCACATTGTCCAACATGATATCGACGGCAGAATAGATGCTGTCGTGCTCTGCCCCACTAATTTGTGGATTTAGGAACAGACGCAAAGAGCCCTGTGGGTCCAAGTCAATCAGACAGATACGGTAGCGCTTATCCAAATTCAGAGACAAACAAGCGGCTAAGTGAACTGCTGTCATTGATTTACCCGTACCACCCTTCTGGTTTTGTACGTTGATAATCCATGGCTTATTGTCAGCGTGCTGCTTACGTTCATGGAACTTCGGCACTTCTGCCGCGTCCATCAACATGTGAGCTTCTGTCAATGAAATCGAGTAATGATTAGCGTTGTTCTTTGTGAACTGATGGCCATCAGCTTCAAGTTTAGTGATCGCTTCATCGAGCTTACGACGCGTTAAACCAGAACGAGTCTCCATCATAGCTTTAGACATTGGAGGGAAATGTTCATCACTTCGCTCTTCCAAAATAATCTCAATTCGGTCAGCCTGAACTTGTTGAGTTTGTTCGGCTAGCTGATAGAGCTTATCAATCGTTTGTTCTCTTTTCATTGCCAGTTTCCGTAATGATTAACTAAGTACAAATTGTACAGCGATTAACAACAAACACAACAAAAACATGAACATACATTTATGAGTAAAATCACATAAAATAGACCGCGTTTTTACAATTTGATGAAACATCGCCTTAGACAAACACAAAAATGACTGTTTCTATCATGTATAACCATGCTATTTCTAGTCTACATTTTAAATGTTACAGCATCACTTATTTACAATGTAAATGGAATTTCAACGAAAAACCTTCGGAACGATTGAAATACAACCGTAGATTACGGTTGGTGTGATTTACATTCGAATTTATAGATTTTCAATCCAATAAAAATTAAAAAACACTCAATGACCAAAAAATTCAAAACAGAAGAGAAGATGGGGTGTCAAAAAACAACAGAGGATTGGAACCTAACCGGAAGAATGATCATGGAGCACATCCAGTGTAAGATAATTGATAACGCCAAATTATGAAGCATGATCAAGGTGTAAACTGAGCAATATTGATCCGAGCAACTGCACATTGAAAATGATCAACCTCCGGAAAAATGATCAAGTAAACATAGTTCCGGAAGCATGTAATTTATGAACTAAGTTACGGACAAATGCTTTTGGAATGGGGATTCAACGCCTATAAGGGCTCAATGATTGAAAATTCAATCGACACAGACCAAGAATACACAAACATGACAATTTCATGATCATGCTTCCTAGTTAAGACCCACCCGCTCTAAATACATCAAAGCAATCCATTTCCAGCGGATACAGACTAAATTTTGCACTCAATAGGGTAGGAACGATAAAAAAGTATGCTCTCTTGATCATTGTTCCGATAGATTGGTCACCACAAGTGTCCACTTAGACAAGTCAAAAGCGACTTAGAAACCGATGTTGAATTCCGATCTGTGGATAAGCTGTATAAGTATAATGATCATGCTTTCGAACCAATAATGATCATGCTTACAATGACTTAATGATCATCGTTCTGATGTTTAGTGATCATGCTTTCTTAAGTTTAATGATCATAGTTTCGGAACCTTTATGATCATGCTTTCCAAGGTGATTTATTTTAATGCTTTAAATTCAGCCACTTATAAGCAAAGTTACGTCCAGATCATTAGATCACTTAATCATTTAAGATCATATTAATCAAAAAGATCAGTTATTTAAAAGCCAATAAATTCTCTTTATTTATGATCATTCTTTCTTTATCATTCAGGAACTATAGTGAAATTACGGTTAGTGTGATACGGATCAAAAATGAAACCAGAAGAGAAATTGTTAATTAAGGCACGAAGCCACAAAGATGGTCATTTATTTGAGGTATCTGAAACAGCCGTTGAATGGATAGAACAATATCAACACTTCAAAGGTGTCACCAAAAGCATAGTTGAGCTTCTTAACCTAATTTCACTTCGTGGGTTTAGCAGTAAAGACGGGTACGTTTCCACCACTGAGATTATTGAATCAACCGATGGTCAAGTCACTCGCGCAGCCTTACAGCAAAGGCTGAGAGCTGCAGTTAATATCGGATTGTTCAAACAAATCCCCGTTCGCTTTGAAGAAGGCCTTGCTGGTAAAACCATGTTGCATCGCTTTGTGAACCCAAACCAATTGATATCGGTGCTGGGTGCCACCAGCTTAGTGACAGAAAGCGTGAAGCAAAATGAAAAGCAAAAGCGCTCTAAAGCCCTAGCTCAAACCAAAGTAAACAAGCGCTTACTGAATGAACATGGGTTGAATACCCCACCAACGATGAAAGATGAAGCGGATCAATTCATTGTTTCGCCAACCAATTGGGCGGGGATTATTGATCAAGCGTTAGCGCCACCTAGAACTCGTAAGAGCTACCAGAAATCCATGGTTTCGATCTCTGGCACTCGAGCTGTGATCGAGACACGATCTTCTAAAAATATCATGACCGTTGACGATCTGATGACGTTATTCGCGTTATTCACGCTCACCGTTCAATATCATGATCACCACCAAGATGATTACCATCTAGACGCGAAACACACGCCGAACAAAACACCACTCTACATCACTGATATTTTGTCTTTACGTGGCAAGAAAGACAGCGGCCCTGCTCGTGATTCGATCCGCGATAGTATTGATCGTATCGAATTCACGGATTTCCAACTGCACGAGCTTACAGGCCGTTGGCTTAGTGAGAACATGCCAGAAGGCTTTAAGAGTGATCGTTTCCGATTCTTAGCTAGAACCATTACAGCATCGGAAGAAGCGCCTACAGAGGGCTCTGACGGCGAAATTCGCATTAAACCGAACCTATACATCCTGGTTTGGGAACCTTCGTTCTACGAAGAGCTGCTGACGCGTGACTATTTCTTCCTATTTCCGCCAGAAATCCTGAAGCAACATACCTTGGTTTTCCAAGTGTATTCGTACTTTAGAAGCCGCATGGCACGTCGCCATTCAGATAGCATGTTGCTCAGTGAGCTCAACCAGAAATTGGCGCGTAACATCGATTGGCGTCGTTTCTCGATGGATCTGATCCGCGAGCTCAGAAAATTGGGTGAAGTCGGGGATCAAGAAGATACCTTCCTGGTTAATCTATGGGGTTATCACTTGACGATCACCGCGTTGATCGAAAAAGGGAAAACGACCGATTATCAGGTAGATATCAAATGTAATGTGGAAGAAGTATTACGTTACTCAAGAGCGCGTACCACTAACGCAGGTAAGCGTAATATGGCACCAACGCTGCCGAACCCACTTCGTAACGAAATGGTGTCTAAGCAGAAACTGGAAGAGCTGTCTGAGATTATCGATGGTGAGTTTGAACCCATTCAGCGTAAAGCACCGTCGCCAAGAGGCAAATTGGGACGTCGAGTTAAGCAGCGTAAACACTCTGTTGAGATCAACGCTGACGAGATCATGATTACTCTCTCTAAATATACCTCTGAAGAGGCTCTAGAACGCAGCATAACGGCTTTATCTGCTATGACAGGGCACTCACATGCCTCAATCAAAGAAGAGTGCTCAGAGCTCATTGAGAAGCTTGATTGGTTGAGAGTAGGGGAGGACGTTATCCCATACGAAACACTGAGTCGCTTGATTGAGCTATATAACGACCGAGATAGCACCAGCAATCGACATCTGTCCATTGAACGTTTGATCTCTGGTTTAGCGGTGCGTCGTAAAGTGTGTAAACAAGTTCATGAAGGTCATTTAGACGAAAACGTGTTCCTTGCGCTCGATGAAATGGCGATTGGCCACTAGTCATTATCCTATCGCGATAAGCCTGTTTTACCGTCGCTGAATGGATAGTTTTGAACACATTAGGTGCTGATTAAAATCGCACCTAACGCTGACAAAGTGATGACAAAGTAGCGCATCTAGTTGATTATTATTTATCCCGAATAGACAACCTTTGTCCTTTCTTGTGATTAATAGATTGGCTCATATTTTGTTACATCATACTGAATAGATTTTTGCGAGTTCCCAAGGGACTCGCTTTTTTTTGCCTAAAATTCAGTCAATCATTAAAATTCAATAGCTTACAGAGTTAAACGCCGAAGCATGATCAAGGCTCGATCATGCTTTCTACGGATCTAGCTCTGGTGAGATTCTGATTTGATGCTTGATCGAGAAGGGCTTGATCAGTGGAGATGGCGTTGAATAATTCCTTGATCATCGTTTCGGGGATGGGTTGCCATAAAGCGTACATGCGACTCGATCAATTTTTCAGACTCTGCTTTCCAACGTGGTTCTTGCTGTTGGTTCGTAAACTCCAAAGCCAATACACACAAGTGTTGTAGCCGCTGTGTACACCACTCTTGCAATCCTGCTTCTGATTTTGGGTCACATGACACCGCTTGCAGCTTACTGTAGGCAAACATTAGGTATTGGTAGGCTTTATCTTGATGGCTTGAGCTGTTGGCCTCCTGCGAAGCCAAGTCCGGATTCGATGAATCCGCGAGGTGGCGATAGAAAGTAAAGATTCTCAGGCATCCGTCTAGCCAACATGCGATGCCTTTGCTCTGCTCATCCGTGATCAATGGCCCCCAGAGCGCATCTGGAGGCGTTAAGATCAAAGGTTCTAACCGGTCCACTTGATCATGCTTTCGGTCTTTGTACCAATCTCCGATCCGCTCTAACCAAGTGTCTAGTTCATTCATGCAACGTTATCCCACTGTTTTACAAAGTGATTATCAGAAACTTGTTTGATTTCATGCTGTATTTCACTGCTCTGCTCTCGAATACGATCAGCGTCTATTGAATAGTTTGGCTCATTTTTGACGAGTTCGCCAAATGGCAGATCGGGATCTGGTACCGCAGAGATCAACAACTTAGTGTACGGGTGTCGTGGATTGGTTAAGATCGACTGGGTTGATCCCCATTCGACGATCTGTCCTTTGTACATAACCGCTGTCTCTTCTGCGATGTAATGTGCTGTGGCAAGATCGTGGGTTATGTACAAAAAGCCAATCCCCAACTCTTGCTTCATTTTTTGCATCAGGTTCAACACGCCAAGTCGAATCGAAACGTCCAACATCGAGGTGGGTTCGTCAGCAAGAATAACCTCAGCGCCAACGGCCAGTGCTCTCGCTAGGTTAACCCTCTGTCTTTGGCCTCCACTGAGCTCGTGCGGGTATTTGGCGAGCGTTTCGATGGGTAACTCCACCAGCGTTAATAACTCTTTGAGGCGTTCTGTGAGAGCCTGTTTAGTGGCTACCTGTTTATGGATCTTAAGTGGGCGCGTTAAATGGTGCTCAATGGTGTGAGTGGGATTAAGTGAACCAAAGGGGTCTTGAAACACCATTTGCACACGGCTGCGATAATCCAAGATATCTTTACGGCTTTTCAGCGTAGAGATGTCTCTGCCTTTGAACAGTATATCTCCCTCTGTCGCAGGGTAAACCTTGGTCATCAATCGTGCGCAGGTGCTTTTCCCGCAGCCTGATTCTCCGGCTAAGCCGAAAATCTCGCCTTAGCCTATGTGAAAGCTAACGGATTTGATTGCATTGAAAGATGGGAAAATGAGAGTTGGATCAAACCACATTTCTTATGGGGAATCTTTTAAATATAATTGCAGAAAATGGCTTTGGCAAAGTTTAAATGAGGCATTTATTAATTAGCTTTGTGAAGCGTCGGAATCATCACACTTCAGTACAGAATTTCTTAACAAGCGAAAAAGCATTTGCTACAGATTACCTGTCCATTACATGGTGCTTTTCGGAGGAAAACATGTCCATTAATTCTATCAACCATGATGAAATGACAAATATTGCAAACAAGTGGGATGCTGAAGAAGAAGTATCTTTCAAACCAGAAAAGAAAATGAAGTCTGCTGAAGCTCGTCGTCGTATCGAGACTCTAAGAGAAATTAGAGAAAGCGGTTTGAGTCTGGAAGAAGCGAGGGAGCTAGGTCTTATTCACTAATAATCCCCATTGCATTTAGAAGGGTGGCACAACGCCACCCTTTGATTTATAAGTGTTTTTTCATGTTTCCTATCCAGATTTAATCAACTCCTTGATTCTTTGGCTCACTGTTCCGTTTAGCCTATCCCTTGTGATATTACGCTTTTCAGATGAAAAACACGCACATGGCATACTCTTGAACTAAGTTGTTTGACAGTCATATTCAACGCCACTAATTTTAAAGTTAAAGCAAAAATATGCGATGTCGTTGGTAAGGAGAAGGCTATGTCTAATTCTGTGGCTCAAGCTAAAGAAGTGCTGTTTTACGAACCCGAAGATCCGAACGGATACCTGTCAAATTTTGCCGCTTGTCCTATCAAGGTAGGTGATCAAGTTTGGGCAACCAGCGAACATTATTATCAAGCGATGAAGTTTGCCTCCGAAGCGCTACGTAATACCATTTTGGAAGCCAGTACACCTGCTGAAGCGTTCTCTTTAAGTCGTGACTACGAAGACCAAGTTCGCGAAGATTGGTATGACATTCGTGTTGAAGTGATGCAGTTTATTGTGACGGAGAAGTTCAGACAGAATCCACAGTTTGCGCTGTTTCTTACCAAGACCGGAGATTCGGTGATCAAAGAACATTCGCACAAAGACCACTTCTGGGGCGATGGCGGCGATGGAACCGGCGAGAACCATTTGGGTAAGATTCTGATGGCAGTGCGTCACCAGCTTCGCACTCAGCAACTGCATTTAATTGCTTCGCACTGATTCGTCGATTCAGATAGCGGCATGCTTATCATTACTCCTTAGACGCATTTAAAAGGCCGCCCTGCTATCTAGTATGAAGCAGGGCGGCCTTTTCGGTTTTAGAGAGTCAGGCATCAACGAGAGTTAACGTACGTGACTAAGCTATCCGTTGATAAGTTCTACGTTACGCTGGTGCTATAAGTAACTCTGTACGATGTCGTCAAGCTGTCCATCGTCTTTCATTTGGTCTAGGCGTTGGTTGATGAAGCTTTGCAGCTTAGGATCCATCTCAGGGTCAAACGCCAAATGGATAGGGTAGTTATTGATGACAGAACCAAACTCATGCATCTGGTAATCATCAATACTCAGTTTTTGCTCGTTTAGGTTGTATTTGATTCGTGATTCCATTTCCACAAACACGGTGTCGCCAGGTGCTCGGTTCAGGACACGAAACGCAGCAGTGTAATCTTTTACTCGAATCTCGTTGAGCTTGCCCTGTTGGATATAAGATTCCAAGTTCGGATACTCAAATCCTTTCAGCAATACCACGGCTTTCCCATCGAGATCATCGATTGTATTGAACTCAAATGGCTTTTTACCGCTGCTGAGTAATACGTGTTTTACATTGTAAATCGGGTCTTCAGATAGGTTCGCAGATTGAATATTCCCCCAACTAGGGCTGCCATAGGTAACCCAGTTTGGATTCTCTCTCGCATCGAGCTTGTCGATCATTCGATTAAAAGGGTAGGTGTGGTAGTTGATCTCATATTGGCTGTCATCAAACACGGCTTCCACAATATCTGAAACAATTCCTCTGTGAGATGACCCGTCAGTTTCGATTTGAAAAGGTTGCGCTTGGCTCGCAATAATGTAGTAGTGAAGAGGTTCGTTTGCAGAAGCATAACTGCTTGAAAACAAACTGACTATGGATGCAACGATAAGATGTTTTTTCATAACCTTCCCTAGTTATTTGATGAATGACTACTATTATACTAGTTGAGTAATTGTAGTTTGCTAGGATAACAATAATGGTAATTTGTGTATGGTGACAAAAGGAAAACGCTACGTTGGACTCTCCCGACAGTTGATCGGGATGATAATAGCGATCAGTACCTTATTCACAGTTATAGTGACAGGTCTCGGGTTGTATGTAGAGTACCAAAGTCGAGTTTCTTTTATCAGCTCTCAGATCGAGCAGGTCAAGGCTGGCTACCTTTCTGGTTTAACGGCAAGTTTGTGGGTTGAAGATCGAGAGCAATTGTTTGTGCAAGCCGAAGGCATCTCTCGCCTCCCTTCGGTCAGTTACCTTCTTATCGAAAGTCCCGATGAAAAAATTCTAGAGTTAGGTCAAAAGACCGAAGGCCAATCTTATTCTCAGTCTTGGGAAATGGTGCACCAGATGGGCGGCACAGACTTCCCGTTGGCGACGCTCACGGTGCAATCAGACTTGAGCATGATCCTAGATGACTTTGAAGAACGAGTGTTATTGTTGCTCGCCTTCGAAGCCGTTAAAATCTTCTTGTTGTCTCTCGTATGTTTAACCATCGTCTATCGTCTTGTCGTAAAACGTTTGATGACTATGTCTTCCCAAATCAACCAACAACAGGTCGAAGACAACAAACCGCGCTTTATAACGCCAACTCACTCTACTTACAAAGATGAGATATCGACTCTAGAGAGTAGCTATAACCGATCGGTAGAACGTATTCGTCAACAATATCAAGAGCTGGAAAAAGCTAAAGATGTTGCTGAGGTGGCCAACCGCAATAAAAGTGAATTTCTTGCCAATATGAGTCACGAAATCCGTACACCAATGAATGGGATTATCGGGTTGTCGTCTTTGCTCTCTGAAATGGATATGCCGAAAGAGCAAAAAGAGTACATCAACATGCTCAACACCTCTTCGCTTACGTTGCTCGACTTAATCAACGACATTCTCGATTACTCGAAGATCGAAGCGGGGCGACTAGAGCTTCAGCAAGAGCCGATGAAAATGATGGGCATTGCGGCCGACGTTGAATCAACCTTTCGAGTGAAAGCTGAACAGAAAGGGCTTCGATTCCAATTAGCGATCGACCCTAAGATCCCAACCATGGTGATTGGCGACGGTATACAACTAAGACAAGTCCTAAATAACTTAGTAGGTAACGCGATTAAATTTACCGAGCATGGCCACGTCACGCTCTCGCTTCGTTTGGAAGAGGTGGTTGAGCCTGAGCAAAAACTCAGAGTGAGGTTCGAGGTTGTCGACAGCGGTATCGGTATTGCAGAAGACAAACAGAAATCGGTGTTCGATAAGTTTCAACAAGCCGACGGCAGTACCACACGTATTTATGGAGGCACAGGGCTTGGTCTAACAATATGCGAGAAGATAGTGACATTGATGGGCAGCAAGCTTGAACTCACCAGTGTTGAAGGTAAAGGCAGTACCTTCTATTTTACGGCTGACTTTGACCCGTGTTTAGAAGCCGATGAAAGCAATATCGATTTCAATAAGGTTTCGGTTCTGCTTGTGGATGATAGCCAGCTGAACATGCGTATAACGTCTACACAGCTTCAATCCTTTGGCGTTAAGTCTGAGTGCTGTGAAACGGCAAACCAAGCGTTAGAGTTGGTTTCAGAGTCTGTGGCTAAGTCATCACCTTATGATCTCGTTCTGATAGACAAAGTAATGCCGTCCGTTGATGGCTTTCAACTGGCGAGAAGCTTAGTTGAACGCTTTGGTAGCGAGTGTCCCAAGTTAGTGATGATCTCTGCTGACCCTAGAAAGCAAGATGAAGCTCGTGCTAAACAAGTCGGTTTTGTTGCCTACATTGCGCGTCCTTACCAAGATAATCAGCTTAAATGGACCATCAGTGAGGTACTCGCGAGAGCGGCTGATACTTCAGTCTTTACCTATCCGAACAGAGGAGAGGTTGCGTTTAAAGACAATGAACCTGTGCCGTTAAGTAAACCTGCAGCGGTTGTTAAAGATGCTCCCATTGTCTCTGTAAACGCCACACCAGCCGATAAACAAGCTCCAATTCAAGCAGAGTCAAAACCTGTCGCAGTTGCCGGAGAATTTAGTGGTACAGTTTTAGTTGTTGAAGACTCGCGAGTAAACCAACAAGTCGCCAAGATGATGCTCAAGAAGCTTGGCTTTGAGGTTGATATTGCCGACAACGGTGAAATTGGTGTCGAGAAATTCAAAGCCAACGAATACGAGATGATTTTTATGGATTGTCAGATGCCGGTTCTCGATGGCTTCGAAGCGACCAAGCAGATCCGAGCGCTCGAAGAAGGGGCTGCAAAGCATATTCCAATCATTGCGCTGACGGCCAACGTCGTGCAGCGAGACAA
Source organism: Vibrio sp. 10N.286.48.F5 (assembly GCF_041469785.1). Lineage (NCBI taxonomy): Bacteria > Pseudomonadati > Pseudomonadota > Gammaproteobacteria > Vibrionales > Vibrionaceae > Vibrio > Vibrio sp. 10N.286.48.F5. Next base: position 75,581 of record NZ_JBFRLG010000029.1, on the reverse strand, counting down.
GCATTTGTGCTTCGATGTAGGCATGGATGAGTTTTTACCTAAACCGGTTAACCAAGGCAAACTGAGAGAGATCGTAGCGAGTTTCTTGTCGAAAGAGACGGAATCAAACAAAGAACATGAGCAGCAAATTGTTTAGTTGAGTATCTCTAATCTTACTTTCATTAAAAGAGTAATGAGGCGAATTAGACATAGTCTTTTATGCCGTTGGTTATACTTGAAGTATCGTGTGAAAGAAATGATAAAGGTGGCCTGAAAAGACCACCTTTTTTGTATGTGTCGGTTTGAACTTAATCTCTATCGATTGCGAACGCAGACCATGCTTGACGTGTCGGCATCACTTCGACTCGGTTAATGTTGATGTGATCTGGCAAGGTTGCGATATAAAACATCTGCTCGGCAATATCCTCTGCTGACAACGGTGTAGTGCCTTGGTAAAGGTTGTCTGAAGCCGTCTGGTTACCTTTAGTTCTTACAAGAGTAAATTCCGTTTCTGCAATACCAGGGGAGAGGTCAGTCACTCGTACCCCTGTGCCTTGTAAGTCACAACGTAGGTTGTAACTGAACTGCTTTACGAACGCTTTGCTGGCACCATACACATGGCTTCCTGGGTAAGGCCACTGTCCGGCGATTGACCCAACATTGATGATTGAGCTTCCTGCGCCTTTTTTAATTAACGTAGGCAACAGCGCATGAGTAACATTAACCAAGCCTGTGACATTGGTATCGATCATAGTGTGCCAGTCTTTCAAGTCCACATCAGGCGCGCCTTCTGGCGCCAAAGCTAACCCAGCATTATTGACCAATGCGGTAATCGATGAAAATTCAGCGGGTAATGAATCAATGGCTTGTTTTACGGCGTCTGCGTCTCGAACGTCGAGTTGAATTACATGCACAGGCACCGTTAATTCTTCCTTTAGGTCGAGTAGCCTTTCGATTCGACGACCAGACAGCACTAACGACCAGTTATCTTCTGCGAAACGTTTTGCTGCCGCTTTGCCGAAACCAGAGGTTGCCCCTGTAATGAACGCTATCTTATCCATAAATACATCCTTCTAATTTGAAATTAACATAAGTAGTGCCATGCCGATCAAAATCGGCGCGGTCGTTGTTTTTGCAGACAAGTTCGGTACTGATAGATACAGTTTTTGCCCCAGTACATTGCCAATCAAAGCTGCCGGTAATAGCCATAAACCTGTGATGAACGATTCTTGGTTAAATGCGCCAATCCATATGAAGCCGATCAGTGAAATCGCTGAACTCAGCAGAAAAAACACAATCGCGGTGGCTCTCTGTTCACTGGTTTTAATGGTCAGGTTCATCAAATACGTCACTAATGGCGGACCTCCTGAAGAAGCGGTGGTCATGCTAAACCCCGAAATGGCTCCCGCCCAAAACGCGTGTCGTTGGTGCAACCAAGTGAGGCGTAAGTCCAAAATAATCAGCGTGCCAGCGACCAAAGACATCATCGCGATAAAGGCCTTCAAGCCTGATTCCGATATCGTGCTAATGAAATACAGCGAAAAAGGCACCGCAACCAACATGCCAATACACAGCGGCGCAATAAGCCGGATATTGATGGTGGTTTTACTTCGCTTGAGCAGAGGAAAGGCACTTAAAAAGTCCAACAAGATAGCGATGGTTACCGCTTGCAATGGTGGAACAATAAAGCTGAGGGAAAGCGCTACGATAATCGCAAACCCAAATCCTGAATAGCCTCGAACTACTCCTGCAAACAGAATCAATGTCATCGCTAATCCTAATTCCACTCTTGCTCACCTCTTTGCTTTTGATATTGCTGCTGCGTTAATTAGCGTTCGATGAGACCTGTCTCGTCTGCCTTTCAATCTATTCACACCTAAGAGTTTTGAATAGAGCCAGATCGACGATTGGATTGGGTCAGGCTGTTTGTTGGATCGGGGATGAGACTTGGGCTGATGTACTGGCCCAATGTTTTGTTGAAACTGACACTATGACCTCCGCCCTGTTTGGGATGAAGATTATTCCATCCGATAGCGCAGCCTTTTCAATGTCGTGTTTTGTGTCTTTCATTCTCGAAGACGAGCCAAGCACGAGCGGCTGTGAATCTAGTGTTGTTAATGGAGACGATGAAATGGAAGTATCAACAGAACAGCTTGTGAACCAAGATATTATCGACCTCGACAAGAGCGTATTTCATTCTTGGTCGATTCAAGAAGCAGCGGAGCCTATCGCCATTGCGGGTGGGCAAGGATGCAAAATGTGGGACTACGAAGGTAAAGAATACCTTGATTTTAGTAGCCAACTGGTTAACACCAACATTGGTCATCAGCATCCACAAGTGATCAAAGCGATTAAAGATCAGGCTGATTCATTAGTGACCGTTGCCCCTGCGACCGCCAACCTCACTCGTGGTTTGGCGGCTAAGCGTATCTTGTCGAAAGCGCCAAGCTCGTTTAAGAAGGTGTTCTTTACCAATGCAGGGGCAGATGCCAACGAAAATGCGATTCGCATGGCGCGACAATTCACAGGGCGCGACAAGGTGCTATCTGCTTACCGTTCTTACCATGGCAATACAGGTACTGCTATTGCTGCGACGGGGGATTTTCGTCGAATTCCAAACGAGTATAGCCGTGGGCACGTTCACTTCTTCAATCCATTTCTCTATCGAAGCGAATTCAACGCGGCGACTGAGGCAGAAGAGAGTGAGCGTGCCCTGCAGCATTTAGAGCGAGTGATTGAATGCGAAGGACCAACGGCGATTGCGGCGATTATCCTAGAGACGATTCCGGGAACGGCTGGTTTTCTCATTCCGCCCAAAGATTACCTTATCGGCGTGCGTGAGCTGGCAACCAAACATGGCATTCAGTTGATATTCGATGAAGTCATGGTCGGCTTTGGTCGCACGGGTAAGTGGTTTGCGTTTGAGCACTTTAATGTCGTGCCAGATCTGATTACTTTCGCGAAAGGGGTGAACTCGGGTTATGTGCCGGCTGGTGGCGTGGTGGTCAGCGAACCGATCGTTGAGCACTTTAAGTCAAACTTCTTTATGGGCGGCTTAACGTACTCTGGTCACCCTTTGGCGATGGCTTCTATCGTTGCAACGCTCGATGTGATGGAGCAAGAGGGCATTGTCACACATGCTGATAACGTCGGTAACAGCGTTCTAGGGCCGCTCCTACTGAGCCTTCAAGAGTTGCACCCTATGATTGGTGATGTGCGCGGTAAAGGGATGTTCTGGGCGGTTGAGCTGGTGGAAGATCGTGAAAGTAAAACACCTTTAAGCAATGAAAAAATGGGGCAATTGAAAGCGCAATTGACCAAGCGAGGCCTGTTGACCTTCATTGTGAATAACCGCATTCACGTTGCGCCACCTTTGGTTATTCAGCCAAGCGATATAAAGAAAGGCGTTAAGATCATTGATGAAGTGTTGTTTGAACTCGCTTCTTAAGTCTCCAATAAGATAGCCAGCACAGCAACCAAGGCACTTTGACAAAGAAGTCCCCGTTCTTTTCAACGTGCCAAACCTAACCTTCAGAAACGACAAAAGAGCATCGATTGATGCTCTTTTTACGTTTATTCACTAAATCACTTTGCTCAAACCGCTCTTAAGTGATGCTAGATCTTCATCGCCTCAGACAGCTCTTTGATACCGGGTGCGATCAGATCTTTGTCGATGGCGTGAAAGCCCAATCGAAAATAGGAATTGGGGTCATATTCTGACAATGCTTCACAACCCGATTCCGTTTCGGTATTCGTCATAAAGTGTGAATAGCCTGTCTCAATCAAAATCCCTTTTTGTGCGGCTCGTGACGCTAAGCGTTGGCTATTGATGTGACTGGGCGTTTGTAGCCACAGAGAGTTGGCCTGCTCGCTTTGAGCCAGTCGCTTGCAGTCAGGTAGGTACTTCAAGACCGCATCGTTGATCAGCTTCCAGCGCTGGCGTGTGTTTTCCCTAAAGCGCCTCACAAAGCTGTCGTAGTAGCCTTGTTCAATAAAGTGCGCCACTTCCATCTGAACGCGGCTTGGTGCGTGTCGATACATCAAGCGACGCAGTATTCTAAGATCGTAGATCAACTCTTCAGGTGCCACGATGTAGCCTAATCTCAAGCCGGGTGCTAATAGCTTAGAGAAGCTGCTGACGTAGATGACACGTCCTTCTTTGTCACTGGCTTTTAGCGCGGGTTTAGGGTTCCACTCCACGTTACACTCGGCGTCATAGTCATCTTCGATAATTACCGCATCATTGGTTTTGGCCATTTCCAGTAACTGAGTTCGACGCTCGTCACTCATGGTGACGCCGGTTGGAGCTTGATGGCTAGGCGTGACATAGAAGTGATCACACAGTGAAGAGTGCTCATTGAATCTCAATCCTTGTTCATCCACTTGATGCGGGTGTAACTGCGCGCCAGAGAGATTGAAGATGTGATTCGCTTCTTTGTAGCCGGGGTTCTCGACTCCGACTCGACTCTGATGGTTCATGAGCAAAGTCGAAATCAAATACAGCGCATTCTGCGAACCTAAGGTTATGAGGATCTCATCACTTTGGGCATGAATACCGCGCTGTGGGAGCACCCTTGTGCGTATCTGTTCGACCAGCATGTCGACGTCTTTATCGACCTTGTCGCAAAGCCAGCGGTGATCATGTGGGTCTGAGGTGACCTTTCTTGTCGCTTCTCGCCATTGAGCTAATGGGAAGTCATTGATAGAGGGTTGGCCAAAAATAAATGGGTATTGGTAACAACTCCAATGCGAGGGTTTGACGATGCGTGGGTATTGGCCCAATTGCAGCTTAACGCGTTTGCTCCAATCCGGTGCATTGTCGCTGTCGGCTGATTCAAAATGATCCAAACTCGCGTCGATAGTATCACTCGGGTTTTCATACTTTTCTGAAAGGTAATAACCACTGCGAGGCTTACTGATGAGGTAGCCATCGTCGAGCAAACTGTCGTACACCAACGAGACAGTATTGCGTGAAACACCCAATTGGCTAGACAGCTTACGACAAGACGGAAGCGCTTGTTCAGCCGGAAAAATACCATTCAATATCGCCGTCACCAAATAGCTACGTACTTGTTCTTGCAGGCTTCTTTTGGAATCAAACTCGATGAAACAATTGTGATTTATCGCCATGAGATACAGTCCTTATTCTCAGTGAACCTCAGTCCAATTTGTATAAAAGAGCAAGAAATGCGCCAGAGTTCATATTGATGTTTTAAGAGTGTGTTTTGCTCTCTCTCAACCCCGAAAATTACGTTGTCCCAAACTAGAAAATCGTTCTGTCCCAACCTGAAAATTAAATTGGCTCTACGTCTCCGATGCATTCCGTTCATAAAGTAAAGGCAGGCAAATAATCTCGATAAGGAAAGCGTATGAAACAGGGAATGACGATGAAGGCATGGGTTTCAACAGCGGCAGCGACAGTTGTACTGGGTTGTTTTGGAGTCGCACAAGCATCGGAGCTTGCAGCCATCGAAAAGCAAGGCTTCATGAAAGTGGCGACAGAAGACAACTACTCTCCATTCAACTATATCGACCGCGGTAAGCCTGCGGGGATTAACAAAGATTTGCTTGATGAGTTACGTGAATATTCGAAGTTCGATATCGAACAAGAGATCTTACCTTGGACAGGGCTACTCGCTTCGGTATCTGCGGGTCAATATGATGTGGCGTTAACTGGCGCGATCATTACCGATGCTCGCTTGAAGGCCTTTGATTTCACTCCACCTATCGCTTCAGCGCAGCATTACTTCTTAACCAGAGCTGACGCGGAAGATATTAATACGGTAGCCGATTTAGATGGAAAAACAGTGGGCTTACAAGCGGGCAGTGCTTTGCTAGAAAGGCTTCCAGAGCTCGAAGTGATGCTCGAAGCACAAGGCAAATCTTTGGGTAAAGTGGTGCAGTATCAATCCTACCCAGAAGCGTATTCCGACTTGGCAATCGGCCGAATAGACTATGTGATCAACAGTGTGGTTTCAGTTAACGAGGTAGTGAAGTCGAAGTCAAAGGTATTCAAAAAAGGCGAAGCAGTCTCTGGCCCAGGTTTCGTTAGCTGGCCAGTTCCTAAAGATAATCCTGAGCTTTTGGCTTACCTAACGGAATTCTTCCTACACCTTGAGCAAACAGGAAAAATGGCAGAGTTGCAGAAGAAGTGGTTCGGTGAATCGTTCGACCAACTCCCTTCAGAAGCCATCACTTCGGTTGAGCAGTATCACAAGCTAACAGCCGTTCAATAGATGAATAAGCATGCGCCGACACAAACAGTTAGCGGCTGTTTGTGTCCATGCCAATGGGTTCAAAGCGGTTTAACCCATGAGTCTTTGGCGCACAATCTATCGAAAGAAGTCGCTGATCAAAGAGGTCGTTTATGGATTATTACGCTTGGGAACAGTTACTACAGGGCGCGTGGGCAACGGCATGGATATCGGCAGTATCGATTGTATTAGGTGTCGTCATCGGCTTAATGATTGCCTTGGTTAGAATGATGAAAATCCCGTTTGTGGATCAAATGTTGGGCATTTATGTTAGTTGGGCACGAGCAACGCCTTTGGTTACGTTGGCTCTGTTTATTTTCCTTTCTTTTCCGTCATTTGGCATCAATTTAGATAAACACGTTTCTGCCATTTTAGCTCTCACACTCAATACATCGGCATTCAATGCAGAGATTTGGCGCAACGCCTTTCTTAACTTTTCAAAAGGGCAAATGGAAGCGGCTGAAGCCATTGGTATGAGACGCATCACTTACTTTCGCCGCATCATGTTCCCGCAAATGGTGATTATGAGCCTACCAGCGCTAGTCAATGAGATGTCGTTCTTAATCAAAGGCAGCCCAGCGATTGCGGTGATCGGCATCGTCGACCTAACTCGTGTCACCAATCGAATCTCTGCGGTTACCTATGAACCACTTGGGCCGATTCTATGTGCCGGTGCCATTTACATGTTGATTATTGGCGTGTTGGTGAAGTTGCAAGCTGTGGCTGAAAACCGAGCCACTTATCTGCAGCAATAAGTGCATACATCTGTTTACAGTAGCAGCAACAGTTTGGCCGTCATCACTACTTGGTCAGCTACACCATTTACCTGCTTGTGATGCGTTATTGAGCGGGTAAGTTTAAGGAGTAAATATGGAAGAATGGAATATTATCTGGCAACAAAAAGAGCTGTTTGCTTCAGGGTTTGTGACCACATTTTATCTTTTTGTTTCGTCTTCAATCTTGAGTTTCGTCATCGGTATTGGTTTGTTGTATTGCCTCGAAAACTCAAAACTTGGTGTGAAGTACACCATCAATAGTTTGATAGGCATGATGCGCACCTTGCCGTTTCTTATCTTAGCGTACCTGCTCTATTACGGGTTGCCGCAGGTTGGTATTCGACTCGATGCGATTACAGCGGGAATCATCGCGCTAAGTCTCTATCACGGTACCTATTTTTGTGAGATTTTCCGAGGTGTTCGTAAAGGATTAGAGCCAGGTTACATCGAAGCGGCGCACGCTTATGGCTTCTCTAAATTCAAAACATTTACCCGAGTTATTACCCCAAATGTGTTGTTTAAGTCGGTTCCACTGATCACGAACCAACTCATCATCTGCTTAAAAGACACTGCGTTTCTTAGCATCATCACCGTCGCAGAAATTACCGCGGCCGCCAACAGCATTCAATCAACGTACTTCATCCCATTGAATGCGTTCATCATTGCTATCGCGCTCTACTGGGCCGTGAGTATTGCACTTGAAACCATCACCAAACGAATCCAAACCAAAGTTGAACTTAGAGGACTTAGCCATGCTTAAACAATCAGAGATTATTGAAACGGAAGCACCGATTAACCCTTCTTTGGGCGTGAATTTGGAAGTGATTGAGTGCGAGCCACTATTGGAAGAACGAGAGACGATCATCAAGGTTGAAAACCTGTCGAAACAGTTTGATGGCATCGAAGTACTGCGAGACATCAACCTCAACATCAACAAAGGCGATGTGGTGAGTATTCTCGGCTCGTCAGGTTCGGGGAAATCGACGCTACTGCGTTGCATGAACTGGTTAGAGCAGCCAGAGCGCGGCACGATTTTTATGGGTGATGAGCGTATTGGTATCAACTCTGAAACGGGTAAGCCACTCAAATACAAAGAGTTGGCGAAACTTCGAGAGCGTCTTGGAATGGTTTTCCAAAGCTTCAACTTATGGCCGCATCTCACCGTGTTGCAAAACGTCATGGAAGCGCTGGTTCACGTTAAGAAGATAGCGAAATCAGACGCCGAAGAGATGGCACGTAAGCAACTCGATAAGGTTGGGATGTCGCACAAACTAGAGAACTACCCAAGCATGTTATCGGGTGGGCAAAAGCAACGTGTCGCTATTGCCAGAGCTCTCGCGATGGAGCCGGATGTGTTGCTGTTTGATGAACCAACGTCAGCACTCGATCCTGAATTGGTCGAAGAGGTGTTGTTGGTGATGAAGAAACTGTCGCAAGAGGGCTACACCATGGTGGTTGTGACACATGAGATGGAATTCGCGCGTCAGGTGTCGGATCAAGTGGTATTCCTTGAGAAGGGCATCTTGATTGAGAAGTCCAACCCAGAGAAGTTCTTCACTAACCCAGACTCACCAAGGGTAAGGCAGTTCCTCAAGCTTGATTCGTGAACTAGATGATCCACATCACCTTAATGTTTGATCGCTAAATCCAAAACTCCGACCTAATCAGTCGGAGTTTTTGTCTGTGCTCGTTTTTTCTTCCCAAACCCAAACTTAAACCTAAAACTAGGCAAATGGTTATGTGATGCTAACCAATACTGTCAATATGAATGACCACAGAATCGGGTCGCCAGTATTCCAACTCGCAATCCATTAGTTCACCGTCCTGTTTGTAGTTCACCCGGCAGATCTTTAGAACGGGCTGCCCTTCTGCCAAATTTAATGCCTTGGCGACATGCGCAGGGGCAGAGGTGGGTATCACATCAAAACGCGAGCGTTGGGTCTCGTAGCCGTATTTTTCTCGGTAGATGCCTGTTAGTGACATGGTGAGGTTTTCCGACAAGACACCATCAAATAAGGGCGCTTTCAGTACATTTTCAACAAACAGCACTGCTCTACCATCAATAAAACGCAAGCGCTCAATCACGTGTATTGGCGTTATCTGCTCTATCTCTAATGCTTTGGCGTAATCGCCTGTCGCCATCTCTGTACGGGTGCTGAGCAGTCTGGTTTCTGCTATGCGGTGTTGTTCGCGAATCATTTGATGAAAGTGAGAACGTGACAATGGGTTATAGCGAACACGTTCGGGTGACACATACCAGCCACGGCGCTCTTCTCGGTATATCAAACCTTCGGTTTCCAGAGACACCAACGCATCTTTGAGCGTGATTCGTGTGGTGGAAAACAGTTCGCTAAGGTTTCTTTCTGATGGCAGTTTTTGCCCTTCAATGAAGATACCTGATTGAAGCTGCTCTCGAATACTCGCCTTAATTCTTCCTAACTGTGTCCCTGATTGCCCGGTGCCCAATGTTCTCATTACTGATCTAGTCCATAAGTTCGTGTGCTTAATAAGGTAAACCATGGAGTTAACAGGAATGTGACAGTAAACAATGGCTTATTGTCATATGAGTGAAATATAACTGCCACGTAAATGCACTCGAACTGTCAAATAACTTACGGCAAACCGTCACATTCCGGCTATAGCATACAAAACGAACTTACTGACCTAGTCCAGAAGGATAGAGACAATGAAAACTTTGCTTAGCCGTTCAACTGTATCGCCAGCTAAATTAATCGGTTCACCTGCAAAATTGATAGGCACAACCGCTAAATTGATTGGTGTAACAGGACTTACGGCAACACTTTCAATGCCAGCGATGGCGAAGGATGCTGATCTTGAGTCACTGATTGAAGCCGCTCAAAAAGAGGGTGCAGTTTACAGTGTGGGTATGCCAGACAGTTGGGCAAACTGGAAAGGCACATGGACTGACCTGAAAGCAAACTACGGTTTGAAGCATCAGGATACCGATATGAGCTCGGCGCAAGAGATCTCGAAATTTGAAGCAGAGAAGAAAAACGCAACCGCTGATATTGGTGATGTGGGTTTCGCATTCGCACGTGTGGCCGTAAAGAAAAACGTCACTCAGCCATACAAACCAACCACTTGGAATGACATTCCAGACTGGGCAAAAGACAAAGATGGTCACTGGGCTCTGGCTTACACAGGTACTATCTCGTTCATTTCAAACAACAACCTTGTTGAAGATGCGCCGAAAACTTGGAGTGACCTACTAGAAGGCGACTACAAAGTCACAGTGGGCGATGTCGGCGTAGCCGCGCAAGCAAACAACGCGATTTTAGCGGCAGCATTTGCTAACGGTGGTGACGAGTCGAACCTGAAACCAGCGATTAAATTCTTTGGTGAACTAGCGAAGCAAGGCCGTCTATCTTACACAGATCCAAGCATTGCGAACCTTGAAAAAGGCGAAGTGGAAGTAGCAATCATGTGGGACTTCAACGCACTGAACTACCGCGACAAGATTGACCGTGAGCGCTTTACCGTAAGCATCCCGCAAGATGGCTCAGTGATCTCTGGTTACACCACCATCATCAACAAATACGCGAAAAACCCGAATGCGGCGAAGTTGGCTCGTGAATACATCTTCAGTGACCAAGGCCAAATCAACTTAGCAGAAGGTTACGCGCGCCCAATCCGTAGCAGCGTTACGCTACCTCAATCAGTACAAGACAAGCTGATCTCAAACGATGAATACAGCAATGTTCACCCAGTGACTGACTTCTCAGCATGGGAAAAATCAGCACGTCGCCTGCCACGTCAATGGCAAGAAAGCGTATTGATTCACCAGCAATAACCCCGCTTAACACACCACCTTCAATAGGTGGCTTATAGAAACAAGCAATAGAGAATAGACCATGAGCAATAAGGTTATCCTTGTTGTTCTAGATGGACTGAACTATCAGGTAGCCCGTGATTGCATGGGCTACCTGAACGGTCTTCTAGAGCAAAGTGATATGTATGAGAAACAGGGCGATTTGCAGACAAAACAGGGCGATTCGTACAATAACCAAGGCGATTTGCGTAATAAACAGAGCACTTCGCAGAGCACGCAAAAAAAACAAGCTGCGCGCCACGCTTTACCCTGTGCAGTGTGAGCTGCCATCTATGTCACGTCCACTGTATGAGTGCATCCTGACCGGTGTTCGCCCTGTTGAGAGTGGCATCGTCAACAACCAAATCGTGCGTTTGTCGAATCACGAGTCGGTATTTAGCTTGGCGAAGTCGCAGAACAAAGTGACGGCAGCTGCGGCTTACCATTGGGTGAGCGAGTTATATAACCGAGCGCCATTTGATGCAGTACGTGACCGTTTCACCAACGATGAAACCATGAACATCCAACACGGTTGTTTCTACCACTGGGACCACTACCCAGATGAAGCCTTGTTCTTGGATGCTGAGCACCTGCGCGTCACTCATCAGCCTGATTTTTTGCTGATTCACCCAATGAACATTGACGACATGGGACATAAGCATGGGCTGGACTCTCGCCAGTATCGCAATAGTGCACGTGGCGCGGATATCTACCTGTCGAACTACCTTGAGAAATGGGTAGACGATGGTTATCAAGTGATCATCACCAGTGACCATGGCATGAACAATGACCTGTCTCATGGTGGCATTTTTCCTGAAGAGCGCGAAGTACCTTTCTTTGTGATTGGTGATAAGTTCACACACCAAGAATGTTCAGTGAAACAGACCGACATCTGCGGCAGCGTCTGTCAGTTACTCAATCTAGAACACGATAAATCTTACACTCAGGAATTGTTGGCCTTATGAGCAGTTCTGTAATCATGCAGAGCGATGGCTCTGCGCTTAAACCCAAAACCAAATCTTTGTTTCAACGCTTCAAGCCCGCTTTGTGGCTTGCGCCTTTCGCGCTGTTCTTCTACCTGTTCCAACTGGCACCTATGGTTTGGGTGCTGATCAACAGCTTCTTCTATGACGATGAGCTCTCTCTCGAAAACTATTCTGAAATATTCGATTCTGCTTTCATGATGCAGGCTTTTGGCAACAGTTTATGGTTGTCGATTTGGTCGAGCATTGTTGGCTTGGCGATTGCAACTCTGTTGGTCTCTTCATTGCGCCGTGTTGATTCTAAAATCCGCGATGCGGTGATCGCGTTTACCAATATGAGCAGCAACTTCTCTGGTGTGCCTCTGTCGTTCGCATTCATCATCATCTTGGGCACCAATGGTGCGATTACCTTATTGCTCAAGCAGTATGGATTGCTGGGTGATTTCGACCTTTACGGCAAGTGGGGCTTGCTGGCGATTTACATCTACTTCCAGATCCCATTGGCGGTGTTGTTGCTGTATCCAGCGTTTGATGCTCTGAGTGACGACTGGCAAGCCGCTTCGGCACTGCTTGGCGCGAAAACTTGGCAATACTGGACCAAAATAGCACTGCCTGTGTTGTCGCCTGCCTTGTTCGGCACCTTCATCATCTTGATTGCTAATGCGATTGGCGCCTATGCGAGTGTGTATGCGTTGACCTCGGGCAACTACAACGTGATTACGATTCGTATCGCGAGCTTGGTATCGGGCGACTTGTTCTTAGAACCAAACCTAGCTGCGGCAATTTCAGTGATTCTGATGGCGATGCTGGCCTTCATCACCGTGATTAACCAATGGCTGATCAGCAAAAGCTACGCAGGGAAGAGAAAGTAATGAACACCGTCAATACTCGTTTTCATAAAACGGTTGTCTATTCGATTGTCGGCATCATGATGATCCCGATCTTAGCGACCTTTATTTACTCGATCTCCTCGCGTTGGGGCGCCACTATCCTGCCGGATGGCTTCACGTTAGATTGGTACATCAACCTGCTGACGGATCCTCGCTTCTTGCAAGCCTTTGGTCGCTCACTGTTTATCTGTGTGGCAGCGCTGTCATTGAGTGTGGTGTTGGTTCTGCCTGCGATTTTCGTGGTGTTTTACTATTTCCCGAAACTCGACAAGGTGATGAATATCCTGATTTTATTGCCGTTCGCAGTACCGCCAGTAGTTTCGTCAGTCGGCTTACTTCAGTTGTATGCCGATAGTGAGATTTCTTTGATAGGCACACCGTGGATCTTGATTGGTACTTACTTCACCATCGCGTTGCCATTCATGTATCGCGCGATTGCCAACAGCTTTGAAGCGATTAACTTGCATGACTTGATGGACGCGGCACATCTGCTTGGCGCAAGTACCACCAAGGCGTTCTTATTGATTATTCTGCCAAACCTTAAGAAAGGCTTAATGGCGTCACTGTTCTTGTCGTTCTCGTTCCTATTGGGCGAGTTCGTGTTCGCCAACATCTTGGTAGGAACACGCTACGAGACACTGCAAATCTACCTATACAACATGCGTCAAACCAGCGGCCACTTCACATCAGCCCTTGTGATGACGTACTTCCTGTTTATTTTCTTACTGACTTGGTTGGCAAGTCGTTTCAGCCAGGGAACAAAATAATGAGCTATGTAAATGCGAAAAACCTCACTAAGCGTTTTGGTGACAACACGGTATTTGAAGACATTGAATTCTCAATCGAGAAGGGCGAATTCATTACTCTGCTTGGCCCAAGTGGCTGTGGTAAATCGACTCTACTGCGCAGCTTGGCTGGCCTGAATCCTGTCGATGGTGGCGAGATCTGGGTCAACGGCGAAGAGATCACCCACCAAGTGCCGCAACAACGTGGCATCGGCATGGTGTTTCAATCTTATGCCCTGTTCCCTAACATGACGGTTGAAGGAAATATTGCGTTTGGCCTGAAAATGAAAAAGCTTGCTGCTGACGAGATTAAGCACGAAGTCGCGAAAGTGATTGGGTTGGTGGACTTAACGGGCAAAGAGAAGTTCTACCCGCATCAGTTATCGGGCGGTCAACGCCAGCGTGTGGCCTTGGCAAGAGCTTTGGTGGTCAAGCCGCGTATTTTGTTATTAGATGAGCCGCTTTCGGCGTTGGATGCGAAGATCCGAAAGCACCTGCGACAACAGATCCGAGATATTCAAAAAGAGATGAATCTGACCACGATCTTCGTGACTCATGATCAGGAAGAAGCGATGATCATGTCTGACCGTATCTTCTTGATGAACAAAGGCGAGATCGTACAAGCGGGGACACCCGAAGAGATCTACACTCAACCTGCCAATGAATTTGTGGCTGGGTTCATGGGGCACTACAATTTGGTGCAAGCGAACAAGGCTAAACAGCTGTTCAACATTGAAACAGAATGGAAAGTGGCGATTCGACCTGAATCTATCTACGTGAAAGAGCAAGGCCGACAATATGGCGAACATATCTCTGCGCCGAAAACGGGCACGATTCGTAACCACCAGCTTTTGGGCAACGTGATTCGCTACCAAGTGGACGTTGATGAGTGTGAATTAACGGTCGACCTACTTAACCGTTCTTCTGAACGACTGTTGGCAAACGGCAGCCAACTTGAACTCCTGTTTAACCTTAACGAAATTCAACCTGTGAGAGCCTAAGATGTTCAAACCTTTGTATGTATTTGATATGGACGAAACGCTGATCAATGCCGATGCAGCGATGCTCTGGAATGAGTTCTTGGTTGAAAAGGGCATTGCCACTGCGCCCAACTTTATTGAAGAAGATAAGCGCTTAATGGGCCTGTATTCGAAAGGCAAACTGAACATGAAAGATTACCTAACATTTTCCATGCAGCCATTAGCCGACATGCCAACTGAGCAAGTGACGGCATTAGTGGAAGAGTGTGTTGAACAGCATATTTTGCCTAAACAGTTCAAGCAGTCGAAACCTTTGATTGAGCAGCTTGATCGCGACAACATCGATATGTTGATCATCTCTGCTAGCGTGACTTTCTTAGTAGAAGCCGTGGGTCGTAAGGTGGGTATCGAGAATGCGCTCGGTATCGACTTAGTAGAAAACCAAGGTCGTTTCACGTCTCAGATCTCAGGCGTACCAAGCTACCGAGAAGGTAAAGTCACCCGTTTGAAAGAGTGGTTAGACAATCAAGAAACTAATTACTCAGATATCCATTTTTATACGGATTCAATCAATGACTTACCTTTGTGTGAGCATGCTGATTTTGCCTATCTGGTGAATCCATGCCCGCGTTTGAAAGCACTGGCTGATCAACCGAATTGGTCGATTCTTAACTGGGATTAATGCTGATCCCATCTTTGAATTATGTTCGCTTTAGAACGAAAAAAGCCGCTGATGAAAGCGGCTTTTTGATTCGTATTATTCTATTTCTAGTTTGTAACCTATCCCGTAAATGGATTTGATGTAGTCACATTTTTCATTTATCGAGACCATTTTTTTGCGTAAGTTTTTAATATGGCTATCGATAGTGCGATCACAGACCACTCTTCTATCGTCGTAGATTTTATCAATCAATTGATCGCGACTATAAATGCGGCCAACATTTTGATAGAGAAGGTGTAAAAGCCGAAACTCAGCTGGCGTTAAACTTAGCTTAATACCACATAGGACGGCGGTCATACTCAATTCATCAATATCAATGGCGTTCGTTGTTGACGTGGCTTGGGGCTTGTTGGAACGGCGCAAAATATTTTTCACCCTCACAACCACTTCTCTCGGGCTGTACGGCTTACATATATAATCATCTGCACCCAGTTCAAGCCCAACGAGTCGATCAATCTCTTCGACCTTGGCTGTCGCCATAACCACTGGGATGTCACTGAACGTTCTCAGCTCTCGATAAATATCCAACCCGTCTCGATTGGGTAGCATGAGGTCGAGAATAATGAGTTTAGGCGATGCTTGCTTTACCCAGTCAATGACAAGGTTACCATCGATAATATGATGACTTTCAAGGCCAGAGTGCTCTAAGTACTCACACAGTACACTTGCTAATGCAGGCTCATCTTCGACGACTAAAATCACGATTTTATTTCCTTTGGTAACGCTATGATGATTCGTAGTCCACCCAATTCTGAGTGGTCGGCAGTAATGTGTCCTTGGTGCGCTTCAACGATATTTTTACAGATAGATAAGCCAAGCCCAGAACCGCCACTTGATCGACTGCGCGATTTATCAACGCGGTAAAGCCTCTCAAACAAACGCGGAAGTGATGCATCAGGTACACCTGGATCACTGTCTTCAACGTTGATAATAATACTATCACTAATGTCGGTAACATCTATCGATACATGCCCATTATCGCTAGTGTATCGTGCGCTATTTTCCAACAGATTCACAAACAGTTGTGTCAGTAATCTCTCATCACACGAGGTAAACAGTGGGGCTGAATGGTCATAGTGCTTTGTTAATGTGATGTTTTTTTGTTCTAAACGGATCGAGTTTTGAACGATCACAGAATCAATCAGTTTATGTATATCAACGTTGTTTTTAACATTGAGGTTAAATCCGATGTCATACAGGGAGAGTTGGTGAAGATCCTCAACGAGTTGACCCAGTGTGATGATTTGTTGATGTAACGAGTCGATGTATTTTGGTTCAGGTGATCGAATACCGTCTTGTAGCGCCTCTAGTTCACTTCTAAGCACGGTGATAGGCGTTCTAAGTTCATGTGAAATATCTGATAACCACTGTTCTCTAAGTGTTTTCTGTTTTCTTAGTGTCTCGACAACACCGTTGAATATTCCGATGAGATCAGACAATTCATCATTGCCGCTTTTTTTAATGTAGAAATCGAGATCGCCATTTTCGATAGATTTGGCACCTTTCGACAAAGCACGCAATGGTTTCAAAAATCGCCTAACAAGAAACAAAGAGATAAGGAATGAAAGTAACACGGTAATCGATGCGATAGTGCTTACATGCGTCGTTTGTTGTTTGAAAAAGCTTTCTGCTAAAGGCCCTGATATTTCATCCATCTGGACGATAGAGATATACCCAATAACTTGATCATCCCGTGTTATTTCGACTAGTGCTTGATGCTGACCATCTTCAAGGTGATGTAGGTTTTCAGGCGGTCCAATTATGGCTCGCCCGTCTTGATCTAAAATGTTGAGTCGTTGCCAAATAGGTTGAAGGCCTGGCGCTTCCGGCTCTCTTAATGGTGGTGGCGATGGGTGTCTGTCACGAGGATGTGGTCGTGAGGGGCCGCTAATGCTACTGGCGATTAAATGTGGTTCACGCTCTAGCCGCCTCCACTTTTCGGAAGGTGAGTAATATTGCTTTAAGTTATTGGCGAGTTCTTGAGCTAGGGCAATCTCATTATTATTTGTGAAATCTTGGAGCCCTCTTTGAAAACTGGAGTTAATAAAATAGGTCAGTACAAAGAGCATGGTCACGCACACCATTAGTATTGAAACAAACAGTTTGGTGAAAATTGATATGCGCACGTTCTCTCCAGAAATTAAAGTGAATTAAGACGATAGAGTGAGTTAAGACAATAAAATGAGATAAACCAATATTAGCCCTCGATCGTGTGGGAAATATGGACATTGATTTCTTTATTCATCTTAGGCCATGTATAAGCACTCTTTTGTTAGAAATGAATAGCGAGCTGACAGGGTGCTATACCCCATCAGCTCGCATTGAATTATCACTATTTTAGGATAACCCTCTAACCATTATTGACGTCTTGGTGGTGGTGGCGGAACTTCCTCTTCCGATAGACCACCGCTTCCATCTGCGTCTAGTTTATCAAAGTCATCGGCGAGTGGACCTCTGAGCTCTTCTAATTGTAACTCGCCATCACCGTTTGCATCCATTTCTTCAAAACTTGGCATTTCTCTTGGACCTTCACGGCTTTCAGCACACGCTTGAAGCGCGAATGTCGATGTCAGTAAAAGTAATGCTGTCGTGATTTTTTTCATAATTTAATTCCTATTCGTAACCAAATATAAGTGTATTTCTTTGACGCAAATAGGTTAGCGATCAAATTAGCAGAGAAAATGGATAAATCTAGGAGATGAAAGTTAGCGTTTAACTTTAATAGGGCATCAGTTCATCAGTTCATCAGCCCATCAAGTCAGGTTGTTTAAACCTCCATTGTTTCTACATAGTTTCCACATTTTCTATTTTTATCCTAGTCCATTATTGAACTCATGAATTTAATGCCTTTAGCAATAAAGGCAGAAAGCTATCGTTGGTATTGAAATGGATTATTTTTTAGGAGCCTTAGAATGAAGGCAATGGTAAAAAAATCAGTCGTTGTCTCTTCTACGTTGTTGGTTGCTTCTTATAGTAACGCTGCTCTTTATAGGGTGGTTTTGGAGGAATCACCAGTAGAAACGGAATCGGTGTATGGGGTTGCAGTTGAACCAGAGCTTGGTACAACGGATTGCTTTAGTACCAGTTGTGGTGACACCGATTACGCATTCGCAGGGGAAGCTCAAAATGCAGAACCAGGTTTTTCCTTTAAAGAGGAGGTCCCTTTTGGTATCGATAACACGTTCTACTATTTGGATTATGACGATATCTATAGCTACTGCACAAGTGAACTTGGCTACGCGACTTGTGAAGCTTGGAGTTCTTTATTGTGGTATGGCGATGATGATGCGGGCATTGGAGGCTTGAAAAATGAGCGTGATGCGTATTACGGGCTGAGCTATCAGACCAATTCCACGGCTTTTTATGATTCTTCTTCGCTAAGCGAGATCCCAGATGTTGGCAGCAACCCACCTGATGTGAGCAGTTATAGTTATTCCTTTGTTGATGGAACAGAGGAGAAGGTCATCACTAAAGTTGACGAGAATGGTTTTGTTCTTGGTAACACCAGCAGTGGTTACTACAGTTATAACAACCAATATATTCAGTTGTATAGGCAGCGTGGTTACTACGATACAGGCACTGAATTTACGGTTCTCCAACCTGAAGCCGATACCAGCATTACGATCAGCGATGCTGACGGCGAAGCGAATATAATCTCCCAAATGGGAAGAACGATGGCTTTTGACTCTTTCAGTTATGGAGGGGAAAGCTATGTGGTCGGAAGCGCGTCCGTTGCGACTTTTTATTACAGTGATGGATACAAAGATTATGACTCTCCGTACACATCCGACAGTGATGCTGAGGATCTAGATAATTGTATCGATGAAGATATTGAGCCTGCTTTATATCCAGAGTGTCAGAACTTTGCTTTTGCTAATCGAGCTTTTGTCTGGAATATAACCGATGCGAATGGTCCCAATGATGATGGAAACCGTTTTGCAGTATCCGATTGGGAAACCAGTTCGACCTATTACTCTTACAACGATGATGAAGCTTCAGCACAAGCGAGTGTGAGGGCTGCAACGATTTCGTCTAGAGGGACATATAGCTCTTATCCTGTTTTAGTTGGTTACAATACGGAACTAGATGATTCAGATAACTTTCTTATGCAGGCTGCTGTGTTTAGGCCAAGCAGTACGTCAAATTTCAGCGTTTCGGAAAATGCTTGGACGACTACATTTATCGCTAATGCGACGGTAGAAGTGAGTGATTCATACATTCACAGTAATTCTGTCGCAACAGACATTAATGAAAACATGATGGTTATTGGTTATGCAAAAAGAGATGGTGATTATCCGTCGGATCGTGTGTCTGATAATCGTATGTTCGTCGCTGATGCGAATGACACAACGCCAACAGCCACATTCTTCGCAAGTTTAGGTGAAGACATTTTCTTTGACAGTGCAGAGGGAAAAGCAAGTGAGATCAACAGCTACAATGAAATCGTTGGCTATGTTGACGCCGAAACTCACGCTGAAGTAGACGGACATGAAAGAAGGCATCGCGGCTTCATTTTCCCTTATAACGACACTGGTACCGATGCTGATAGACGTGCAAGATATAATGATCAAGCTTGGTGGTTAGACGACCTAACTAACGGTGGTGACGACAGTGATGCCAACAACCACTTTAGAATATTGGACGCAACCGACATTAATGACGCGGGTGTTATCTCAGGGACGGCAATACAATGTTTTGCGAGTGAAAGTAGCTCCTCTTCTATGGCTTATGATTCAACCGCACACTTTGCTTATTGTAATGATGGAGTAGGTGACGAGAGGGTGGTGGCTGTAAAACTTATCCCGATATCTGGAGCAACAAGTGAAGACATTGCTGAAAGAAGTGATGATAGCGCTGAAGATGTTGAACGTAGTGGTGCCGGTACCGGGCTATTGGTGCTTATCAGTTTAATGTCCGTGCTTTCAGTTCGCTTGAA
The DNA here is from genome assembly GCF_041469785.1 of Vibrio sp. 10N.286.48.F5. Lineage (NCBI taxonomy): Bacteria > Pseudomonadati > Pseudomonadota > Gammaproteobacteria > Vibrionales > Vibrionaceae > Vibrio > Vibrio sp. 10N.286.48.F5. Next base: position 55,448 of record NZ_JBFRLG010000029.1, on the reverse strand, counting down.
AAAGTCTCGTTCTGTGATTGCCTAAATTGATGACGTGCTCACGAGAGAAACAACCTCTATTTGACCGTCAACCATTAAAGTAATGGGTTAGGTTTGATACTTCGTCCCATAAGAATACCGCTGGGATATGAAGCTTTTTAAAAGAGCATCACCTGTTTTGTGATGCTCTTTTTACGTTCAACATACACTTATCTCTTTCTGCTTTAGCCAAAAAAATCACTTGTAACAATTAAGTAACATCTCTTGCTTTGCTGTAAATCAAACCACCACTCTTCAATCCCTTGATAGCACTCACTTTCCTGTTGTGAGGGTTTGTGTGTAACAATTATTTTACAATTTGACGGGTTTTTAGCGTTATTGCCCATTTCCTTCGATGCATTCCAATCTTTCCGCTTGTGGGCCAAATTTAATTAAGGACAAAAAACACGTAATACAAAACCAATAGGTACAAGGAGAAAGTTCATGGTGGATACATACAACCCGCTTGGTACGGATGGATTCGAGTTTGTTGAATACACAGCTGTCGACCACAAGGGAATCGAGCAACTTAAAGCGCTGTTTGTGTCACTTGGTTTTGCCGAGATCGCTAAGCACCGTTCAAAAGAGGCTTGGCTGTATCGACAAGGTGACATCAACTTTATCGTCAATGAGCAGCCACACAGCCAAGCGGAAGCGTTCGCTAAAGTTCACGGCCCATCGGTGTGTGGCATGGCTTTTCGTGTTAACGATGCAACTGCGGCAATGACACAAGCTTTCAGCGGCGGTGGCGAAGAGTATAAAACAGAAATTGGACCGATGGAGCTGAGCATTCCTGCCATTTACGGCATCGGTGAAAGCCTGCTCTATTTTGTGGATCGCTACGGCAAGCAGAGCATCTACGACGTTGATTTCCGATTCTATGATGACGCGCAAGAGCGCATGGCGAAAGCCGACGTAGGCCTTTATGAGATCGATCACCTCACGCACAACGTGAAACAAGGCAATATGGATCTGTGGTCTGGTTTTTATGAGCGTATCGGTAACTTTCGTGAGATTCGCTACTTCGACATTGAAGGTAAGCTGACAGGCCTTGTGAGCCGTGCCATGACCTCACCATGTGGCAAGATCCGTATTCCAATCAATGAGTCTTCAGATGACAAATCACAAATTGAAGAGTTCATTCGTGAATACAACGGCGAAGGTATCCAACACATCGCGCTTGCTACGGATGACATCTACAAAACGGTGAAAACCCTGCGTGATCGCGGCATGGACTTTATGCCAACCCCAGATACCTACTATGAGAAAGTTGACGATCGTGTAAAAGGCCACCGGGAAGATACCGATCTGTTGCGTGACCTACGCGTTCTGATTGATGGTGCGCCGACCAAAGACGGCATCTTGCTGCAAATTTTCACACAGACGGTAATCGGGCCTGTGTTCTTTGAAATCATTCAGCGTAAAGGCAACGAAGGTTTTGGCGAAGGCAACTTCAAGGCGCTGTTTGAATCGATTGAAGAGGACCAGATTCGTCGAGGAGTATTAGACGATGCATAAATGGATCTCGTTTCCTCATCGGGAGGGGGTGTGTTCTAAACAAGCGCATGCCGACTTCCCTGAAGAGGCAATCTATGAGCGAGAGGCGGGTCGAAGTGGTTTCTTCGGCCCTGCCGCTCACTTCCATCACCAACATGCCCCAACAGGTTGGTCGGAATGGGAAGGTGATTTACGCCCTCGCGCTTTTGATTTTACGCTGGTGGAAAAAGCCAGCCAGATAACCCCTTGGGCGGTGCCTCATCTTTTGCACAACGCTGACTGCAAAATCCGAGTGTGGCGCATGGACGAGAAGATGGATTTCTTGGTGCGTAATTCCGATGGCGATGAGCTGCTGTTCATTCACCAAGGCAGCGCCGACCTCTATTGTGACTATGGTCATCTAGCGGTGAGTGAAGGGGATTACGTGATGATCCCGCGCTCGACCAACTGGCGTTTAGAGCCAAGCGAGCCGATGTTTATCTTGATGATTGAGAATACAGACGCGGCTTACTCTCTGCCAGAGAAAGGCATGGTCGGCAATCATGCGGTGTTTGATCCTGCTGTGCTCGACATCCCTTCTATCAATGATCAATTCCGCGCTCAGTATTCAGAAAACCAGACTCAGGTTCAGGTGAAGCGCCACGACAAAGTCAGCGTGATCACCTATCCGTTCAATCCATTGGATGCAATTGGTTGGCATGGTGATTTGGCTGTGGTGAAAGTGAATTGGCGCGATATCAGACCGCTGATGTCACATCGCTACCACTTGCCACCTTCTGCGCACACGACGTTTGTTGGCGCAGGCTTTGTAGTGTGCACCTTTGTACCACGCCCGATTGAGAGCGACCCAGGTGCATTGAAAGTGCCGTTCTACCACAACAATGATGACTACGACGAAGTGTTGTTCTATCACGCTGGTGACTTTTTTAGCCGCGACAACATTGAAGCGGGCATGGTGACCTTTCACCCGGCGGGGTTTACGCACGGGCCTCATCCAAAGGCTTTTAAAACGGGTCAGGCGCATAAGAAGAAATTCACCGACGAAGTGGCGGTGATGATTGATACTCGCCACGCGCTGCAGTTCTCTGACGAACTCGATAACGTTGAGAACAAAGAATATGTCTACAGTTGGCAAGAGAAGTAAGGGGCAAGGATGAAATTAGCAACCAAGAAAAATGGCACTCGCGACGGTCTATTGATGGTCGTAAGTAAAGATCTTAAACAATGTGTAGCTGCCACCGAAATTTTCCATGCGATGCATCTAGCGCCAACCATGCAGGTAGCATTGGATAACTGGGACAGCGTTGCACCTCAGTTAGAAGAGTTATACACCTCGTTAAACAACGGACATGTCACAGGCAGTGAAGTGTTTGCACCTCAGTATTGTGAATCGCCTCTTCCACGCGCTTATCAATGGGCAGACGGCAGCGCTTATGTAAACCACGTTGAACTGGTGCGTAAGGCTCGTGGTGCTGAAATGCCAGAAAGCTTCTGGGTTGATCCACTCATGTACCAAGGCGGCTCAGATGCGTTTATCGGGCCGCGTGACAATATTGAGTTTGCCAGCGACGAATGGGGTATTGATTTCGAGGGTGAAGTTGCGGTTGTTACCGGAGATGTGCCAATGGGAGCCAGCGCCAAGCAAGCGCATGATTCGATTCGTTTACTGATGTTGGTGAACGATGTGTCACTGCGTGGCTTGATTCCAGCAGAGCTCGCGAAAGGCTTTGGCTTTTTCCAGTCTAAGCCTTCTTCGGCGTTCTCCCCGGTCGCAGTCACACCTGACGAGCTTGGCGAACAGTGGAAAGGCAGCAAGGTACATTTACCGCTGATATCGACCTACAACGACCAGCCTTTTGGTTGTCCGAATGCCGGTATAGATATGACTTTCAATTTTGCAGAGTTGGTTGTGCATGCAGCTAAAACTCGACCATTATCGGCGGGCGCGATCATAGGTTCAGGCACGGTTTCTAATAAACAAGGCACTGACCATGGCACCTCGATTTCTGAAGGTGGTGTGGGATATTCATGTATTGCTGAAGTACGCATGATAGAGACGATTCGTGATGGTAAACCGTCGACTCAATTCATGTCGTTTGGTGACTCGATCAAGCTTGAGATGCTTGATGCGGCGGGTGATTCCATTTTTGGCGCGATAGACCAAAAAGTGAGCCAGTATCGAGCGCTATAATCCACGTAATAGGGTTTCAGTATGAGCGAGAGCATCGTGAACAAGAACATTATACTTTACGGTTACTGGCGCTCTTCGGCTGCCTATCGGGTGCGTATTGGATTAAACCTAAAGCAACTCAACTATGAGTCTAAATCGGTCCATTTGGTGCGTAATGGCGGCGAGCAGCATGATCCACAATATCGCGAACTCAATGCCAGTGAATTAGTGCCGGTGCTGGTGGATGGTGAAGTTAAACTCAATCAGTCGCTGACTATTTTGCAATACTTGGATGAAAGATATTTATGTGAGAGCAGCCCAGACTCCTTGTTGATTCCCGAGCAAACACCATTGCGCTATCAAGCGTTGGCAATGGCTCAGGATATTGCGATAGAAATTCACCCTCTGAACAACCTGCGCGTGTTGCAGTATTTGGAGCGGGAATTGTCGTGCGAGCAAGAGGCGAGAATGGACTGGCTTCATCATTGGATGAACCAAGGTTTCCGTGCTCTAGAAGAGAAACTGGCAAAGCACAGAAAAGCACACGGTGATTCGGTGTATAGCCTCACCGATTCACCATGCATTGTCGATATTTGCTTGGTGCCACAGGTGTATAATGCGCTGCGCTTTGGCGTTGATATGTCGCCTTATCCGCTGATTAACTCAATTGTCGAAGCGTGTAATCAGTTACCCGCTTTTATCGACGCGATGCCAGAGAACCAAGCGGATGCGAATGAGTCCATGTAGATTCACTGATGTAAATGCAAATACTCTTCCCTTGCGCTGCCAAAACCGCTTCTTGAAAGAAGCGGTTTCCAACATTAAATATATTAAATACAGTTAGTGTGTGAATATTTATCTCGTTTAGAACTAATATGGATTTAATAAAAAGCCTTGTTATTAATTAAAAGGCTTTACCCCAAGGTTTTATATTAGTGGTTTTTATCACTCGATAATATTAGTAATAAACAACACCTTCGCCTTTCGTTATCAGAGTGCCAGCTTCATTGGTGATTATTTTATCTAAATCAAATAATGAACCAATCGCCGCATTACCCAAGCCAGCTTCAACGAATTTACAAACGGCATCAATTTTTGGCCCCATAGAACCAGCAGGGAATGAAAACTCTGCTAAACCAGCAGGCGTTGCTTGCTTCATTTCTGCTTGGTCTTCTTTACCATAGTTACGGAAAATCGAACCATCGGTTAAGATAATAAACAAGTCGGCATGGATTTTTTCAGCCAGTAATTCAGCCGTAAGATCTTTGTCAATTACGCACTCTACGCCAGTACTCTTACCCTGTTCAATACTCACGGGAACGCCGCCGCCACAAGCAATAACAAGGTTTTCTGTATCTAGAAGAGTTTCAATTTGCTGAATTTCAACAATGCTTTTTGGCATAGGAGAAGGCACAACGCGACGGTAATACTCGCCATCAGCTTTAAACTGCATTGTGCTTTGAGCCATTAACTCTTTAGCTCGTTGCTCTGTATATACAGGGCCAACAAATTTAGTTGGGTTAGCAAACGCAGGGTCTTTTTTGCATACTTCAGTTTGCGTGACTAGCGTCGCTACGTCTAATTCAGGGTCAATGTTTCTTAGCTCTTGTTGTAACATGTAGCCCACCATGCCACAGGTTTGAGAGCCGAGTACATCCATTGGGTATGGGGTAGTCTCTGGCGAATATTCGCTATAAGCCGCGTTTTGTTCCATCAACAAACCTACTTGTGGGCCATTACCATGAACGATAACAATCTCATGCTCGCGTGCGATTGCAGCAATACTCGCCGCTGATTTGATTATATTTTCACGTTGGTTCTCAGCCGTTAATGCTTGGCCTCTTGCTAAAAGAGCGTTACCGCCTAAAGCTAATACTATGCGCATGATAATGTCTCCGATCATTTAATAATGATTTTATTTATTTTACGTAGGGATTAACCGCTTGTTTCTAATTAAATTCAAGATTATTAATAACAATGACTAGGTTTTTTAATTACTCTTAAGTAATTAACATGCCGAGATAGTATGGGAAAATAACTGTTCTAAATGTGATAGCTATCAAATTATCATTTCACTAGAAATAGAGCTGTGGGAGCGGGAATTATTATAATTCGATTAAATATCCATAAGCTGGGATACAATCCAGTGGTGGACTCTTTTTTTGTATAAATGATTCGTCTTTAGTGAATATTATCTCAGCCCAAAAAATGAATAATTTAACATTTTTGTTTTAAATATGACGTTCAGATCTCATTAAGAACTTTAGAAAAGATACGGAGCCAAATTGAAGCGGGGAGGACACTAGCTTAAATAGTGGCTTTGATTCGGTTTTCAGTCGGCTGCCTTTACTCCAGATGTTATCTGACAGCCAAGTGAAAAGTGGAGATAGCTTGCTACGTTCTAGGCCTAATCGCTAAAGCGAAACAACGCGCTTTATCTCTTCCAAAACCTCGGCGTTAGCGATGGCCCCGAGGTTTTCTACACTCTTGCCATTAATCACCTGTTTTACTGCCAACTCCACCAATTTGCCAGAGCGCGTTTTTGGCACATCGCTGATCGCAAATATCTGGCTTGGCACATGCCTTGGTGAACAAGAAGATTTGAGTTTGCTTTTGATGGCTGCCAGTAGCCCATCATCTAGATCCACACCTTGTTGTAGTTGAACAAACAGCCATATCTGCTCATTTCGGTCGACATCTTTACCGACGGCGATGGAATCGATGATGCCGTCAATGGTGTTCACTTGCTGGTAGATCTCGGCAGTCCCAATTCTTACCCCACCGGGGTTGAGGGTGGTGTCGCCTCGACCGTAGAACAGGTAGCCACCATGCACGCTCTGTGCGACTTCATCACCGTGATGCCACACATTATCGAACCTATCCCAATAGGTGCTGTGATAGCGCTCTCCGGTGTCATTCCAAAAGCCAGCGGGGAAGTTGGGTAGGGAGTTGGTGCATACTAATTCGCCACGTTCGTGATCGACCTTTTGACCAGACGAATTGAACACCTTGATGTCGACGCCGAGCCCGGCCTGTTGGCACTCACCGCGATACACAGGCGAGATTGGGTTACCCAAAACAAAGCAGCCACAAATATCCGTGCCGCCAGAAATCGACGCTAAATGCAGGTCTTGCTTGATGTGCTTGTAAACGTAATCGAACTGCTCTGGGTAAAGCACAGAACCCGTCGAGCACAGTGTTCTTAATTGAGGCAGAGAGTGGCTGTCGATTGGTGAGAGTTCGGCTTTCTCAATCGCTTCTATGTACTTGGCTGAGGTGCCAAATGTCGATACGTCAGCACGCTGCGCTAAATCCCATAGAACGTTAGGTTGCGGGTAAACCGGGCTACCATCAAAGATAACCAAACAAGCACCGCTGGCGAGCGCAGATACGTGCCAGTTCCACATCATCCAACCACAAGTGGTGTAGTAGAACACGCGATCTCTTGGTTTAATATCGCAATGAAGCTGATGCTCTTTTAGGTGGTTGATGGTAGTGCCACCGACAGAATGCACTATACATTTGGGTTTGCCTGTGGTGCCGGAAGAGTAGAGTACAAACAACGGTTCATTGAAGCCGACACGAGTAAATCGAAGAGGTTTTGTCTGATAGTGATTAATGATGCTGTGCCAGCTTAGAATCGACACATCATGTTCAACTTTTTTCTTCTCTAAATCGCTCTTCTCTAAGTCATTACTCGGTTTCAAATAACCGATCTCACACACCTGTTTTAATTCGTTTAAGTGTTCGATGATTTCACGGTTCTTGCCCGCCATATCGAACATTTTGCCATTGAAGGTGTAACCGTCACAGGTGAACAGCACCTTAGGTTTCACCTGTCCGAATCGCTCAATCACACTCTCTACTCCAAAATCAGGCGAGGTCGATGTCCAAATCGCGCCTAAGCTGGTGGCGGCTAGCATGGCTATCACGGTTTGTGGCAGATAGGGAGTATACGCAGCAACTATATCACCTTGTTTCACTCCGCTATCGACAAGCCATTGCTGAACACTAGAGACAGCTTCACACAGGGTTTCCCATGTATAACTCTGTTGTTCGCCACGTTCATTCTCAAACCAAATCGCAAGCTCATCAGGCATGGTGTGTGCCAAACGCAGCAAGTTCTCGGCGTAGTTTACTTGTGCATTGGGAAACCAAACCGCATCACGGTTCGATTTAGGCTGCTGCCAGCGGCTCCCACCTTGAGCTTTGATGGTCTCGCTTTCTGCCTTGTTAATAGAGTCTTGTGAGCCGACTACTCCACAAAACTGCCACACGTTTTGCCAAAACGATTCCGGCTGAACTACAGACCATTGGTGGAGTTCGGCATAGTTTTTTACGTCCCTATCTAGGTTTAACCAAGACTGTTCAAGGCTATCGATGAATCGGGTTAAGTTGGCATTGGCGATACGCTGCTCGCTTGGCTGCCAAATGGGCTTATTGCTTTCGTGCATTCCTTTACCTTTAACAAAAAGTTAACGTTTTCAGTCTGGTATTTAGGTTTTACAAAGTCAAAAGTTCAGCAAAATAAGCGCTTGGTGGAATTGTGTAAATAAAATGTTACACGATCGCTTGTTTCGAAAAATCGCGCAAATTGGCGCTTATAAGGAGTGGAGATAGGCTTAAAGTGAGACATTCGAAAGGAGGTGTGTAATGACTCAATATCATTCTAAGCCCGTGAGCCAAGAGGGATGGGTTGAGTGGAGCCTCGAAGAAGACGCTATTTGGCACGACTTAGTGAAAAGGCAACTGGACGTGATTAATGACCGCGCATGCGATGCTTATTTGCACGGTTTGACCTTGCTGGATCTACCATTAGACAGAGTTCCCCAGCTGCCAGAGATAAATAAAGTGCTAATGGAAACAACCGGTTGGCAAGTTCAGCCTGTGCCTGCATTGATCGATTTCGACCGATTCTTTGATTTGCTCGCCAATAAGAAATTCCCAGTTGCGACATTTCTGAGAACGCGAGACGAGTTCGATTACTTACAAGAACCTGATTTCTTTCATGAAATTTTCGGCCATTGTGCCATGCTCACTAATGCCGATTTCGCGGCTTTCACTGAGCATTATGGAAAACTAGGCCAAGCCGCCACATCTAAACAGCGCGCTTATCTTGCCCGTTTGTATTGGTTTACGGTTGAGTTCGGTTTAGTAAAAGAAGGCCAACAACTGAAAATCTATGGCGGTGGCATTCTTTCGTCTCCAGCGGAAACTATGTATGCGTTGGGAGGGGATTTGGCCGTTCGCGAGCGGTTCGATCTGCAAACGGTTTTAAGAACGCCTTATCGTATCGACATCATGCAGCCGAAATATTACGTGATCGACGAGCTATCTGAGCTCTTTAAAATCAGTCAGGAAAACCTATTACAGCAAGCTGATCTCGCCATCGATGCGGGGTTACTACCACCACTTTTTGAACCCAAGGAACCAACACATGTTGAATGAACAAAAATGCGAAGCCTGCAGTATCGACGCGATTGCCCTAAGTGAAGATGAACAACAATCTTTACTGTTGGAGTTGTCAGACTGGCAGATCATCGAAAGAGACGGCATCCCGCAGCTTGAGAAGGTGTTCAAGTTTAAGAACTACAAGCAAGCATGGGCATTCAGCAACATAGTGTCAGAACTGGCAGAAGAAGAGTTCCACCATCCTTCGATCTTATTGGAGTGGGGCAAAGTCACCGTCACTTGGTGGAGCCACTCAATCAAAGGCCTGCACAAAAATGACTTCATCTGCGCCTCACGCTGCGATGTGTTCGCGGTGAGTGAATAGTTTTGTAGGTTAGGAGTTACTCTTGCAACCTCTGTGATGCGATTAACTCATTATTCGGCTCATAATGTGAGTTGAATAATTGCCTTAAACAGCTCATAGTATGAGTTGAATAAGTGATACTTTCGCATCATGGGGTGTAATATGTGGATTTGGCAGCAAGATAATTGGCCAAACTTTGTTTGGGATAATCAGAAAATAGGCGTGAGGTTAAGAGAAGTACGGCTTAATCAGGGCATTCTATTGGGCAAGATTACCTCACAGTCGGCAGATCAATCCCAAACCATGCTCGACACCTTATTAGCGAACATAGTCCATTCCAGTGCGATTGAGGGAGAAAAGCTTAATGCTTTCTCGGTCCGGTCTTCTTTAGCCAATAAACTCGGTGTCAGTGAAGATCGACCTTTTCCAACGACAGAACAAACCGATGGCCTAGCTGAAATTATGTTGGATGCGGTGCAGAACCTAACAGAGCCACTAGCGCTTGATAGGATCTTACATTGGCACGATAGACTGTTTCCTCAAGGCTACACCATGTTTAATCCTGTAGTCGGAGGTCAGCTACGAGGTGAAGCTCCGATGCAAGTGGTATCAGGAAGAATTGATCGTCCAACCGTGCACTTTGAAGCACCTAGCCGATACATTCTTGATGCTGAGCTAGATACATTTATCACATGGTTTAATGATTCACTTACCGACGCCACACTCGATCCTCTATTGCGAGCCGCAATCACTCACCTTTGGTTTATCACCTTACACCCGTTAGATGATGGTAATGGTCGTATTACTCGATTGTTGACCGACTTGGCATTAGCACAGGCCGAGCAGCAGTCGGTACGCTTCTATGCGATGTCGGTGGGAATTCTCGCTAACCGCAAGCATTACTACGAGATATTGGAGCGAACCCAGAAAGGGGGACTCGATATTAGCGAATGGTTGATGTGGTTCTTAGATACGTTAGACGAGACGTTTACAGGGGTTTTCGCTGAGGTCGACCAAACTGTATATAAGACCAACTATTGGCGCAGCATCGACCAAACCAAGCTTACAGCAGAGCAAGTAAAAGTGCTGAATAGGATGCTCGATGGTGATTTTTCAGAAGGTATCAATGCCAGCCAATATCAGAAAGTAGCAAAGGTGAGTAGTGCCACAGCAACACGTCATTTGAACGCTTTGATTGAGCATGGCTGCTTAGTTAAATCTGGTTCTGGTGGTAGAAGCACGCGCTATCTGTTGCCGGAATAGGGTTCACTTCAATTTATATACTTAAAGGTGCTGAGAATGTTGGCAGTTCTTTAGCCACAGAAGGTTGTTAAACGAGCCAACTTATAGGTTAAATCTCGCTCCTTCTTTCTACTACTATTAAAATGTGCAAATACAATGACAAATGAAGAAATACAATTATATAACGATATAGTTAAGTCTGGGTTTCCTGTATTAGGGACATTATGTGGTGGTTTAGTTGGTGCAGCATCAACTTATCTTTTAACAAAGTTGAATAACGACAATGACGAAAAGAAAGACGCTCAAAAGCTGCGGAATGATCTGTTAATGAAAACTGCAAATGATGTAGCAGAATTTGAGCATTTAATGGCGATTTATACGACTACATTAGCGAATTATCTAAGAGATCAAGTCGATGACGGCTCTTTGAAAACAGCTTACCTAAATTCATTCAATAGTAATCTAACTTTGCGTAAGGCTAGAATGAATCTCCATATTCTCGGAATGGAAGCATCGTTAGAGTTATTAGAAGGGTATGTTGAGGCTACAAGAGAAGTGCTAGCTTATGGAAAGCGGTTAGATATAAAAAGAGCTATTGAACTAAATCAGAAGATATCTAAGGGTCCAATTTTATTCTATCAATCATTATCGATCGATCCTTAACGCCTTTTTGTTGTTTAGTAAGCTAACTTTCAAAACTCTGCTTTTCACTTTTTAGTTGCTCTTCACCAAACGCACTTTCCCAAACTAGCTTGACCTACATCAGCACTTGCTTGGTTTCTTGTCTCATAAATCCTTTCTACTACTCATAGTATTGGTTTTATGAGGCTGCTCTATGATATATTTCTCGGCCAAGTGTATTACAGACGAAGGCTAGCAATGTCTATCAACCTTTCACTCCTTCCACCCAGCGAGAAAAATAAAATCGAACTGGATAAGCAAGCATCGTTTCTTGTATGGAAACTGAAGCAAGCGAAATGTGGCCCTGAAGCCATTGTTGAAGAAGCAATGAAGCTAGGTGACCCAGAAGAAAAGGCTTGGTTTGATCAGTCTGTAGAAAAATACAAACGGGTAATGGGTGTCGCATAAACGCAGACAAACCTTGCCCAGCAGTGCTGTAGAATTGAAATGACACAGTAATTTGCTAGAATTTGCACCGTTAATTGAATCAGAGAGAAGATCCCGATGGGAAGAAGTTTTGAAGTGCGCAAGGCCTCAATGGCGAAAACTGCAGGCGCAAAAATTAAAGTTTATTCTAAATACGGTAAAGAGATTTACGTACTGGCTAAGAACGGCAGCTCTGACCCAGACATGAACCTACCTCTTAAGCACCTGATTGCTAAAGCGAAGAAAGACCAAGTACCAGCACACGTTATCGAAAAAGCGATCGATAAAGCGAACGGCGGCGGCGGTGAAGACTTCCAACCAGCTCGCTACGAAGGTTTTGGCCCAGGTGGCACAAGCGTAATCGTTGACTGTCTAACTGACAACGGCAACCGTACTTTCCAAGACGTTCGCCAATGTTTCGTTAAGACTGGCGCGAAAATCGGTGTTGAAGGTACTGTTTCTCACATGTTCGCTCACCAAGCTGTATTCCAGTTCAAAGGCGAAGATGACGAGATCATCCTAGAAACGCTTATGATGGAAGACGTAGACGTGACTGACGTTGAGCTAGAAGACGGTGTAATCACTGTATTCGCTCCAACGACTGAGTTCTTCAAAACGAAGACTGCACTAAACACTGCGTTCCCAGAGCTAACGCTAGACGTTGAGGAAATCACTTTCGTTCCTCAAACAACTACGCCAGTAGCTGAAGAAGATTCTGAGAAATTCCAGAAGTTCTTAGACATGCTTGACGACTGTGATGACGTTCAGCAGGTTTACCACAACGCTGAGCTGTAATATCAATCTATAATTGATAGCTTTGCTCTTGTGAGTAAATGTAGAATACAAAAAACCGAGCCTAGTGCTCGGTTTTTTTATGAACGTTATACCTGATTTTCCTTGATCATCGTTCCATAATGTACGGCTGACAAAGCGTTCTCTGGTCGCGATTTATCGCTGAACTTCATTATATTGTTCGTCTTATCCCGACATGAATCTGATTTAAGTACTCCCTGAGTATCATCGGGGTGATCGCCAAGCGTATTTAGTGTACAAAGAAAGAAAATATCAGCCAAAGGCTTTGACCCTGCTTATTGATGCATTGATTGAGAGTGTTCGATCTTTTCATAGCGATGGTTTGGTCAAATAAAAGGAGAAAGAAATGAAAGTAAGTTTTATCGGGCTAGGCGTTATGGGTTTCCCAATGGCAGGCCATCTAGTCAAAGCCGGTTTTGAAGTAACGGTATTTAACCGCACTCACAGCAAAGCGCTAGGCTGGGCTGATAAACACCAAGGTAAAGCGGCTGAATCTGTGGCTGAGTGTGTAGCGGAAGCTGACGTGGTATTGGTTTGTGTGGGTAACGATGACGACGTACGCAGCATGACAACCAGCGAAACAGGCGCATTGGCAGCGATGAAGCCAAACGCGATTCTTGTCGATCACACTACAACGTCTGCAGTTCTGTCTGAAGAGCTTGAAGTGGCAGCGAAGCAAGCCGGTATTCGCTTTATGGATGCACCTGTATCTGGTGGCCAAGCGGGCGCAGAAAATGGCGTGCTAACCATCATGTGTGGTGGCGAACAAGCGCTTTTCAACGACCTTCAACCTGTGTTCGAAGCTTACGGTAAGTCGTCAGTTCTTATGGGTAAAGTCGGCCAAGGCCAACGCGCGAAAATGGTTAACCAGATCTGCATTGCAGGAGTGTTGAATGGCTTATCTGAAGGCTTAGTGCTTGCTGAAAAATCAGGTTTGGATATCCCAACTCTGGTTGATTGCCTTAAAAACGGCGCTGCTGGCTCATGGCAGATGGAAAACCGTGCTACCACAATGGCACAAGACAAGTTCGATTTTGGCTTTGCAATTGATTGGATGATCAAAGACTTAGGTTTCTGTCTAGATGAAGCTGAGCGCCAAGGCATCCAGCTTCCACTGACTGAAAAGACCAACAACGCCTACAAGGCACTGTCTGCCGAAGGACGAGGCCGCATGGATACATCAGTATTGATGAAAGCCGTGGTTGAAGAGACAAAGAAGTAGAAAGATCGAAGTAATAGGAACTTCGTTTAGATAACTAAAAATAGCCGCGGATTAGCGGCTATTTTTTTGGTTTGAGCTCTGCCGAGTGCGTTAATCCAAAATAAATCCCCTCCTAGCCTCCCCTTGATTCATATGTAGATCCCTTGCTGATCGTGGAGAGGGGAGGAATAGAACATCGATCGTTAAAAGTGTCGATGTATGTTCAGTGCTAAAGAAAGTTCTCCCCCTCTGCTAAAGATCTAGAGATATTGATGAACCCAGATTGAGGGGGAGTTAGAGGGGGAGGTAACTATGGCTAATTATGCGAATAGTGTTCGTCTAGTTCCTATAAGGTTGAGACCCCACTCACACCGCCTCTCAACCATTCACTCCTTATAATTACCATTCGTCGCATTGGTAAAACTGCACGACAAATTCTAGTTAACCTTTCAACGTCAACATTTGAAAGGGATTAGAAATCATGACTACTTCACACTCATTTAATTCAGGCTCTACAACTTCTGTGCTTAAGCGTTCATTGCTGATTGCTCTTGTTTCGTTTGCACCGTCGTTAGCTTTAGCGAACCCGAGTTCAGACGTGCTCGATATCTACAACCAAGCGGCGCAAGGCAATGAAGACTTGGTTGAGGTGGCTTATGAACGCCTTAACGACACGCTACAACAAGAAGGTGCGACACCACTGACTTTGGTTTACCTAGGTAGCACAGAAACCCTGATGGGGCGTGATGCGTTCTTGCCTTGGAATAAGATGAAGTATGTGGAGAAAGGCTTAGCAACCATTGATAAATCACTGGTGCTGCTTAAAGGCGAAGACCAACCCATTCATGAGCAACCTCGTGTTCAAGGGCTGCCAGATTCTTACCTAACTCGCGCAATGGCTGCGGTGACTTACACCTCTCTGCCAGACATGTTTAACCACTTTGACCGTGGTTACGACCTGTTCCTCTCGTTACTCGCGGAAGATGATTTCCAACAACAACATTTCGCTGCGACCTCGTGGATTTACCGTTACGCCATTACCGCATCGATTCGTGCTGAAGACTTCGAGCAAGCACAGGTGTGGCTTGAAAAAATGGAAAACACCGATGCTGGCAACATCGAGACCATGACGGCGAAAGCCCTAATAGCGAAAGCCAAATAGCGGTTTACTAAAGCTCATTAACAACTGCGAACGCTTAAGAATGATGGGTCAGTGGAGGACAAAGGAATGATTGAATTTAAAGATATCGGCAAAGCGTATGTCACGGGCGGTCAACGTGTTGATGCATTAAGCGGGGTCGATGGCCATATCCAGCGCGGTGAAATGGTAGCGTTATGTGGCCCGTCGGGTTCTGGGAAAAGCACACTTTTGAATATTCTTGGTTTGTTGGATATGGATTACCGAGGCGAGATCAATATTGATGGCCAACCGTATCCGACAGAGCAAATCGCCGCTGCACGCTTTCGTCGTCAGTCGTTGGGTTTTGTGTTTCAGCGCTTCAATCTGGTTCCTGTAATGACAGCGTTAGAAAACGTCGCTTACCCATTGATGTTGAACCAATACTCTAAGCAAGAACAGCAGAGCAGAGCGCAAGACATGTTAGAGCGTGTTGGGCTAGGGGATTACGTTCATCATCGACCAGACAACCTTTCAGGTGGCCAGCAGCAACGTGTCGCGATAGCCAGAGCGCTGATCCACAACCCAAGCTTAGTGATTGCCGATGAGCCGACCGCAAGCCTAGATAGTCACACCGCCAACCTTGTGATCGACATTATGAAAGAGCTCGGCCATGAAATGGGCACCACCTTTATCGTCGCAACGCATGACCCAAGAATGGCGCAGCGTTGTGACCGAGTCATTGAACTTATCGATGGTCAACTGGCACTACAAGCCACAGCAATGGAGGCAATCTCATGGGCAAGTTAACACAAAGAATGAGCACTTTTTTGCTTCCTACCTCGGTGCGTTTGGCGTGGCTTAATTTATTGAGAAACGGTCGCCGTAGTCTGCTTTCGGTATTGATCATCGCAATTGCCGTATTTGCGCTGACCTCGGCTGGAGGTTATGGGCTTTATACCTATGAATCTCTGCGTGAATCGACCGCGCGCGATACTGGTCATCTTACTTTGAGTACGCCGGGATATTTTGAGCAAGATGAAGACATGCCGCTGAGCAATGGTCTAGACAATGTTCAAGCCCTAACCAAGAGCATTATTGGCGACAGCAATGTGCGTGGGGTGCAGCCGCGAGTCTATTTTAGTGGTTTGGTGTCTAACGGAAGCAAGTCGAGCATCTTTATGGGAACAGGCGTTAATGAGCGCGAGTTCGACATGAAAGGACCTTTCCTTGACGTGCGCAGCGGTCAAACTCTCTCAGATGTGAAATCTCCCAGATACGACAGCCAAGAGCCACAAGTGATGCTGGGAACTGACCTTGCTCGCAACCTCAAAGTTGCGGTTGGTGATTGGGTGACACTGCTCGCGACTACCAGTGACGGCGCATTGAACGCTTTTGATTTTAAGGTGCAGGGTATTTACTCGACAGGAGTGCCTGAGCTGGATAAGCGTCAGCTTTACGTTCATATCACGACCGCTCAAGAGCTTTTGGCTTCAGACAAAGTCAGTACCTTGTCGGTGTTCTTATTTGAGACAAGCAAGACCTCGACCGTTCAACAGCGTATCCAAACAGCTTTAGATCGAAATAGTGCGAGCCAAAGCGATCAAGGCACAGAGATCGAGATCACCCCGTGGCAAGATCGCGCGTTCTTCTACACCAAGGTGAAAGATCTTTACGACCGTATCTTCGGCATCATGGGCGCGGTGATGGCATTGGTAGTGTTTGTGTCGTTGTTTAACACCATGACCATGTCGGTGACCGAGCGTACTCGTGAAATTGGCACCTTGTCGGCACTAGGCAGTTACCCGTCTGAAATCGTCGCAGGTTTCTTAAAAGAGGCGGGATTGTTGGCTGTGATTGGCAGCGCGATCGGCGCGTTAGTGAGTGGCTTCGTGTCGGTGTTATTGCTGGTGGTGGATATCCAAATGCCACCACCTCCCGGCAGAACCGAAGGTTACCCACTCAATATTTACTTCTCATTGGAATTGGTTGGTTACGCCACCTTGGGTGTACTGACGATCTGTTTGCTAGCCGCTTATTTCTCTGCTCGCAAAGGCGTAAATAAGCCAATCACGGAGGCGCTGGTTTATGTATAAATTTACTCGTTCACTCACTATTTTTGGTTCTGCGTTGGCTCTAGCATCGGCACCAAGCTGGGCTATCGATTCACAGCAAGTTACCGAGATGATTGCTAAGGCAGACAGCTACCGTTTGAACAGCGAACAGGCATCAAAAGTGGTATCTCTGGTCGCGCTATATCAAGACGAGCAACTAGACAAAACCCGCGAATACAACGTCTACACAAGACCAAACCGAGAGTCGCTGGTCGTGTTCAAGTCGGCGGTCGAGGCGGGTCAAAAGATGCTGATGATAGAGGACAACTATTGGTTACTGATGCCGAAATCGCGCCGACCTATCCGAATCACACCAATGCAGAAACTCTTGGGTGAAGCTTCGGTAGGGGACATTTCGACGCTCACTTGGAGCGAAGATTACCAAGGTAAGTGGGTTGCCGAGCAACAGGTTGAGAGGTCGACTGGCGAGACACTCGATACTTATCATCTAAAGCTAACGGCGAAAACCAAGGGTGCCAGCTATCAATCGATTGATCTGTGGTTAACGGCAGACCGAGCGTTTCCTGTTAAAGCGGATCTGTATCTGCGTTCAGGTAAGTTAGCCAAGCAAGCTTGGTTTACTGAAGGCGTGCGAGATGGCTTGCCAAGTGTAGTTTCGATGACTTTGCTCGATAAGATTCAACCAAGTAAGAAAACCGTGATTGAGTACCGCGAGGTAAGCGAACAAGCTTTAGCGGACAAATACTACAACCCTGCTTACTTATCACGTAATAGCGTGTCTGGGCTTTAGGTGGGTGCCATGAAAGCTTCTAGTCGTCGATTCCACATCAAGCCTTTAATCGTTACTTTCCTTGTGCTGCCTTGTATGAGTAATACGACTCAAGCGGACGATCTGAACCTAGCCTGGGACTGGCAACTCAGCGCTGAGTCGGTTGAATCACGAGAGTCGCCATTCAGCCCTTTAGCATCTGATAATCGTCAGTCATTCAATGGCTTGCTGGATCTTGAGGTTGGATATGATAATTGGCTTGGTCTGTTCGCAGTGAAAGCCAACGATATTCTAAGCAACAACCCTCAAGAACAGGACGCGAGCTTTGAGTCTGAATTTATTGTGCGTGAGTTGTTTTGGCAAGGTGGTGTTGAGCTGTCGAATTCCGTAATCGGTGACCATTATTTTGATGTCACGCTTGGCAAGGTTCTTTTGGATTGGGGCGTGGGTTATGGCTACCGACCGTTAGACATCATCAAGCCGTATCGTCAGAACCCAGTAGGTATTGTCGCAGAGGAGGGCGCGGGTGTGGCATCGGTGTCACTGTTCGATATGACGGGCGAATGGACACTGCTTTACAGCGATTCATCATGGGCTTCGCAAGATGTGAATGAATTCGAAAAGCAGAATCAGCAACAAGGCTTTGGCTTACGTCGTTACAATCTTGTAGGTGATCACGAGTATCAATGGGTCGCTTATTATGACGATGTACGCCACGGCTTGCTTGGGGCGAGTTTAGTGTCGGTGTTGAACCTCGCTTGGGAGTTTCATGGTTCGATGGTTTATCAGCGACAAAGCCTTGGCTACAGCCAGCCTGATTCAATACTTAAACCTGTTTACCTCGAAGAGCAGGGCGAGGCCTATCAAGCGTTAGCAGGACTCACATGGGCCAATGACACTGGCCACAATGTGGTGTTGGAATACTGGTTTGATAGCCGAGCGTGGAGTGATTCTGAGTGGCAAAGCGCAATAGAAAGTGCCGAGTCTTTGTCAGTTAATCCGATGACAGCATCACTGGCTAGTTCTTACGCTCAAGGGTACCAACACGCCAATTTGGTTCAGCACAACATCATGTTTCACTGGTCTCTGGATTCGACACATGGCTGGCTTGAAGATATCACGCCAACGTTTGATATCATGTTGTCTCCACAAGATGGCGGTTTTATTGCAACCCAGTGGCTCAACTATCAGGCTTTAGATAATGGCAATTCATCGTTGGATTTGGAACTTGCTGCACGCTTTCTAGGTGGTAAAAGTGATTCTGCTTACGCCAACTTACCCGATAGTCATATGATTCTTTTAAATATCAAAGGACGATTTTAATGAACACTTCTCCAAACCGTCAGGCTTCATGGATCAAAAGCTTTACGCTGACCACTCTGTTTTGTTTCGTTATTGCCGTCACTACACAAACGATTTGGGGCGGCGACTTTGTGGTCAATCTCGCGATAAGTTTTGGTTTTGGTTATAGCGCAGTAGGTTCCTCTTTTATTCTGGTTAAGTTGTTTAAAACAGAATCCAGGGTATTTGAGGTGGGTATCTCAATGGTGACCGCGATGACCTTTGGTACCTTGAATGCGCACTACTGGTTAAACGGATATTTCGGAACCAATATTTCTGACCTTAAATCCGTAGTCTTGCTCGGTGTGATCTTCTGTTCGGTTTGTTATTACTATTTCTATACCCGAGAGCAACAACTGCGCGCTGATAACGAATTGGAAGTGGCCAAGCGTCGTCAGGCCGATCAAGAAAAGGTGGTGGTGCTGAGTCAGCTTAAGCAACTGCAAAGCCAAATTGAACCGCACTTCTTGTTCAACACACTTGCGACCATCAATGTGTTGATAGAGAGTGATAGCGCGAAAGCCAAGTTGATGCTCGAAAAACTCACCGACTTGTTGCGTGTGACTTTGAAAAACAGCCGCACTGAGCAATCGACCATCGCACAAGAGGTCGACTTGTTAGACGCTTATCTTAATATCCAAAAGATACGTTTGGGTGAGCGCTTAGCGTTCTCGATTGAAACACACGAGATTAGGGATTTGCAGGTGATTCCCCCGTTCTTGATTCAACCCTTGGTCGAGAATGCACTCACGCACGGTATCGAACCCAAAGCGGCGGGTGGCCAAGTGAATATCCGTATTACTCAACAAGCCGAGCAGTTGAAGATTGAAGTGTCAGACAGTGGTGCAGGGTTGAAAACACCTTCTGCGAATACGGGGCATGGTGTTGGGTTGAGCAATATTCGTCAAAGAATCGAAACCCTGTATGGTGATCAGGCAAGCCTAACGATTACTGAACACGCTGAAGGCGGGGTAGTCTCTACGATCTTGTTACCGCTGACTGACGCAGTCGCCTAGAATTACAGATCAGAAAGCACAGAACAGTGATGAAAAGTAGACGATTTACAGTGTGAATTTAAAGGACTAACCATGAGCAACCCAGCAATACAGCCGAGCGTAACGGCGATTATCGCAGACGATGAAGCACTGTTAAGGCACCACCTAGACAAGAGTTTGGCTGAGGTTTGGCCGGAGTTAGAGATCGTCGGTAAGGCACAAAACGGTTTGGAGGCGATGCAGAGTATTCAGCAGCTTAAGCCCGACGTGGCTTTTCTCGATATTCGTATGCCTGAGCTGGATGGAATATCACTAGCGAAACAACTCAACAAGCTAGATTCGCCGCCATTGATTGTGTTTATTACGGCATATGACGAATACGCAGTTAAAGCCTTTGAACACAATGCGATGGATTACCTGCTGAAGCCAATCAACGAAGAGCGTCTACTCGCTACCTGTCAGAAGGTGCAAGCACGTCTGTCGAGCAATCAAACACAATCCGGTATTACGCCTGAGCAGCCTGATATTGCGGCGCTAATGAACCAGCTTCAACAGTTATCCCAGTCAACCTCGCAGCAACCTCAATATCTCACATGGCTCAAAGCCAGTATCGGGGAAGATATCCACCTGATTGCCGTCGATGATGTCGCTTACTTCAAAGCAGAAGACAAGTACGTCTCGATATTCAAAAAAGGCCAAGGCAGTTCTCTAGAGGAGTTTATTCTTCGTGTGTCACTAAAAGAGTTGATAGCGCAGCTCAATCCTGATGAATTTTGGCAGATCCACCGCTCGGTGGTGGTGAAAGTCTCGGCCATTGATAAGGTGAAGAAAGGGCTCTCAGGCCAGATGTCGGCGTATGTGTCAGGGGAAAAGCTACCGATCAGCCGTGCCTCGCAAGCGTTGTTTAAGGGTATGTAGCGTACGAGCAAAAGGCGCGACATATCACCTTTATAATTGATTCGTGTAATTTATAAATTAAACACTTTCATATTTATATCGAGTGACTCTAAAATTTTAGTCGTTTGATTTAATGGCGAATTATTACACTTTGGCGATCGGATATATTGAAGCAAAGCCCTTCAAAGAGATCGTTATGAAAGCATACTATTTAGTCGTCGTATTGAGCTCCACATTGCTAGGTTGCAGTTCTACTCCTCATCAACAAACGTTATTGAAATCCGATCCATATTGGGTCACAGGTGAATTAGATAACGGTTTAACCTACCACGTTTACCCTGACCGAGAACAACCAGTATCGGTACGCTTACTTGTGCATGCCGGCTCTTTTCAAGAGAGCGATCAACAAAAAGGTTATGCCCATTTTGTTGAGCACATGGCGTTTAATGGCAGCAACAATTTTTCAGGGAATGATGTAGTAGAGTTATTTGAGCAATCTGGTGCTAGCTTTGGCGCTGACTTAAATGCTTATACCTCTTATCAAGAAACCCTCTATAAGTTAGATCTACCCGACAACAAGAATCTAGATAAAGCGTTGGCATGGTTTAGAGATATTGGCGATGGTTTACTGCTGTCCGGCGCTGAGATCGAAAAAGAGAAAGGGGTGATATTAGGAGAATTTCGACACACACGAGTTGAAAATAAGCCTCTCTCATTTAAATTCTACGATCATATGGTTGAAGGCACGAATTACCAAACCAACGATCCCATTGGCAATAAAGAATCCGTTTCTAATGCGAATGTTCAAGAGTTAAATAACTATTACCAAACCTGGTATCAACCTCAGTTAGCCGAGGTGATTGTCTCTGGTGATATCACTCTGGCAGAAGTGATCCCTTTGATTGAAGAAACTTTCTCTGATTGGCAAAGAGGCACAACACCGGTTCCCGTGAAGAACACGTCAGCGGATTACAATACTCAAGATTTTGTGGCGTATGGAGCTGGGAGCGAGCCACCGAGCATCGGGATAGTGATTGAGCGTGGGCAAAGAGTGACACAGAGCCATGAGCAACAACATCAGCTTTGGCTAGATGATATTGCTCAACAACTCATCCAACAAAGGTTGAATTCAGATTTTGTTGACGCTGCATTGCCAGTGCAATGGGTTGCTTCGACTCCCTATTTCTTAGAGTACCAAAGGTATTCCATTACTACGGTTGGCTTTCCTATCGATAGTCGAGAGCAAAGCCAGCAGCAGTTTATTTCTACTCTCGCCTCATTGCGTGATTATGGTGTGAGCGAATATGAATTCACGAGTGTGATACAGCAATACCAAGCTAACCTTGATGACATTCAAGCTAACTGGGAGAGAATGGACGCAGTAGCTCATGCTGACGGTAAGTCGACGGCGCTGGTGATTAACCAAACGGTTCAATCACAGCTTGATTATAAGTCGAGCTTGAAAGAGTTTCTTTCGAGTACGGATCTAGAAGCCGTAAATGATAATTTAGATGATTTACTTTCTAGTCCATATATTTTGGGATTAGGTTTATCGTCTAAAGAAGACTTGCAGGCAATGAATAACGAGCTAAAAGATGTCAGAAAAGCCTATAAAAAGACAGGTAACAGACCATTGCTCGTTACTGCAAGCTCGGCGTTTAGTGTACCAGCGTCTCAAGGTGAAATTGTAAAACAAGTTCAGGTGAGTGACGATCCTAATTTGAAGCAATGGACACTAAGCAACGGCATTGAAGTTTTGTATCTCCGTAACTCTGAGGCTGGTAATAGTGTTGGGGTTTACTATGCAAGTGAGGGGGGAAAAGCGGCGCTGAGTCCTTCGCTGTTTCCTGCTGTAGAGATTGCTCTGCCAGCTTCGATTCGTAGTGGTGTTGGTAAATTTAGTGGTTCGGAGTTCACCGCTCACTTGAGACGCGAAGACATTGAAATCTACCCCTTTATCAACTTTACTCATCATGGTTTAGAAATAAGCGCCAAGAAAAAGACGCTTGCAGAGGGTTTAGCTGCGCTCCATACCATTGTAACCGAACCTAAAATAGACAGTGCCCAGCTTGAGGCTGTGAAGTCTGAATTTGCTCAAGATCGTACAGCATATTTAGAAACACCAGTTGGTCAGTTTATTCAGATGGTTAATCGCAATAGCTATCAAACAAGCAGCCGTCACATGATGCTTGAAAGTGACGATATTAAAGCTGTCACGTCGCAAGATATACTAGACGTACAGCATCAACTCTTTCAAAAATTAAGAGACAATACATTGGTTATTGTTGCTGATATTAACCCCGCTGAAATTAAGCCTCTTGTGCGTCAATACGTTGCATCGTTGCCATTAGAAGCCGCTGTGTCTCCTGATTATCAGGTGGCTTATAGTCCTGATTCGAAAGAACGAATGGATATATCCGTCAATAATGAAGACAGCAGTCAGTATTTATTGCGTGTGATTTCCCAGCAAGCTCGGGATCAAACCGCAAAAGATGTGTTTATGGACGATATGCTTCAGCGCGTGTTGTCGAGCCGTTTAACGGCTTATGTTCGTGAAGAGTTAGGTTTGGATTATGCGCCTTATGTGTACTCGGTTGCACAAGACAGTGAGCCGAGTCATGACTGGTTAATCGGCTCTTTAACGGCTCCAGAAAACTCAGATAAAATTGAACAGGCGATTGATAAGGTCATTGCTGAAGCGGCAAAAGGGATTTCTGAAGATGAGACTCGGACGGCCGCTAAGCAGCTTGTAGCGGACCTTACTCCACTTAAATATAAGCCTACCGAACAAGCTTGGTTTATTTCTCGTTATTTGATTCATGACTATGGTTTTGAGGTGTTGTTCGACCTGCAGGGGACGGCAGACTCAATTTCTAGTCAAGACATGACAGAGTATGCGAAAGAAATTTTTGGTGATAACAGCTATCAGCTGAAGAATTTGTTAAGCCCACAAGGTTAGGTCTAGTTAGGTGAGTGGTTTTCTTGAAAGCCGCTTCTACTTTTTATATGTGGATTCACTTACAAGCCAAATGTTCAAGCATTTGGCTTTTTTTTATTGCACTGACAAGCGAGTCTAAAATCGATGTATTAGGCTCTTATCAAAACACCACTTTAAATGAGCACAGCGATCTTACATAACGATTTATGATTTATAAAATAAAGATCTAGATCACAAAGATACTCATCAGGTTCAATATTAAATAATAATCGTTAGCTCAATCTGTATATTGTCGATGAATGACATTAAGAGGTTGTTATGAAAACATATTATTTAGCGATGGCTCTATGCCTCACCTTAGTTGGCTGTAGCTCAACATCAAAAACTACCGAAACGCCAATCCAGCCGGATCCGGCATGGACTTCAGGCCAACTAGAAAATGGCCTTACTTATCATGTTTATCCAGATCATGAAGAATCCGTATCTGTTCGTTTAGTCGTGCACGCCGGTTCGATTCAAGAGACTTCTCAACAAGAAGGCTACGCGCACTTCTTGGAACACATGGCATTCAATGGCAGTAAAAACTTCTCTCAGAACGATGTGATTCGTCTATTCGAAGACGCAGGCGCTAGCTTTGGTGCTGATATTAATGCCTACACCTCTTATGAAGAGACGGTCTACCAGTTAGATTTGCCAGATAACATCCAATTGCAGTCTGCTTTGACGTGGATGCGTGACATTGGTGATGGCCTGGATCTATCAAGTTCAGAAGTCGAAAAAGAAAAAGGCGTGGTTCTTGGCGAGTTTCGTATGGCTCGCCTCGATGATAAGTCATTCGGAGATATATATTATGATCACTTCATTGAAGGCGGCCCTTACGAATCGCAAGATGCACTAGGGACTAAATCGTCTATTGTGAATGCCACTCCTCAAGGTATCACCAACTTTTATCAGACTTGGTATCAACCTCAAATAGTTGAGCTGGTCGTTTCTGGTGATGTGGACATCAAAACCGTGATTCCACTCATTGAAGAAAAGTTTTCTAGCTGGGAACGTGGCGACACGCCGAGACCAGAGAAACAGAAAGTGACCTCATTCAATGAAGATGATTATGTTGAGTACGCAGGAAGAGAAGCGCCAAGTATCACTCTGACGTTTAACCGAGGTTTAAATAGAGTTGAAAATCATGCTCAGCAGAACCAACGCAGGTTAGATGAAACCTCTCAACAATTGATTCGACAGCGATTAGAAGCGGTGTTCAATGATGCCGCGCTGCCGACTCAATGGATAGCGTCTGATAGCTATCGAATGGGTTCTCTGTACTATTCGTCAATAAGTGTTGGGTTTCCGACTGGAGGCCGCGAAGTTATCCAAAAAGATCTGCTTTCTACATTGGCATCACTGCGTGATTTTGGTGTTTCGGAAACGGATATTGTTGGTGAACTGCACTACTACCAAGACTTGCTGGATAACATTGAGCATGACTGGGATAAAATGGACAGCGTTGAACACGCGAATTACAAAGTGAGCAGGTTAGTCACTGATCGAATTGTCCAATCACAGAAAGACTATCAAGTCAGCTTGGAAGCTTTCATTGATAACTTGAGCCTTGAAGTGATTAACGACAACATCAAGAATCTACTTTCTGATGATTACTTTATTGTTATTGGGATGGATGACTCCGAAGACAGAACCGCGATCATCAACTCTCTCGATAGTTTAAAAGCCACGTATAGCGAGGCGGGAGTTGCGCCGCTTGCGATTGGAACAGCCAGCGCTTTTGCTGTACCTAGCTCGCAAGGCGAGGTTGTACTTGCTGAACAAATGTCTATTGACCCATACATCCAAAAGTGGACGTTAAGCAATGGCATCGACATGTGGTACCTGCGTGATTATGAGGCAGGTGATGATGTTGGGGTGATGTACATGAGCCTCGGCGGAAAAGCCGCTTTGGATCCGAGCTTGTACCCAGCTGTTGAGGTTGCGTTACCTACCTTCGCTCGAAGTGGTGTCGGTGAGTTTACGGGCTCTGAGCTTTTAGCGTACTTTGATCGTGAAAATATTAGCGCCGATTCTTTCATTGGTAATACTCGTCATGGTATTGAATTTAATATCAATAAAGACGGACTTAAAGATACGTTTGCTGCGCTTTATACCTTCATAACTGCGCCTAAAATTGTTCCCGAGCAGTTAGAGGCAGTGAAACAGGAGTTTGTACAAGGTCAAGAATCTTTCTTGAGCAGCCCTGTCGGTCAGTTTGAGCGCGCAAGAAACCAGAATATCTATCGTCAAGACAGTGGCCACCTCTTTGTTGATAAAGAACGTGTTGAAGCGGTTTCTGTGGAAGACGTCGCTAATCTTCATCAGCAATTGTTTGGTCAAATGAGGCATAACCAATTGGTGATCGTGGGTGACATCGACCCAAGTGAATTAAAGCCTTTGGTTGAGCAATACTTGGCTTCGATTCCATTAGAAAAAGCTGAGGTTCCTGAATTTAAGGTGGCTTACAAGCAGCCATCTGAATCACGCATTGATTTAGCGATCAACAATGTGAATAGTGCAGAGTACATCCTACGAGTTATCTCTGAGCCTAGCGTTGAAGTTAAAATGTCGGCAAAAGATGTTTTCATGGAAGACTTGCTGCAGCGCTTGCTGGCGACTCGTTTAGATACCTATATTCGTGAAGAGTTGAGCTTAGATTACTCGCCATATGCGTATTCAGCATCCGCAGATAGTGAGCTGAGTGGTGAGTGGGTTATCGGGGCGATGGTAGCGCCGGAGAACGTTGACCAAGTTGAAGTGGCGATCGATAAAGTGATTGCAGACCTTTTACAAGGCGTCTCTGAAAAGGAAATGCACGCAGTCGTGAAACAGTTTGAAGCGGACTTCACGCCTCTCGAGACGAGCTCTATTGACCAAGCATGGTATCTGTCTCGTTATTTACTTCATGGTTACGATATCGAAGCTTTGTCTCAAGTTGAGCGAGTGGCGAGGTCGATTACTGCGGAAGACATGAATCAACTTGTCCAACGCATCTTTGGTGAAGATAGCCGTAAGGTTAAGAACATCATGCGTCCTAAAGCCTAAAGCCTAAAGCCTAAAGCTTGAAACCAACAGAAAGAGACAACTCAAAGCCAAGCGAGCACCGCTTGGCTTTCTTGTTTTCCCACCATTCATAACGTCTATGCCTCACCTGTTGTTAAGCCGTTTTAGATCTATGTAAATCTAAATTTTGAGATCGCTTAATCGGTTGCATCGTATCATTTTCTAAAAAAATGTTTTAAATCAAGACAGCGTTTCATTTGTATTGTAGATTGACGATCTACGAGAATGTTGTTTGGATATTAGATTGCTTAAACTGGGTACCCGATTAGTCTTAATGTTGTTTTTACTGAGCTTTGGCTTAGTGAATTCTAACGGCTATTCGTTTCCTTCTAAGCCATTTCAAATATACTCGGCTCAAGAGCAATCTTCACAGAATGATCTTTGTAAACAAGCTGATACGGATAATCCGTCGAGCTACTTAGAGTGCGATAAGGCTCAGTTTGGCACCGTGCCTTCTGGTGACAGTTCTAACTATCACGACACCGAATCAAGCCTTCAAGCAGCAAACTTCAGACGTATGCTCAGTAACGAGCAAGAAAGCGTGGCCGATCTTGAGCCTGCTTATCATCTACTGATTGACTTCTCTCCCCCCTCAATACTGGCTTCCCTGCTCTTCAACACGCCGTTGTTGGATTCCAAGCTGCACTGGACCAGTATTGTGAGTTCTCCGTCTTCCCGGCTTTCGGGGTGGAAAGAGGGCAACATCCAATACTCGCATTTCCGAGAACTTCTTAGCTAATCGTTTGACCCTAAATTGGTCGTATCGATGGTCGCCTAGTGCCCATTGAACTCGCCAGTTAACCAAGACAAACATAGCGACATCAGCTTTAGCATCACTATCTTTCAATCAGCTTGTTCTGGTCGTGATTAGCCATCGCTCGTGTTCGCAAAATATTAGACATACCAATCGTAGTAAATAACTGGTCACCCTAGCTGGTTAAAATGCTCGATCACTGCTTTTTTCTGGTGCTATTTTTGAGCACGTATTTACGGTGATTGGTAGAAAGAAGAGATCTTGACTGTGAAAAAACGCATTCAAAGAAAACAAATTAACCACTACTCAAAGTGGAAATACGCGGTGCTTATCGCCACCATTATCATCATGGTTCTGAGTGCTTTACCTTCTTGGTATGGCGAGAATGCGTCGGTTCAAATTAACAACCGTTCTGAACAGACCATCGATGCTAGCCAAATTACCCAATACCTTGCGAGCGAAGGCATTCAAGCCAAATCGGCATTTCAAAAAGACCAACGTTTAGTCGTAATCTTGGAAGACGCAGAACAACAAGCGAAGGCTAAAGAGGTGCTGAATGAGCGCCTATTGGACAACGCGACGGTTGCGCTAGCGATGGAGCCAGCAGCTCCGAAATGGCTGACTGACATGGGCTTCGCACCGATTCAGCTAGGCCTTGATTTACGTGGTGGTGTGCAGTTCCTGTTAGAAGTAGACATGGAACCGGTTTACCACGCACAAGCGCAATCTGTAGTCGATGAAATCACCAGCCAAGTGCGTTATGCACGCGGTAAAGTGGTGAACAACCAAGTTGAGTTTAACTTCCGTACTGATGCCGATTTCGAGAAAGCACAGAAACTGATTCGCGAAGAGTTCCCACAATGGCAACGTGACCGTTCAGATAAATCGCTAACGTTAACTCAGTCTGAAGAAGAGCAAAGAACGCTACGTAATCTAACGGTTCAACAAAACCTGCAGATCATGCGCAGCCGTATTGAAGAGCTAGGCATCACTGAGGCATCGATTCAACGCCAAGGTGAAAGCCGTATCCGTATCGAATTACCGGGTGTACAAGACCCTGCAGCTGCGAAAGACGTGATTGGTGCTACGGCTTCATTAGCGTTCTACTCTGTGTACGACAACGCAACGCGCAATACTCAAACTCTGAAAGATTCAGATGGTAATCGCGTAGTGGTTGCTCGCAAAGCAGTGCTGAGCGGTGAATACATTATCGATGCACGCAGTGGCATTGGTGAAATGGGCAGTGCAGAAGTAAACATCACGCTTGATTCTTCTGGTGGTAAGAAAATGTCTGAGTTTTCTCGCCATAACATCGGCAAGCCAATGGCGACCGTTTACAGCGAATACAGCCGTGACAGAGCCGGTAACAGCGAAAAAACCAGCGAAGTAATCAGTGTGGCGAACATCCAATCTCAACTGGGTAGCCGCTTCAGAATCACTGGTGCAGGCAGCATGGCAGAAGCACAAGAGCTTGCTCTATTGCTACGTGCCGGTTCATTAACAGCGCCTGTTACCATCATTGAAGAGCGTACTATTGGCCCATCTCTGGGTGCT
Source organism: Vibrio sp. 10N.286.48.F5 (assembly GCF_041469785.1). NCBI lineage: Bacteria > Pseudomonadati > Pseudomonadota > Gammaproteobacteria > Vibrionales > Vibrionaceae > Vibrio > Vibrio sp. 10N.286.48.F5. The sequence continues at coordinate 26,100 of NZ_JBFRLG010000029.1, read as the reverse complement.
GAAAACGTAACGAATGGCTTTGCTGCTTTGGCACTTGGTCTTGGCCTTACGCTAACGTTTATGGCGCTATGGTACCGCCGCCTTGGTTGGGTCGCGAACTGTGCATTGGTGGTTAACATGACCACATTATTTGGTTTGATTGCGCTGCTACCGGGTGCGGTGTTAACTCTGCCGGGTATTGCGGGTCTAGTACTGACCGTCGGTATGGCGGTAGACACTAACGTGCTGATCTTCGAGCGTATTCGAGACAAGATGAAAGAAGGGCGCAGCTTTGCTAGCTCTATCGACCGTGGTTTCGATAGCGCATTCTCGTCAATTTTCGATGCTAACGTCACTACCATGATCGTTGCTGTGGCTCTATATACCATTGGTAATGGACCGATTCAGGGCTTCGCTCTGACACTGGGCTTAGGTCTTCTAACCAGTATGTTTACGGGCATTTTTGCTTCACGAGCGATCATCAATTTGGTTTGGGGGCGTGACCAACGCCACGATGTAAGGATTTAAGCATGAGTACTTCAAAAATGACTATTTCAGACCGCTATTTTTCAAATAGCTATATTTCGGATAAGAATATGACTCGCCTTCGTAAGGTGATGTCTGCGATATCTATTGTGCTGTTCATGAGCTCTGTGATGCTGGTGGCGGTGAAAGGTTTTAACTGGGGCTTGGACTTCACAGGTGGTGTGGTTGCCGAGGTTCAGCTCTCTGATCAAGTCACCAAAGATGCGTTAAAAACAAAACTTGATACAGCTTTCCAACAAGACGTGCAAGTGGTTGGTATGGCAGAACAGGATCGCTGGACAATCCGTTATAGCCAACTGACAGATGCTCCACAGCCAAACTTAGTGGATGCTTTGTCTTCTGTCAGCGACCAAGTAAAAGTGCTTAACAGCAGCGTGGTTGGCCCTCAAGTTGGTCAAGACATGGTTGACCAAGGTGGCTTAGCGGTATTGGTGTGTTTCCTAATGATCATGCTGTACCTGAGTGTACGTTTTGAATGGCGTTTAGCACTCGGCGCCCTTGCCGCGATCATCTATGACGTGACGCTTATCTTGGGTCTGTTCGCTTTTACTCAGTTCGAGTTCAACCTGACTGTGTTAGCGGCTGTGTTGGCGATTTTGGGTTATTCATTGAATGACTCGATCATCATTGCCGACCGTGTCCGTGAGATGCTGCGTGGTAATCCAAATGGTGACACTGACAACCTGCTTAACGAATCGGTTAAAGCGACCTTCTCACGCACCATGGTGACCTCAGGTACAACGCTAATCACCGTATCTGCACTTTGGCTACTTGGTGGCGCTGCGCTGCAAGGTTTCGCGATTGCACTGGTTGTAGGTATTGTCAGTGGTACGTGGTCTTCAGTTTCAGTAGGTATCACACTGCCTAAGTTACTTGGTCTACAGCCTTGTCACTACCAAGTGAAAGCGCCGGTAGAAGTTGAGGGTGAGTACCCTTAGGTTATCTATTGGTTAACAGTACAACTTAGTCAGTAACGTCAACAAAGCCCTTCGTTTATAGTAAAACGAGGGGCTTTATTTTTTATAAGAGTCAAACAGTTACAGAAAAGAGAGCCTATTTCAAAAAACGATGGATTGAGCAGGCAAGCCCTCATGATATGAAGTATGTTTAGATGACGTTCGTAGAAATGAGGCAAGGGAATGGAATATCGACATCAATGTCATGTAGGCGACCATGGTGATGCGCTAAAGCATCCAGTATTGAGTGCACTTGTTCGGTCATTAATGCAGCAACATTCACGCCTCAATGTTATCGACACGCACTCTGGTACAGGGTGTTATGACCTCAACACTGCACCAAGTAATCATGCTGGTGAGTTTGCTGAAGGGGTTGGGTACTTGTGGCGCAATAAGGCTTATCTTCCTCCGGCATTCGCTTCTTTTATGTCGGTGCTGGAATACTACAATCCGAATCAACTTATCTCTCTCTATCCGGGCTCAGCAGCCATCACTTACCAACAAGGTCGCAGCCAAGATAGCTTCTATTTTTCAGACATTCAGCAAGATGAAGCTGATTTACTGCAAACCAATATTGAGAAGTTACAGTGTGACTTGGGTATTTCAAGCAAGCTTACGATTAGCGCAGGTGATGGGCTTAAAGCGTTACCTGATGACGTAGCTAAACATGACAATCATCATCTGATTGTTATCGACCCACCCTATGAAACCGATTCAGAATATCTCGCGGTGATTGATGCCTTGGTTAAGGCGTATCAGCAATCTGAGAAGGTATCTGCACTAATTTGGTACCCGCTCTACACGGATGATAAGAGCTCACTGATTCTGAATCACTGTATAACTGCAGTGAAAGATGGTTTGCTGCCAAGCCCGATTAAGTCGGAACTTCGCCTTCGTGATCCTAAGGGGGATGATCGCCTGATCGGCAGTGGTTTACTGTTGTTCAATCCTCCACAAGGCATTGCGGGAACGGTCGCGGATACGCTTGATTATTTACACAGCCAACTCGCCACTAATGGTGAAGGCTACTGGCAAATGAGAAGCTTATAGATCTGATTTTTATGGGTTTTATGATGGTTTTCTAGACATCACTCACTAAACCACTGTTATCTATGTGGTTTAAATTGACCAAACGCTAACTTTTATCGATTGATTAATTGCAGTGAATCATTTAAAAATAGAATATCAATGCGCACAAGTGCATAATGGCTCATAAGTTAAATAATTACCCCTAATTAATATCAGATTGTGGTTTACCCCCTAAACTGCATAAGGCTCGCACTAGTCACGCGAGCCTTTCTTTTGCCTGAAGGAAAATCTAAGGCAGTTCTATCAATTTAAGATTCACTACAACACTGGATAATCGATGTAGCCTTTTTCGTTGCCGCCGAACAGAGTGGCGCCATCAAGTTCTGATAGTTCGCTGCCGTTTTGTAGGCGTGAAACTAGATCTGGGTTAGCAACGAATGGGCGACCAAATGCGACGAGATCGGCGTAGCCTTTGCTTAGTACTTCTTCGGCGCGTTGTGGTGTGTAGCTGCCGGCAACGATGATGGTGTTAGAGAACAAGGCTCTTAGTTCGACACGGAAGCTTTCAGGGATAACTGGAGCATCATCCCAGTCGGCTTCTGATAGGTGCAGGTAAGCGATGTCTCGATCTTGAAGTGCCTTCGATGCCTCTAAAATCGTTGGTACGATATCTGGGCAGTTCATGTCTTTGAAGGTGATGAACGGCGCCAAGCGCACACCTACTTTATCGGCACCTATCTCTTCAATCACAGCATCAACCACTTCGATTAGGAAGCGAAGTCGGTTCTCGCGGCTACCGCCGTAGTTGTCGGTGCGTTTGTTTGAGTTGGTTCTTAGGAACTGATCAATCAGGTAGCCATTGCCACCGTGTATTTCCACGCCATTGAACCCTGCCTCGACTGCTTTTTTCGCTGAGTTAGCAAAATCTTGAACAACACGATCGATATCGGCTTGGGTCATCTCTCTTGGTTGGATGCAATCCACCATGTTGCCGTTACCATTCTCATCAGAGATCCAAACCTGCGTTTCTATTGGAGCTAATGCAGAAGGTGCGATTGGTAGTTCACCTTTTTGGAAGGTTGGATGAGACACGCGACCCACATGCCATAGTTGGCAGAATATCGCAGCACCTTGTTCTTTAGCAGCAGAGGTGACACCTTGCCAGCCTGTTACTTGTTCACTTGTGTAAACGCCGGGTGTGAATGAGTACCCTTGAGAGTCGTCTGAGATTTGTGTCGCTTCAGTGATGATTAGCCCAGCACTGGCACGTTGTTGGTAGTAAGTTGCCATCATTTCATTTGGCACGTTTCCAGGTTGGCTTGTACGAGCGCGTGTCATGGGGGCCATAACCACACGGTTTTGTAGTTCTAGGCCTTTCAGTTCTGCTGTTTCGAATAATTTGCTCATGGTATTTACCTTGTTTTAATGCTGTGATCTTTCGTTTTTTATTGGGGCGATAAGTCGCGTTATTTGCTTTCTGCTGGGCTGAAAATAGAGTTGCTCTGTGGCTTTTCAGATCGGTTGGCTTTTGCAATAAGCAACAAACCAATCACTGGGACAACAACGGCTGCGAACGGAATCATTCCTGCGCCTAGTTGGCTGTCGAGTACCATGCCGCCAAGGAATCCACCAAAGGCATTGGCTAAGTTAAACGCTGAGATATTCGCAGTTGCTGCTAGCTCTTGCCCTTCGCCACCGTGGTTCATTACTCGAAGTTGCATGGCAGGGACGTTCGCAAATGATGCAATACCAAAGACAAATGCAGCTGCAACGAAGAGGATTTTGTTGTCTACCACAAGGCCAACCACCACCAATGACACGATCATTGCGACAGCCCAAAACATTGAAGCTTTGCCTAGGTTTTTATCTGAAGAGCGTCCGCCCAAGGTGTTACCGATGATTAAGCCAACACCTACAATCACTAAGATCCAAGTCACTGATTCTTGACTGTAACCCGTGATGTGCATGGCGATTGGCGCAAGGTAACCGTAAAGCGTCATGAAGCCAGACCAAGCAAAAGCGGTGATCGCCAAGCTGATGAGAAGCATTGGATTTTTGAATGCCAACAGCTGAGTTTTGATGTCTTTCGCTTCGCTGTGACCTGAAGATTTTATTGACGTTAAGATTGAAATCATGGCGATGGTGCCAAGTGCTGCCACGGTAAAGAAAGTGGTGTGCCAACCGAATTGCAAGCTCACCCAAGTTCCTGCGGGAACCCCAAGAACGTTAGCGAGCGTTAAGCCAGCGAACATCTGACCAACAGCACGACCTGCCATTTTCTCAGACACTAAATTGGTCGCGACAACTGCACCTATGCCATAGAAAGGACCTTGCACTAAACCTGCGATAACGCGGCTTGCAAGTAGAAGTGGGTAGCTAGGAGCTAAGGCTGACAAGATATTGCCGATGATGAACAAAGCCATTAAGCCAATCAGTACCATCTTCTTGTTAAAACGTGCGAGGTAGATGGTTAAGATCGGGCCACCAATAACGATAGCCAATGCGTAAGCACTAATTAGGTAGCCGGCTTGACCTTCGGTGATCGAAAGGGATGTGGCAATTTGTGGAAGGATGCCTGCGATAACAAACTCAGCGGTGCCGATGGCAAAAGCTGCGAGTGTCAGTATCCAAACTTGGAATGGGATCTTTTCTTTATGGATCGCTTCTGATTTCATAGTGAAGTACCTGTGTTAATTCTTGTTTGTTAGGACGTGAGATACACGCCCTAACGATTGTTCTTTATGTCTTTGCTTCTTTGCGGAGTGTTAGCCGAGTAGAGCGCCGCCATCGATATCGATGATTGACCCAGTGACGTATGGGTTATTAATTGCGAACAGGTAACCCATGGCTATCTCTGAAGGCTCGCCAACCTTACCTGCGGGTAGGTTGTTTTTGGCGTTGTCGTACATGTTTGCACGAGCGGAATCGTCCATGTTTTTGTAGGCTTCCGTCATGGTTAAACCCGGGCTAACGGCATTGACTCGAATGGGTGATAGCTCTTTCGCCAGTATTTTGGTTACGCTTTCTAGTGCGGCGTTGATGGCGGTTTTTACGTAAGTACCAGCAACAACTTTGCGTGACAACATACCAGTTGTGAAGGTGATAGAGCCGTTTGGCGTCATGTAGCGTGCGGCATGTTTGGCTACGTTTAAGCTGCCCCAAAACTTAGTGTCAAAAGCTGTCTTAGCGTTTGCGGTTGCTACGTCTGTTACTTTTCCTGCGGGAGCGGATGAGCCAGCCGTTACGATTAAGTGGTCAAACACGCCAATCGATTCGAAGTATTCACAAATCGACTTTTCATCGGTGATATCAACGCCTGTGTGTCGGCTGGCAATATGTACCGTGTTGTTCTCGTTTCTTAGTTGCATCGCTAGTGCTTTGCCGATACCTGATGTGCCACCAATGATGACGAAAGTGCGTTGCTCTTGTTTAGTCGATTCGTTAGTCATTCTCTGAATTCCTGCGTTGTTCTGTTGATGTTTGCCATTATATTTATTCGACTAAATTTGATAATTGGTTAAAATATAAATTCATTATTCGGTTAAGCTGAATAGTGTGACTGAGTATTCAAATCGAGCATTAAGATCGAGAAGTAAGACGAAGAGGTGGAAGCGAGAATCGTATGGATAAGTTTTCAGATATGGCGATGTTCGTCAGTATTGTTAAGCATCACGGGTTAGCGGCGGCGGGGCGCGAACTGGGTTTATCGCCTGCGACCATGACAGCAAGGCTGCAGGCGCTTGAAGAACGATATGGTGTGAAGTTGTTGAATCGAAGTACGCGTCATGTGTCTTTGACCGACTCTGGAGATCTGTATCACAAGGCATGTTTGGAGATTTTAGACAACGTCAGTGAGGCCGAAAACCTGATTCAAAATGGCGTAAAAGAAGTCAAAGGCTCGCTAAAAATCGCCGCGCCAAAAGACATCGGAAAGCAGTACATTCTTCCTATTTTGTCGGAGTTTTGCCAGCAGTATCCGGACGTTATTCCTTACCTGTATTTGAACGATAACCTCTCGAACATTGCTGAATCTGGCATGGATATCGTGGTCCGTTATGGTGAACTGGTCGACAGCAGTTTGATATCCAGACGCTTATCGCCAAGCCGACGTGTGTTGTGCGCTTCTCCTGAATACCTCGCTAAACACGGGACGCCGTTGACGCCGCAAGACTTGGTTGAACACGACTGTTTGGCGATGCTGCGGAGTAATGAAGAGCTCAAGACATGGCACTTCCAAGATCATGATATGAAGAAGGCTGTGACGGTTGTGCCGAAGCGATTTTCAGATGATGGTGAAGTGATTCGGTACTGGGCATTAAAAGGTGAGGGCATTGCGCTTAAATCGGTGCTGGATGTGCAAGACGACATCAATAACCAACGCCTTGTGACTCTGCTTAATGGCTACATGAAAAACTTCAATACCGCGATGTCGGTGTCGAGCGCCGATTTGAATGTGGTGTACATCAGCAAGAAATATCAGCCCAAGCGTATCCGGTTGTTTCTTGATTTCTTGTTTGAGCGGTTTGGCGATTTGGTTGAAAAGTCTAGTTAGATTAGCCGAGAAGCAGCGCATGACAGATCTCTCGAACTCAACACCCGGGTACGGACAGAGAACATTGAACTGGTTATGATACGACCAACATAAGGATGTGATTGGAGAGAAAAATGAAAGTCGTCGGAGATACGGTTATCCAACCTTTTCACAAGGCAACCTGCCATTGCGGTGCGGTTGAACTAGAGTTCAGCTTACCTAACGGGATAGAAAAACCACGTCGCTGCGATTGCTCTATCTGTCGTCGAAAAGGCGCGATTGTTGGTTCTGTTGCGTTGGATGGTATCAAGATCCTCAAAGGTGCCGAGCATCTCAAGTTATATCAATTCAATACCAACACCGCGAAGCACTACTTTTGCTCAAACTGCGGTATCTATACCCACCATCAACGTCGCTCTAGCCCAAATGAATACGGGTTCAATATTGGTTGTTTGGAAGGGGTGAACCCTTTTGATATTGGTGATGTGGTGACCAACGATGGTGTCAATCATCCAGCTGATCGTTAATTTATTGAGCATAAAAAAGGAAGGAATTATGTCTGAATACGGAGCGATCATTCGCTGGAAAAAAGCAGAAGATGAAGTCTTTAGCGACAATCAATACAGTCGAGGTCATACGTGGGAGTTCGATGGTGGTGTCACTGTGCCTGCTTCGTCCTCTCCACATGTTGTGCCACTGCCGTTTTCGGTGGAAGCGAATGTTGATCCAGAAGAAGCGTTTATCGCGGCACTTTCTAGCTGCCATATGCTGACGTTTTTGGGCATTGCCGCAAAGCAGAAGTACGTGATCGACTCCTATGTCGATGATGCGATTGGTGTGCTGGAAGAAGATGAATCTGGCCGCTCATCGGTCACTAAGGTGACTCTGCGCCCTAAAATTGTGTTTTTAGGTACCAAAAAGCCCACCGCCAAGCAGCTCGACAAACTGCACCACTTGGCGCACAAAAACTGCTTTATCGCGAACTCGGTAAAAACGGACATTGTGGTAGAAACTAAAGCGTAAACCACACACGTTAACATCCAAAAACCGCGAGGTTGCTTAGTGCATCACTGGCGGTTTTTTTGTGTCTGTGTAATCCTACGTACGGTTTTAATTGAGTGACAGTTAGAAAGTTTTGAGAGATAGGTAGAGAGCTCTTGAATGGTAGGAATAGATTGATTAGCAGAGAGTTATGTTTAGCGTCCCATTGAATAGTTTTGTACATCGTGTGAGTGATAAAAGCCAAGTGATGGTGAATGCTGCGGAATGTGGATGTCAGTTGAAACGAGTTCGTCGTTCGCGTAATTGGCTGTTGGTCGCTCAAGAGTATCAACTCGTTGAATTTAAAACGATGTTAACCCATGAAAAAGACGGTTGGATAGCAATTGCAATCGACAAAGTGCTGCCTAAACCCGTGGTGTGTTTGGCATCTCTGTTGACCGCTACACCTTCAATGACTGTGGCTCAGCTGGTGATGGAATCTGGATGTTCAATGGCCGAAGCAAGACGTGCTATTGATGAACATGAAGGTCTGTAGGCGTATTCAAATCGTGTGAAAAGAGAATTGCGAGCAGCAAAAAGCCCGTAACGATATTGCGCTGGAAAACGTCATATCGTTACGGGCTTTATCATCTGTGCTGCTGTTAAGCTAAGCCATGCGGCTTATGAAGCATTGAATCGATTAAGAGTTCGCTACTTTTACACGAATCGTGTTTTTGCCAAGCTTTGACAAGTTCAGCTTGTTTAGTGCCGCTTTAGCTTCTTCTTGCTCTGGCATTTCAACAAAAGCGAAGCCTTTTGAGTCGCCAGTTTCTTGGTCTAAAACTAGGCTGCACTCTTTTACTGAGCCAAACTCAGAAAATAGCACACGGATGTCTTGCTCAGAGGTAGAGCGCGATAGGTTACGAACTAGAAGTTTCATAATAAACCTTGAATATGAATTTACGCCGAGCATTGTCGCACACTTTCATGCTCACCCTCACAAATAATTACTCTAATCATTTCTTTGGTAATGTGTCGCTCTATTTACCGATTAAGCGAGCTGTTTACCTGCTAGCCGCGGTTTATCGTGATATCTGACACGAATCCATGCTCTGTGCTGGTCAACGCCTGTTGTAGCATCTGAGCGGCTTCTTGCGCGGTCATAAAGCTCGAGGTATCCATGCCTTTACCGCTTGTATTCCAAAACTCGGTCGCCATTCCTCCAGGGTAAACCGCCACGATTTTCATCGGGTGACCTTTTAGCTCCAACCTCACCGATTCGATAAAGCCTTTCACGGCCCATTTTGCCGCGCAGTAGGTGGACTCTTCCGCTTTAGCACCTTGTGCCGCCGTCGACATCACCACAGCGATGGTGACCGATTGATCTTTGTAGCGCTGTACAAGCTCGCGAATCAAAAAGATCGAAGACTCAATATTGTTCTTCAGCATGTCGCTGATGATGGTTGGATCTTGCTGTTCTATCTTACCGAAGTACCCACTGCCAGCGCTGTGGATCACCAGCTTCGGCATTTCAGGTAACGCATCCAATAACTCGCTCACTGAGTGCGGGTCACAGAGATCACACGCTTGGCTAATGGTATTCGCAGGTAGGCCTTGCGCCACTTCTGCTAAACGTTGTGCATTGCGACCTGTAATGGCTACGCGCTGAGCGTCGGCGTTAGCATATTGTTTCGCGAGAGCTGCGCCTAAACCGCTGCTTGATCCGGTAATTAAAATCATACTGTCTTCAATTTGTAGAGTTGATTCGAGATAGTAAGGGGCTAGGCTAAGATTTTCTGAGATCTATGGCTAAAGTTGATCGATAGCCTGGTTGATAGGTTGATAGGTT
>NZ_JBFRLG010000029.1:0-15470 GCF_041469785.1 Vibrio sp. 10N.286.48.F5 | reverse complement strand
GGTTGATAGGTTGATAGGTTAATAGCTTGGGTGATCGGTCGAGCGGTAAGGCTGAGCTAAGAGAGTGGGGGAAAGCCGTTAAGAATCGACGGGTTTAGCAAGAAATAACAGCGTTAAAAAACAACGAACTAACAAGTAAAAGCGCCGGCATAGAGCCAGCGCTTTTGAGTAATCATAAGTGATTATTCGTCGTCGAACTGTTTGATCGTGAACGCGTCTTCGATTCGGTTAAGCTCTTCTTGTTCTTTCACTCGCTTCTCTTCTTGCAGAGTCGCTCTCGTTTCGTTGAAACGTTTTTTCTCTGACTTAGTCAGGAATTTTACAGCTTTTTTGTTGGTCAGTGCGTAAGCAACTACGTCTTCACCTTTTTCTCTGCGGTCGTTTACGCGTTGTGAGAAACGTTCATTGTCGCGAGCTTTACGCTCCGCTGAGGTCAACTTGCTCATGCTTTAAAGCCTTTTCAATTATTCATGGTAGGGAATCTACGCTTAGCGAAACAAATGGGGACTGCTTAGTGTCAGTCTAGTCCATTTGTATGCTGGTGGCGCATCTTAGCACAATGGCTTGAGCATGCAGGTATGCTATTCGAGGGATCAAACAAAACAGCCCACAATTTTCGTTGTGGGCTGTTTTGTTACGTACTGGAGATGTAGTCATCGATTTGAAACTAAGAATCAGAAACGGCAGCTAAATCAAATCTTCTCTATGTATAAGATGACCTCTCCGACTTTAAAGCCAAACTTGGACATCTCAGTCTTGTTGAATAAGCGCTTGTCGTCCATCAAGAACATCCAATCATCGAGCACCACTTCATAGGTGCTGCCGTCTACTTCAATTTCTAGATCATATTTCCAATACAGCGCTGAACCTTGGGTCTCACCATAAGCGGTTCCGACGACATCGTTGGCAGTCCCAGAATAGGTGTTTTCGCCGGTTTTTATCAGATTCCAAACGCGAGTTGAGCGCTCGCCATCAGCAAAAGAGAACCACTCTTTTATTTCTCCATTGTCACCGTCCCAAGTTGCGATAAGCTTGGCATCAAAGCGGCGCAGTAGGTTACCAGAGCGGTCGAGCACCATGCCGTAGGCCATTAATTCGCCATTAAAAAAGGTTTCAAGCTTGAGCTCTGGCGTAGTGTCGACATGGTCTTCTAAACTTGCAGAGCCACAGCCCACTAGCCAAGTGAGTGAAAAAAATGCCAGAGCGAATTTTATTATTGTTGTTTTTGGATTCATTTGTTCAAACCTAAAAGTTGTTTACGAAGACCGGGTTCAGAGGTGTTTTCAGATAACCAAATCGCTAGAAAGGCTTCGCCGAATTGCTTGTCTTGAATGATGCCGATCGGTTGTTCATCGAAATAAAAGCGACTCACGTTATCTTCAGCGACACGAATCGTGAGTGTGCTTCCTTCTTCCACGTTCGGCCACATCGCGTACAAGGGTTTCAACCAACGTTGAATGTTGCTATTAGAATAGCCAAGCTTGTTCCACTGATCTTCGGTAGCGTCTACGAGGTCTTTGCTATCGATAGAGCGGTAATACTCAAGCTTTAAGGCTCGTTCAGAGTTGGTTGGAGTCGCGTAGAATTCTGCGGAGTAGAGAGTCCAAAACAGGTAACTCATTTCACCTTCACCACGTTTGTTCAGATCATCGACAGCAGAGGCTTTAGCATTTCCGGCAAATAACAGCGCAGCAAAGATTAACGAGAGAGTAATAAAGCTTAGAAGTGTGTTTTTTGCTTGCTGATGAGTGCGAACAATACCGCGCTCAGGTTTGAACGTTTGTGTCGGGTTGCGTGGATAAGCCATAAGTCACCTCGTTATTGCCATTTTAGGTTGTATTAAGTTGGAGTAGGCGGCCACCAGTAAGGGCAACAAAATCCCCCAACTTATTGCAAGGGCAGCAACTACCGATGCATCTGGCCAAGTAGTAAGAAGAGCACCAGCTTTGATGCCTCCCCAATAACTACTAGTACCTGCTACGAACCCTATGACAAACAAGATCACTTTCGAGCATTTTAATAGCCAATTTAGGCTGTGGTTAAAACTGATTAAGAACATGATCCACAGGCAGACAAGCCACACCGGGAACCACGATTGATTAGCAATTTCAGAGTCGACGGCAAACACGCCGAAGTGGAGTAAGAGGCTATCAAGCAATAGCCCCAATGGTAATAAAATGAGTATCTTCAAATCGCTACTGCGAGTCGGTGATAGAAGGAAGTGAACCACTACAATCAGTGGTGTGACGAACGGGGCTTGCGCGGTAAAGAAAGCACTGCAAACCCAGGTCGCTTGAAACAGTACGAGATTAATAATCCAAAACCGCTTCATCTTTTGCTCCAAAGTAACGAGGTTTTCTTGCGACTACATGGTGAGTGCTGATCACGCGCTCTTTGAATGCGCCTTCACAGTAGCAGAAGTAGAAGGTCCATAAGCGTTTAAACTCTTCTGAATAGCCGAGAGACTCTAGCTCTTCCCAACTATTTTCAAAGGCGATGTTCCAATCATTCAGCGTTCGAGCGTAGTGCAGGCCAATGTCATCAATTTCTTGAACCACAAGGTCGGTGCTGGTCGCAAGGTGTTGGGTCATCACTGAAACAGAAGGTAGGCAACCGCCGGGGAAGATGTACTTCTGAATAAAGTCGACACCTTTGCGGTATTTGTCGTAACGGCTGTCAGCAATAGTAATTGCTTGAATCAGCATCTTGCCTGAGGGCTTAAGTAGCGAGGAACATTTTTCAAAGAAGGTTTGTAGATACTCATGTCCGACCGCCTCTATCATCTCGATCGAAACCAACTTGTCATACTCACCAGTGAGATTGCGATAATCCTCTTTGAGCAGGGTGATTTTGTCGGTTAAACCAAGCGCTTTTACTCTCTGTTCAGCAAGTGCATGTTGGGCATCTGAGATCGTGGTAGTGGTGACGTGGCAACCGTAGTGTTGCGCCATGAAGATGGCTAAGCCGCCCCACCCTGTGCCTATCTCGACCACGCTATCTTTCTCAGACAGTTCTAGTCGCTCACAGATGGTTTTCATTTTGTTTTGTTGAGCCTTCGACAAGGTTTCTGCGTCTTCGCTGTAGATTGCGGAAGAGTACTGCATCGAGCTATCTAAGAAGCGCTCATACAGCTCGTTGCCAATATCGTAGTGGGCGAGAATATTTCGCTTAGAGCCTTGCTCGGTGTTGGCATTCTTACGACGCAGCAATAGGTTTTTGATGCGAGAAATCCATTGTGTCTTGTCATCAAGCTCATCCAATTGGGCTTGGTTACGAGCCATGATTTTAATCACACGCGTTAGATTTGGGCTGGTCCATTTACCATCGATGTACGCTTCAGATGCGCCGATACTGCCGTTGATGACCACATCTCTAAAAAAGGTCGCATCATGAATCACGATTCGACCTTTCAAGTCTGCTTCTCGATCACCGAACACCGAATGCTGGTCGCGCTCAATGATCTCGAGCGTCGCGAATTGCAGGCTTTCTAACACCTTGAAGATTAAAGCTCGATATTTACAGTTGCTTGAAACAGCAACGGCTTTAGCTTGTTGTTCAATATTGTTGTTTTGTTTGGCAAGCTGTTCCATGTAAACCTCGCTGATAACTCATTCTAATATTTTGTGCCAACTAAGCTGAGTTCTGCTCCTTGATTGGAGCGAACCCAAGCTTCAATTGAGTTCTTTCATGTGCGCTTAAGACGTTGAGTCTGGATGCGCCACAAACGGTACTTTTTTCAGGAATAATTTGAGAGCCTGATAATAAATTCCCATCACGACTTTTATCGTCATCGCCGGAATCTTGAATACCGTTCGTCTAATGTTTGTCTTGGTTACTGACTGCTTCGTCAGGGCTAGTGTCGCATCGAAAAGCTTGTCGTCTCGGCGGCTTTCGATGTGAACTAACGTGCGTTTCGCTGGTGGCTTAATCTTCCAAAAATAAGTCATGTTCAAATCCATGAACGGCGAAACGTGAAACTCTTTTTTTACCTTCAATTCTTGGTGCATGTCGATGAGATAGTAGTGTCTTTCTCGCCAAGGCGTGTTACTCACCTCAGCCAACATGTACTTACAATCTCCAGTCTCGTCATAACAGAAGAAACAGTTGATTGGGCTGAAGTAGATGCCTAAACAGCGGCACTGAGCCAGCATCGTCACACGGTTTGAATCAGACCAAACCCCACCAAGTTGTTGCACTTTGGAAGCTATACGTTGCTTAAGTGATTTTGGTTCATCCGTGGTGACATTTTCTTTTTTTTCAGCGAGATAATCCGATTCGACAAAGCGAATCGGGTTGTACCAACGAGTTCCGAACAGCGAACTGCGCCCTGTGGTTTGGGGCAGCTCATCAAGATCTAACCCCATCATATACAGCTGATAGCTGAACTCATGAGTGATGTCGCCAAAGCGGCGATGTCTGACGTTACCCCAATAGATACCGCTGAGCTCTTCACTCTTTTCGGATGCGATCCCCATCTCGGGTGTCAGGGTTTGACTGTTCATAGGGCTGAACTCGTACTCAAATCTAAACCGAAGCGTTTGGTCACATCGAGTGCACTGTGGACACCGTCTTCATGGAAGCCGTTATACCAATAAGCGCCAGCAAAGTGCGTCTGGTTTTTGCCACAGATTTGCTCACGCTTGTGCTGAGCTTCGACCGTGTTCGAATTAAGTACCGGGTGATGATAAACAAAGCTGCGAATAATTTTTTCTGGGTCGATGGCTTCGCTTTGATTCAAGGTGACACAGAAGGTGTCTTGGCTTTCGATGCCTTGCAGAATGTTCATGTTGTACGTGACACAGGCAGGTCGTTTACTGTCGCCATCCAACATGTAGTTCCAGCTTGCCCAAGCCAGTTTTCTGTCTGGTAACAAGCGAGTATCGGTGTGCAGAACCACTTCATTGCGGCTGTATGGGATCTCGCCCAGTACCTGTTGCTCTTGTTCTGTTGCATCACCAAGCAAGCGTAAGGCTTGGTCTGAGTGGCAAGCAAAGATTACTTCGTCGAAACCTTGTGCGCTGCCATCTTCAAATTCAATCGTGACGCCTGTTTCTTGGCGAGTCACTTGTTTAATCGATGTATTCAGTGCAACAGTCTTACTTAGGCGTGAAAGGATGATTTCAACATAAGAACGCGATCCCTTTGGTATCACATACCACTGAGGACGGTTCGCGATATCGAGCAATCCATGGTTGTAGAAAAACTGAATGAAGAACTTGAGCTCAAACTCTTCCATTTCTTCCAAGCTTGTTGACCAAATCGCCGCGCCCATCGGTAAGATGTAGTGCTGGCTGAAAAAGTCGGAAAATTGATTATCTCGTAGGAAACTGCCAAGGGTAACGTCTGGTGTGAATTCATTGCTTTCAAACTGAGCCTTACACAGCTTGTTGAACTTGAGAATGTCAGACACTAAAGACCAGAACTGAGGTTTGAAGATGTTGCTCCTCTGCGCGAATAACGAATTAATGCTGTGGCCGTTGTATTCAAACTTGGTCGTCGTGTTGTGGACGCTGAAGCTCATCTCAGTCGGTTGCCTTTCGACATCGAGTTGTTCTAGAAGCTGATTGAAATTCGGGTAGGTTCGATCGTTGAATACGATGAAACCTGTATCTATCGAAAACGCCGAGCCTTGATGTTCAATATCAACGGTCGCGGTGTGCCCCCCAACGTAATCATTCTTTTCGAATACTGTTACGTCGTGGTGCTTATCTAATATATGCGCGCAAGTGAGTCCAGAGATACCTGAACCAATAATGGCGATTTTCTTCATTGTTATACCATCCTTGAAGCGAGTTTTTGCCAAACTGGAGTTGGAAGCATTCTTAGTAGCTTCATCAACATGATGAATCGTCTTGGGAAATCAATTTCACTCTTTCCTTGAGCGATACCATTTACGATTCGCTGAGTTGCGGCCTCACTACTAATAATCATAGGCATAGAGAACGTATTTCGCTCGGTTAATGGCGTTTCAACAAAGCCTGGGTGCACAATTGAGACATGAATGTTGTGCGTTGCCAGATCAACCGAAAGTGTTCTGCCTAAGTAGGTGAGGGCTGCCTTTGAAGCGCCATAAGCCTCGGCTCTTGGCAAAGGTAAAAAGCTGGCGCTGGAGCTGACTAAAACCAAACGGCCGCCGGGCTTGATGTTTTTTAACCAAGCTTTAAGGGCGTAGCCAATTGAAATTAGGTTTATGTTGATGACGCGCTCAAAAAGCTCGGCATCAAAATTCACTGGGTCGTCGATGTACTCACAATCACCCGCATTTAAAATCAGCAGATCGAGCGGCTTGTCTTGGTCGAGTTCTGGAAAGTTGTGGTAATCAGTCAGATCGAAACAGAGCGGTGTAATTGATGAATGCGCGATGTCTGTATCGTGAGAATCAACTAAGGCTTGCAGTTTGTCTGGATTGCGGCCACAAGCAATCACCTGATGCCCTTGCTGAGCGTAATCTTTAGCTAGGGATTGGCCGATACCTGAGGTCGCGCCTGTAATCATAATACGCATTATCGGCTCGCCCTCTTTTTGATGGATTTGATCGCGCAGCCCAGTACTGGAATGTGTTCGTACAACATAGAGCCGACGTCGAGGTAGTCTCTGTGGTAGACCACTTGACCGTCGAGCATCTTAAGGTGGCTGTGCCCTTGTACTTCGATTGGCTTTTGCCCATTTAATTGCTTGTGAGCAAACTGCATCGTCCAGTAAACGGAAGCTTCGTCGTTCGCTTCGAAAGTGTGTTCGATATGAAAGTAACAGCTGGTTACTTGGGTGTAGAGGTTCTCGAAGTAGTGCGTAAGCGCCGAAATACCGCTGACATGATGCAGCGGATCTTGGAATTCAATATCAGGGTGATAAACCGTCTTAAGCACGTCGAAATTGTCGGTTCCGAGTTCTCGATACATGTTGAGAAAGTTATCAAGCCATAGAGAGTTATCCATAATATTCACTCTAATTATTTGAAGAAGGCTAAGGCTCTCAATCGTGCTTCTTTATGCTCAACGATGGGTTGCCAGTATTCGCTGTCTATTCCGTTTTTAGCGATAAAGTCATGTGGGAAATGTACATGCTTATCTGGGATATTTTGCAGCTCTGGTATGTACTTACGAATAAAAATTCCTTTTGGATCAAACTTTTCACTCTGAGTGATTGGATTGAAAATTCGGAAGTAAGGTTGAGCATCACAGCCAGTACTTGAAGCCCACTGCCAGCCACCATTGTTGGCACTAAAGTCTCCGTCGATAAGGTGCGACATAAAGAAACGCTCGCCCCAACGCCAGTCAATAAGCAGGTGCTTGGTTAGGAAGCTTGCCACCACCATTCTTAGTCTGTTGTGCATCCAGCCCGTTTCAACCAGTTGACGCATTGCGGCATCAACCAATGGATATCCTGTTTTTCCTTCGCACCAAGCTTTGAAGCTAGGATGATCGTGATACCAATCTAAACCATTGTATTTTTGCTGAAAGTTAGCACCTTTGACCAGTTTAGGGTGGTGGAACATCAAATGCTTATAAAAATCTCGCCAAATCAATTCATTGAGCCAACAAAAGGCCGGTAATTGCGTATCAAATAACAGATCGGGTTGCTGCTGAATCAATTGAATCGCTAACCAACGTGGGCTCACGGCGCCAATCGCTAAATAAGGGGATAGTCCAGACGTGCCTTTTATCGAGGGAATGTCTCTAAGGCGAGAATAATCGTTAACTTTATTGGCTAAGAAATTGGGGATCACGCTCTCAAGGACGTCTTGGCTTAGTGGCCAACGGCTTGAATCAACACGCGGAAAGTCGAAATCGTACTCGCCAGAAAAACCACTTAACGATTGTTTCAGTTGTGATGGATTCGGAAGCGAATCCGTTTCAGATGAACCTGCTTGCGCTGATCCTGTTGAATGCACTGGAGCGTGGCTGCAAATGATGCCTTTCGCTTGCACTTCTTTTAACCATGCGTTTTTGAAAGGTGTGAAAACCTTGAACATCTCGCCTTGTTTATTCAGCACGCTACCTAATGGCAGAATCGTATCGCAGTCGGTTATCTTCAGTTTTATACCGCTAGCGATTAAGCGTTTGTCACGTAACTGCTCGTCTACTTCCGGCTCTGAATTGGCATAGACACATGTCGCATTGACCTGTTTGCACAAGTTGATGAGTTGAGTGGCTTGATCGTTAAAGTCTGTGGCTTTGAGGTGCAGAAGATCGATCCCGAATTCAGCGAGCTGGGAATCGAGTTGTTTTAGATGACGATAGATGAAATCAGCTTTGATCGGCGCAAGGTGGTGTTGCCGCCACGTTTGAGGCGTTGAAATGAAAACGGCGGTCGTTACGCCGTTTTCAACTGCCGCGACGAGCGCTGGGTTATCGTGAATCCGCAGGTCTCGTCGTATCCATAGTATGTCGCTCAATATCCGTATCTCAGTTTAAGTTCTTGAGGGTGCGGGTTTAGGTAAACCTGTGATTCTAGGTATTCGTTCGGGTATTCCATCAGGTAGTGATTGATCAGTGTCAGTGGCACTAGCAGTGGAACAACGCCCTCTCTGAATGATGCGATCTGGTTGGTCAGCTCTTGCTTGTGAGCGCTACTCAGTTGTTTTTTAAAGTAACCCTGCAAATGATGCAGCGTATTGGCGTGACTGCCTCGATTCGCGTGATGAGACAACGCCGTCATCAAGCCTTCGATGTATTGAGCCGCTAGTTCGTCGATATCTAAATCATTACCCGCTAGCAGTTTGCCTAAGCTTTTGTAACCCTCAACGTGGTGACACATGACTAGATATTTGTGGGCGCTGTGGAACTGAATCAGTTTGTGCTTGGTCACACCTTCATCCACAAGATCGAGCCATTTTTGGTAAGTGAACACTCGAGTCATGAAGTTTTCACGCAAAATGGGATCGTTAAGGCGGCCGTTTTCTTCAACGGGAAGTAACGGGTTGCCGTCCATAATTTGTTGGGTGAACATGCCTATGCCTGTCGATTCAGAGCCGCGACCATGGTGGTGGTACACCTTCACGCGCTCCATGCCGCAGGTTGGGCTTTTTTGACACACAATAAAGCCAGCAATGTGTTGGTTTTTCTTTGAGTAGTTTTGACCGAACTCGATCAGTTCGTTGGTCACATCACCTGAGCCATCAGGGCGAGAAACATGGATGATGTCATCTAGCATTCTTGTTTGACGAATGGTTGGACGAGGGGTTGGAAGACCAACAGCCATCTCTGGGCAAACAGGTTCCAATTCCACGTAGTCTGCTAGGTCGTCTGTACAAAAACGAGAGCGTTTATGACCTGTGTCGAAACGTACTTTATGTCCAGCAACACATGCACTGATACCGATTTTGATTTTCTTTTCCATTGGCCAACTCCTTTGCTCTTGCTCTGAGCTTTTTCTTATAGTTCAACATTGCTAATCGTATTTACAGAGCTGGGTGTGTTTTTACTTTGACACCGTAGTTGTTTTTATTCAGATGTATTGACGATATACAGGATAGCTTTATGCCATCCTGTATATTTATAGCCTGCAACTGGGTTAATAGATATATTTTCCAAGTGGATTGAATAGTTGGCTCACACCTTTTGTGAAGTAAAGCGCATCACTTGAAACGGTTAAACAGACACAACCTTCTTTTGTTGCCGGTTGATGAGTGTGATTGCCATCCAACCAGATGAAGTCACCTTTGTTGTAAACGCCCATTTCGTCTTCGAAACTGCCCTCTAGAAGAAGCGTGATCTCGAAGCCTTTGTGGGTGTGGCAAGGCACTTGTCCATCTTTGTCGATGTGCAACAAGCTGGTGTGGTGTGCTTCGTCAGCAAAATCGAGTCTTGCTCGTGAAATTTTGCCTAGGTTCATCCAGTCCTTTCTCGCTACTGAGTTTAGAGCGCGAGGGATTGTGAATGTCGTGTCAGCAACAGTTACTTTCTGAACCTCTGGAGTCACTTCAGCAGACTGAGAAGTATCAGCTGTGATTTGCTCTATCGCGTCAAAATCAAAGTCCATGTCGTCCATTGAGAAGCTGTCTAGATCTTCATTTGAGAATACTGGCTCTGCGTCAAAAGCATTATTCGCTGCTACAGCTGTAAGCTGCTTGACTTGTTGTTGGCAGTGTTCACACAGCTCTACATGGCTAGAAACAATCAAAGAAACTGAATCAGCCAACGTGCCATCGACGAAGTCTTTCAAGATTGCCGCGTTTGGGTGATGTTTAATCATGGTCTTGTTCCCCCATGTGAACTTTTAATTTGGCTAAAGCGAGTCTCAGACGTGATTTCACTGTTCCAAGTGGGACGCCAAGTTGCTGAGCGAGTTGCTCTTGAGAGAGCTCTTGAAAGTAAACGCCTTTGACGATGGTTTTCTGAGCGAGAGGCAACTTTTCTATTTGAGTCATTACGTGTCGGCTCATCAAATGGTCACCGAATGGCAAATCTTCGCTTTGAGACTCGGCTACCATCGCATCGATTGGCCAGATATCGTCGGCTATCGTTTGTTCGGCTTTCGCTTTCACTTTGCGCAACATGTCGAATGCTGCATTACGCATTACCGTGTAGACCCAAGTGGTCGCAGCGCCTTTATCTACATTGTAGAGATGTGCTTTCTTCCAAACATTAGTCATCGTGTCTTGAACTAGCTCGTTTGCAGCAGCTTCGCCACCCAACTTACTGATACCAAAACGCTTGATCTTAGGAGCGAAGAACTTGAACAAACAGGTGAACGCCTGCTTGTCTCGGTCTGTACCAACCAACACCAGCCAGCTCGAGAGCTCTGTCGGTACTTTGTTGTCTGTAGGTACTTTGTTATCGGGAATAATGACATGCTCCTTGCCGTTCCCTGAACTTCTGCTTTCCACTTGCATAGTAACTAACCATCATGCGAATTTGATGGGCACTACGTGAAAGGAGAAAGTCGGGATCACTTTAATTTAAATTAATTTCTACTATACAAAATTATAGTGAAGAAAAGTGCTTATTGCCCCGTAATGATTTGATTCAAAAAAGGAACTAGAGACGGAAAACTGGCTGGCTCAGTAAATTCTGTTTTCTTTTCCAGTGGGATAGGCATCATTTCGAGCAATCGCGCACAGATCCATTGTGGGCTCTCAAAATCAGGAGTGGGATAGAGTGTTCTTATCGAATCGTGGTCGCGAAACAACTGAACCAAAAAAGCGGTAAACACGTTAGGCACTTTATATTCATCGGTAGGCCAGTGAGGCAACAAGCTGAACTTACTTTTAATCAGGTCATCATCGTCTCGAAACGACCCATGCAATTGCACCAACTTTTCGCCTTCGACATCAATTTCTAATATCTGGTCGTCCGACATATTGAAGTCGACGATGGTCACCTTTGTTCCCCAAGAGCTGAGATGATCAGAGTTAGATTTGTCTTGAGTGGCGATAATGAAACCATCGCCCTGCGCTGCGTGAGCGACCATCGCGAGATACTTTGGCTCAAAAATGCGCAGTCTTTGTCTGCCTCCCGGTAAAAGGAAGATGGGGAGGGGAAACACAGCGAGCTCCAGAGAAGACTCTACGGGTGTTTCTGGTTCGGCGTCTGTCCGCGTGGTCTTCCTAGGTGAATTCGGCACATAGTACTCCTTAGTTCAAATGTGATTTGAGAAGATATACGCGGGGAGGGTGGTGTTCGATCAATTCGCTTCGGCTTATGTTCGTAAAGGGATAGGTATTTTGTTGCACCTGTTCATAAATTCACTGTTTTTACCTTTTTTCATACGCGTCATTATGTAATATATGTACAAATAGTAAGCGAATGGGTAGTCGCCAGACGATGCTTATATCTGACGTTCTTCTATACCTAACATCGCATCAAAGGAATGGTCATGATTGTTATTTATGGTATCAAAGAGTGCTTAAATCCAATTAAGTTGCAGCTCTCTAATGTGTTGCAGCAGTGCTTGAATAGTGAAATGGGTTTACCCGATGACAAGCGAGCACATCGATTTGTGCCATTGGAACGGGATGACTTCTTTTACCCAGAAGGAAGAACAGAAGCCTATACCGTCATTGAGATCAACATGATGGAAGGTCGAGCGGTAAACACCAAAAAGCGTCTAATCAAGAAGATCTTTTCTGAGATTGAAAAGCAGCTCTCTATCTCTCCGATTGATATTGAAATCACCATTAAAGAGCAGCCTTCACATTGTTGGGGTTTTCGAGGGATGACGGGCGATGAAGCACAAGATCTGAAGTACAAAGTGAACGTCTAGGGTTTAAGCTCTTAACTCTTAACACGTAAGACTTAAGCCAATCTATCGAGTGACGGCTTTGGAATTTGATGCCAAAGCCGTTTTCCTAGTTCTCGACACTAACCTTTAAGCATCTAAGCATCGTCACTCTTTTTTAAATACTGATGCCAATTTTCATTGATCACGTCAAAGTGCTCAACGCAGAACTCTTTTCTGTCTTTCAAATAGTCGTTTTCCACTTCATCGAGCAAGTTCTTATAGGCATCGGGATCGCTGCCATACACCAAGCATAACGTGGAGAAGTAACGCTGCAGGTCGAAACTGTGCTCGTCGATGTATTCCCCCAAGTCGTAATACTCTGGGCGGTCTTCTGACTCGAAAGCGAACATGTCTGCAGCGCTGATAGCAGCGTCGGCCCCATGCTCTACGTAGTTAAGCAGTAGCATGGTTGCTAGGTTATCAACCGCATCTTCTTCTTTACCCAATATGGCAATGTTCTGATCTTCGATATACGCATGCCCAGTCTCGTGTAGCAGGGTGTGCAGCAAGGTATCAATAGCGCCGGTTTGCGCAGATTTCCCATACTCTTTTTCGTATTGGTTCTTCTCAAAGTAATTGAGTGACTCAGCGTAAAAACTGTAAGGGATCAGTACTTGATGGGTTTGTGGATCGTAGAGTGGTCCTTCTTCCCCGCCATATTGAATGGTTAATGGCTTCTCAAACATGAAGAGTTGGTTTGATAGGTCGACCACGGTGTCATTAACGCCACTGCTTTGAATCTCTCGTTTGAGCTGCTCTTCTTCGGTATTTTGCGGTGTAGAGTACTCGACGATTAGGTTACTTTGGGTGGCTTGTTCACTAGATGCATAAGTTGTGGCAAACATTGCACTCAGGGCTAGGCTGCAGGTCAATGTTCGTTTCAATAATGTCATCGGCTATCCTTGTGATTACGTTGCGATTCAGAGTCGTGCTGGGGGTAACAACTCCAAGCTGTGTACCCTGATTTAGTTATTGCGTTAGAGTATAAGTTTAGACGGAATTTTGATGCATCGAGGACTGCAATTTTTGAAGTAGGCGCTATCCTATCAATGAATAATCCGCTTAGAGATTCGCCACAAAGAATAAGTAAGCTGAATGAGCGGTGTCGATGTGATTCGTTTCTATTGGTAATTAACAGATAAATTTCGGTTCAACACAACCCTTGTGCTATACTCCGCGCCCCAATCCGAATTGGCTTGTTTAATCTTAGGAAATTATTATGAGTGTTAAAAACGAACTTCAACAAATTAACAACCGTCTAGACAAGTGTCGCCACAAGTTAGATGCTGCTAAAACTCGTAATGATCGTCCTGTTGTTCGTCAGTTCGAGGAAGAGATTAAGAAGCTAACTAAGAAAATTGCCCAGCTTAAACACAAAGAAAGCTATGATGTGAACCAAGAGCGTAAGTCTCTGGTTGATATGCCATTTAGCCGTGAGATCACTAAGGCTGAGCAAGCGGATATGGGTAAACTTAAAAAGTCTGTTAAAGGACTCGTAATTGTTCACCCAATGACGAAGATCGGTAAAGAACTTCGCATTGAGGTTATGACTGGTTACGCACCGAAAAAATTCTAATTACCAGCGATGGTGATGAAAGAGGAGCTAGAAATAGCTCCTTTTTGCTTTTTTAGGTATTAAGAAAGCAGAGTCAGCGGCATAGATACTCACGCCGTTTTCAACTTTTAGGAGGTGATTGTTGTCACAAATCCTTTTATCTCCTATAAAAGTTAACGTGCTACTAACATGGTACTAAGCGATCGCAGTAATGTGTTCGCTTTTCGAATCCACACTTTCTCTCCAGTTTGTATAAATATAGGTAGAGCAGCACAAATAATTACAGATAAAACTAGACTCATTAGGGAAGATGAGAACGTAAAAAAATAGAGGTTATATGAATCAATTAATTTCAATTGGACCACTAGAATCCTTCCTAATCGCGATTAGTGTTTTGTTTCTAGGTCATTTCGTCAATGCAAAGCTTCCGATTCTCAAAAAGTACAACATTCCAGAGCCCATTGTCGGCGGCTTGATTGTCGCTTTTGCTATTACAGCCCTGCACTTTAACGGCCTTGATCTTGAGTTTTCCTTGCCCCTGCAGAACACGTTTATGTTGATGTTCTTTGCAACGGTCGGTCTTGCGGCGAACTACACGCAGCTGATAAAAGGTGGTGCTAAGGTATTCCTATTCTTAGGGGTAGCGTCGGTTTACATCATTATCCAAAACGGTGTAGGCGTAACCTTAGCTACGGCACTAGGCCTTGAACCCTTGATGGGTTTGATTGCTGGCTCTATCACCCTTTCGGGCGGTCACGGCACAGGCGCGGCTTGGTCTCAAACTTTTGCAGACACGTTTGGTATTGCAAATACGCTAGAAATCGCGATGGCTTCAGCGACCTTTGGTTTGATCATCGGTGGTATTATCGGTAGCCCAGTGGCGCAAAAGCTGATTGATAAAAACCAGCTTGAATCTGAGTACGGCACTGGCACGCAAACACATGAACGCTTCCCTGAACTTGTTACTTACAACGAGTATGAAGAAGACAAAGTGACGGCGAAGAAGGTGATTGAAGTGTTGTTCATCCTTCTTATCTGTATCACGGGTGCGAAGTACCTAGAGCAGTGGGTGGCGACTTTTGAAATTTCTTGGTTGATGATTCCTGACTTCGTTTACGCGTTGTTTATCGGTGTGTTCATCACTAACGTGTTTGAAGTGACTAAGCTGCATAAGACTGACAGCGAAACGGTCGATATTCTTGGTACGGTGTCATTGTCACTGTTCCTAGCAATGGCGCTAATGAGCCTTAAGCTTTGGAACATATTTGACCTTGCGATTCCGTTCTTGGTTATCCTGGCGGTTCAGGCGGTTGTGTTAGGTATCTTCTCTTACTTTGTGACGTTCAAAGTAATGGGTTCTAACTACGACGCAGCGGTTATGGCAGGTGGTCACTGTGGTTTCGGCCTAGGTGCAACACCAACAGCGGTAATGAACATGGGCTCTTTGGTGAACCGTTTTGGTCCTTCACCACAGGCGTTCATGGTGGTGCCAATTGTTGGTGCCTTCTTTATCGATATCGTTAACCTGATTATCCTTCAGGGTTACATCTCGTTTATCGGTTAATGTTCGCCTTTACTTAAACGCAATGTGCTTATCGCACTAAGATGAATACAAGAAAGCCAGTCTGTTGACTGGCTTTTTTTGTTCTTGTTTATCCAGGTTTTCTTGCCTGATACCAATCCGGAAAATTAA
>NZ_JBFRLG010000028.1:1675-107592 GCF_041469785.1 Vibrio sp. 10N.286.48.F5 | reverse complement strand
TTTCCGGATTGGTATTACCTTTGCATTGCAACATTTCACTAACAACACAGATACTATCCGAAAACAAAAAGAGCTCCTCATATGGGAGCTCTTTTCGTTCAACGGCTAGAAAGCAAAACAACCGAGTTATTCAGTAATCTAACGACCAGAATAATACATACAGATTCGAACACCATCGAACTCACGAATCTCAAATGGGATCTCGTAGATAGACTCCATCACTGATTTTTCAACCACTTCCGAAACCTTACCCGACTTAACCACTTTGCCTTTCTTCATCGCAACAATGTTATCTGAGTAACAAGAAGCGAAGTTGATGTCATGAATCACGATAACGACCGCTTTATTGAACTCATGCGCTAAACGACGCAACGTCTGCATGATTTCAACCGAGTGTTTAATATCAAGGTTATTCAGAGGCTCATCTAAGAACACATAATCCGTATCTTGCGACACAACCATCGCGATAAACGCCATTTGACGCTGACCGCCACTCAACTCATCAAGGTATTTATTTTGGATGTCAGTAATGCCAAGGTGTTCTAGTGCTGTATCGACGATTTTATGATCTTCGTCTTTCAAGCGACCTTGAGAGTGTGGGAAGCGACCAAAACAGACCAACTCACGAATCGTAAATCGCATATTGATGTTGTTTGATTGTCTTAACACGGCAAGGTGCTTGGCTAGCTCTTTGGTATCCCACTCAGCCAGTAACTTATCGCCAATGACCACTTCACCTGCGTCACTGTCGGTTAAGCGGCTCGCCATTGAAAGCAGTGTACTTTTACCCGCACCATTTGGGCCAATGATAGAAGTCACTTCGCCTTTCGGGAACATAGCACTGGCATCATCAACCACGAGTGACTTGCCATACTTCTTAGTTAAACCTGTTAATTTAATCACTACTTACTACCTTTACTGAATTCTGGTGCGTAACAACAAGAACATAAAATACAAACCGCCGACCAAGTTAATAATCACACTCACAGTGGTTTCAAACGCCATCACTTTTTCGATAAACCATTGGCCAGAAACCAATAGAACGACCGCTAACAAACTGCTTGCGATGATAAGCACACGATGTTGATAAGATTTGAATATCTGACGAGCTAAGCTCACGGTGATTAAACCAAAGAACAGCACTGGGCCAACCAAAGCAGTCGATACCGCGACCATCACTGACACAATCACCAAGGTAATCTGAGTCAGTCGTTTGGTGTTCACACCCAAGCTTGTTGCGTTATCAACACCAAGCCAAAGTACATCAAGCTTAGGCGCTAACAACCAAAGGCCAAGCAAGCTCAAACCCAAAGGAATAAGGCTGAGGTAAACCAACTCGCCTTTCACGTTATTGAAACTTGCGAACATCACATTCTGCAGCACCGCGAACTCGTTCGGGTCAATCAACATCGCCAAGAAGTTAGACAAACTCGAGAATACGCTGCCACATACGATGCCTATCAACAGCAGTGTGAATACGTTGTTTCGCTTGCTCTTAAAGTAGAAATGGAACAAAGCAAACGAGAACAAGATCATCACAGTTACAGACATCGAAAAGTTTGCGATTGAATCAATCACCCAGAAACTGGTACTGCCAAACACAAACAGAAGTACCGTTTGAACCAGCATATACAAGCTATCAAAGCCCAAGATGGATGGGGTTAAAATTCGATTATTAGTAATGGTTTGGAACACCAATGACGATGCAGAAATCGCCACCGCCGCCAACACAATTGACAGTAGTTTAGGTAGTCGCAGAGACAAGAAGAACTCGTAGTTATCCCACGTCAGCCCCTGCCCGATGAATAGCGCTGTCATACCCAAAGACGCGATAGCCAGAATCGCAATTTTTACTGAATCACGCATTCGACTTGTCTCTCATGATTAGGTAAATAAAAATCATGCCACCAAAGATGCTGATTACCATCGAGATTGGAATCTCATAAGGGAAGATGACGATTCGAGCTAGCAGGTCACAAGCCAACACCAAGATCACCCCCCAGTAGGCAGTCCAAGGCAGAATCTTCTTCATGTTATCGCCCATCATCAGCGACACGATATTCGGCACGATAAGGCCAAGGAATGGGATAACACCAACGATCATCACCACAGAGGAGGCACTGATAGCCACTAACGCAACACCAATGAAGACGATCTTCTGATAATTCAAACCGATGTTTTTCGCGAAGCTCTCACCGATGCTCGCCGCACTGAACTGGCTCGCGAAATAGTAAGCCAATACACAAGCAGGCACCGCGAGATAAAGGATTTCATAGCTGCCCTGCAACACGCTCGCAAAGTTCGCCATAGTCCATGCCGACATGGTTTGTACTAAGTCGTACTTATAAGCAATAAAGGTTGTTAGAGACGAAACAACGTTGCCATACATAATGCCAATCAAAGGCACCAATACCGCGTTCTTAAACTTGAGGTGTTGTAGGAAGCGAACCAATAGCATGGTGCCAAACACTGCAAACGCGAAGATAAAGCCTAAGTAGCTCCATTGCGCAGCATTGCCTAGCACTAGAATGCCGACAATGTAACCCAACATCGCACAGTCAATGGTGCCCATCGTCGAAGGCGCGGCAAACTTGTTCTGTACGATTTGCTGCATGATCAAGCCAGAAACACTCAATCCCGCTCCGGCAAGCACGATCGCGAGTAGTCGAGGGATCCGACTAACAATATAAATAGAGTTGGCGTGTTGGTTGCCATTGAAAAAGTCACTAAAACTGATTTCAGCGACTCCAATCATCAATGACGCAACGCATAACACAACAAGAAATACAGCAGCTGCAATGGGTTTCAACATAGAAATAATACTAAAGGTAGGTCTCGGGTAGCCCGTATAAAAAAGTGAAAAAGGGCTTATAAGAACACTCTTATAAGCCCGAAAATCTGATGGTTAGTAACTATTGAATCGTACGTTCAATGTCACTAATCATTCTGTGAATCGCCGTCACACCGCCACCAGCCAGATACCAAGCACTTGAATCAAGGTAAACGATATTGCCGTGCTGCGCTGCAGGTGTTGCCGCAACCAGTGGGTTATCAAACAGTTGTTGAGCGCGACCTTCTGATTTGCCAATCGCTTTTTCGCGGTCAAGCACGTAAAGCACTTCCGGTTTTGCATCAGCAATGTATTCAAAAGAGATTAGGTTGCCGTGTGTTCCTTTGATCGGAGCCACAGTTGCACTCTTTGATTCCACGAAACCAAAGTCATCAAAGATGATTGAGAAACGGCTGCCTTTGTTGAACATCGCAATGTTGTTACCGTTGTTCATTAGCATCATTGCTGAAGTTTCGTCAGACGCTACTTTGTCGTTTACCGCTGTGATAGAAGCTTGAGTCTCTTTAATGATCGCTTCGACTTCAGCTTGCTTACCAAAGATGTCGCCTAGCACACGCCAGTTTTGCTGAGCATCAGCCCAGTACTTGTCGCCTTCAATAGAAAACATGACAGTAGGAGCAATTTGTGCCAGTTTGTCGTAAACCTTAAGCATGCGGTTTTCCGCGATGATGATGTCAGGCTTCAACATGTAGATAGCTTCAAAATCAGGTTCGCTTAAAGAGCCTGTATTTGCCGTCGTATCTTTGTACGAAGCTAGGTAATCAGGCAGCAAGCTATGAGGCGCGCCAACTGGCTGTACACCAATTTTATCGAGCACGTCTAAGCTACCGTGGCCTAGAACCACCACTCGCTGTGGTACTTCAGTAAACTGCGCTGTGCCTTTCACATGCTCAATGGTGACGGTTTCCGCATGCGCGGTCATCATGAATGATGATGCTAGAACGATGGCAAGCCCGCTCAATAACTGGCGAACTGAATTGATTGTTTTCTTCATGTTTCTTCCTTTGCCATTGATACAAACCACCACTCATGACAATGAAAGTCACATTACTCATAGACGAGCATGGGGCGTACACAACTGCTAAATAACGATAATTTAAAGTCTGTCATTGGATTGACAACAAACTT
This sequence comes from Vibrio sp. 10N.286.48.F5, assembly GCF_041469785.1. Taxonomy (NCBI): domain Bacteria; kingdom Pseudomonadati; phylum Pseudomonadota; class Gammaproteobacteria; order Vibrionales; family Vibrionaceae; genus Vibrio; species Vibrio sp. 10N.286.48.F5. Next base: position 103,613 of record NZ_JBFRLG010000028.1, on the reverse strand, counting down.
GTAAAGCAAGTGAGAACTATTATCAATTATATTTGCACTAAATTGGCGATACAACAACTTTATTATTCAGAAACGTAAAAGTGAGTATTCATATTTTGCGTAGTCAGGAGAGGTATTAGGAATCAGAAATATCAAAAAGACGCGAAGAGGAAAATACTCATCAACCTGAAGAAAAAAACAGATGGGGAAAGCACCCAAAACCCTGTAATTACAACGCTGAACCCCAAAATCATGGATTGTAATTTACAATGTAAAGATCATATACAACAGAGACTTAATCATCACCAAATTAGCTGATCAATTAAACCCACTAATGACAACGAATACGAACAGCTGAAAAGCCAAGACTCAGTCAGATATCATGGTCAAATCCCTGACCTTCGCTCATTTAACCTTCAGTAACCGATGGTAAATCACCCAAAAATATTTTTGAATTTAATTGAAATAGGGTTGTAATTTTGAAAACTAGGCGTATAGTTCGCCACCTGGCTCTAATCTATAGAGCTGTTAATGCTAAAGTAAGTCCAAGTTCCACATAGACAGTTCTCGATTCCCTCGTTACACCATCTCTGCGTCAGCTTTCACCCAGATAGTCATTCAATAGCTTTTAAATTCGATCCTACTACCGATCTATCGTCATTTGCTCTTTTGTCAGCGAAGTCAGAATAGATCGAGCACTTAAATACAAATGTAATAAACACAAGGCACAGTTATGTCACGCAGAACAACACGACAAACCCATTGGTACCAACTATCACGCGAAAAAACAGTCAATAAACTAAAAGGTAATAAATGCTCAAGATTAAAATAGATTTACACAAAGAAGAGATTTCATGGGTCACCGAGATTCGACAGCTCAATAGCGATATACTCCACCGCCACATATTGCCCAAGCTACAACATCACAGCTATCTCATCGACTTTGAATTTAATGAACGAGAAAGCATCGGAACTATCGTTTCAGGCAACGGAAACACCCTAGGACATTTCACACTCCTATAGCATTTCCCAAAGGCTACAAAAGAAACACCATCTAGTCCCAAAGATGTAAAAGATGTCACCCTCAATTCGCTCTAGCAGAACAAAATAGAGTAGAAGTAAAACAGATCTGAAACCTAGCCTTTTTGCATTTCACACGCGGCTAACGCTAGCTAGGTTATCGTACTTCTATTGAAACCAACTTATATCAAACTCTGAATCACCATTGAGTCATTATCAGTGCATTCATGGACTAATAAGTTAACGGCATCGACCTTAACTTCTGATCAAGAGTATATAAGTGTTCTGCAGCTTGCATGTGTTGAGGGTAATCACTGAACTTCTCACGATTCTCCTCATTCATCTTACATGTCTCATCCACCAGCATTAACTTCCAATACAGCTTCGTTGTATGCAGCATCGCCAGTAACGGTTTGAACACCTCTTTCTCATAAGCTTGAATCAACTCTTCAATCAACTCGTCACGTTCGTCTTCGCTTGCGATTGAACCTTCGGTTGCCGACAACACTTTTTGATACTTCAGATTTTGTTGCAGCTTATCCATAACCGTTTGGTTATCTTCCGCTAAGTCAACAAGCTTCGACTTAATGATATTTACCCAATTCGCTTGGCTCAGTACTGTGTCATCAACGCTGGTAAAGTCTTCTCGTATTTGTCGTTCAACGTCTTTTTGAGCTTTCTTTAAAACCGCACGCACCTTTTGGAAAGGCAACTGATACTCCTTACTTAGCTCGATAATCAGTTTATGAAAACCACCGTTTGGAAGGTGTAAGTTTTCCTTAAACGTCGCCATTGCAGCTTCTTGCTGTTCGGTAAGGTGAGTCATTCTGTTTCCTATTCTTTATCACTTATGGTGCTGAGCCCGCGATCATACCATTATTACCCTCGTTTTTTCGGTAACTTGATAGGTTATATCTAGGTGCGTACTTAAATTCTCTCAATACGTTATCTTTTGGTTACTTATTAATCCATATGGCGTTAAATGGTAAAACTGATCATCGATTAAAATCCATACTACACCTGTTCCAACAAAACAGACTTCTAACTTATACAGGTACTTAAATGAAAAAGATTGCACTTAAGATTGAGACTGTGCAAGTCGAATGCTCACCAAACTCGCCACCATGATAACTAAGTAAAAGCTGCCGATAATGGATTCCATAAACACAAAGAATTGAGCAATAGGCAGAGCTGGTGATATGTCGCCGTAACCAACCGTAGTCAAGGTGATAAAGCTAAAGTACATCGCATTAAACAAGTTCGTCAGCCAGACTTGCTCTTCTAACCCGTTAAAGGCATTAGGAAAGATCTCTAAAATTAACAAGTAGATGGTCGACCAAGCAAACCCTAGCAACAAGTAAATACAGATGGAGCCGATGATGTGATTGGGTGTCACCGTTTTGGCTTTCATCACCTGCTTCAACGCCGAGTAAATGTGTGAAAACAAGAACACAGCCAACGCCGATAGCGTCACTATCGACAGGTTATAGCCTTCCAAAAATGAAAACACGCCAGACACGAGCGCCGTAATCAATAACAGCCCATACCAAGAGCGATACAAGGCTCGCTCTTTATGAATACCGGCAATTGAACTCGCCAACGTAATAATGATAAGAAATAGGATTGTTTTCTGGCCTTGCGGATAAAACTGCTGCATCACCGCGCAACCAAGAAACAACACCAACAGTGCATAGAATAAGAAGTAGAAGTTGTCGTCTTTAGAGACTGGCTTCATCTATTTTCCCTCGACCTCTGAAGGTTTTTTCTCAGTTTCTTGTTGGTTTTTCTCTTCAAGTCCAAGCCACGCCATCATCAGCTCATAGCTTAAACTCAGTATCACAGCACCGACAAACAGACCGACGATGCCTGACATCGCCATTCCGCCCAGTGCACCCAATAGAATTACCAACATTGGAATGTGAGAGCCACGGCTCAGCAATACTGGCTTTAAGATAGCGTCACTGCCGCTCACCAAAATACACCACACTAAGAACAAGCTCGCCGCCAGTGTCGATTCAACGCTGAACATGTAGATGATCGCCGGTAATAGAGCGAGAATCGGTGGAAGTTGGATTATCGCAATGAGCAGCACAGCTAGCGCCCAAAACGCAGCTGCTGGAACGCCTGCAATCACCAAACCGATTGCCGACATCATGGATTGAATCACAGCCACACCAATCACACCTTGCACAACGCTTCGCACGGTCGATTTAGAGAGCTCTACCAACTCTTCACCTTTACCGCCCGTTAAACGCGCCACTAAGTGAGTCACGCCGGTTTTGCATTTATCGGCATTACTCATGAATGCACCCGCAATGATGGTAGAGATGATGAACTGAATAAAGCCGCCACCTAACGAGCCAAGAACAGAAGCCGCTTTCGTCGCAAACTGTTTAAGTTCATCCGCATACTTTATGAAAGTGCCTTCAATATTGTTGGAGGCGGCAACCAAGGTTGAATAAACCTTCTCACCTATGAATGGAATATCTTGTAAGGACTCTTTCGGTTTAGGCAATGACAATGTGCCATCTTGAAGCCCTGTCATCAGGTCAGTCGCGCTGGTGTAGATACCAGAAGAAAGCGCCGCCAAAGGAATAAATAGAAGAATCACACCAATAAAGCTCAGCAATGCACTGGCTTTACCTTTCGACATCCCGGTTTTATTTGAAATTGCGACCGCCACTGGATACAACGCAGTCGCAATGATCGCACCCCATATCACCAGAAGAATGAATGGGCGCAAAATCGAAAAACACCAATACACGAGCATGGCAATCGCTGCGATCTTGATGGCAGCGTCTATCGCCTGTTTTGAAAAATCATCGGTTAACTTCATGAGACGTCCTTGTTAGACAAAATTAAGGCTGATTTTGTAGAAACTTCCAATTCCGTGTTTCTAGGAATAGAGAAGCCAAAATCATATATATGCCAATTAACACTAATTGGAATATGCGTATAAGAGTGTTGCTATCGATGTCACCGGAGCTCATCAACGTGCTACCAACCAGTACGAGCAACGTACTAAATGCAGTGGCGAAAATAGGTGCTTTTTCGGGAACCGTGTAGATCTTGGTAGCCATAAGAATGGCAATAAGTCCTATAAACAAAGAATAGAAGACAATGTTGGGTACTATAGAAAGAATTGAAAAAGCAGCAATCGCCAGCAATCCCCCGATACCGTTACTTATCACCAAAAAAGCGCTCAACTTTATCGACTTCTCTGACGTAATCATCAACGATAACAACGCAATGAACATCATTGTCAGTAAAGCTTCAGATATTTGAAAAATAAAGAAAAAACACACCACAGGATAGGAGATAATCATCGCCTTAAAGGCCGCATACCAACGCTGTTTCTTTTCGAGTGGCGCAGCAGCGAAGCCTGAGAACGCCGATTTTGGCTCAGGGAAAAACACATGCACTAACGCAAAACAGGAATGTGTGTAACCATAACGCTCTGCCAGGTTAGAATAATGTTTTAAGTCGCTATCAAAGCGGCGTCGATTCCAGCACCCTGTCAGTGAATCCGTTTCCACCAGCATTCTTAATCGACGCTCCAATATCTTGCGTCGGCTAATATCCGTAAAGGTCACCACGTACTTGTTATTGTGCGGCAGAATTTCAGTTAGCTTTTCCACCACAACGTTTGCGGTAAACTGCTCACCAAGTCGACTGACGCCACTCAACTCACCTTTCCATCTCTGGTTTTCCTTCAGTGAGCGAGTAATGGTCGTGATTAGGCTGCTGTTATTCATAAAACAGAGATCAGAAATCGGACGAGATTCGACTTGGTCAAAGGCATAACCTGAAACCCGAGAGAATTGTTGATTCACTTGTATGACCCTCAATTGACTATCGAGGACAATAAAACCTGCGACACCATCAATGATCGCTTCCGACAAGTTATTCTTGCTTTGAGCCATTTCATGTCGATAAAGGCGTGCGGTAATAAGAGTGCTAAGTAAAAACAACGCACACACCGAAAAAAACATGGCTGGCGTAGAAGCAATACTCAGCAACCACAAGCTAAATGCCATATTGAGGACAAGTGCAGACACCACGTATAGCGGCATTTTTCGGTCATAACTTAACTTGTTCATAGTTTGCTCTGGTGATGGGCGAATGACTATGATGGCTAAGTTTTAATTAAGATATTTACCATTTTACGACACATACAAATTCAAATTACATATCGAACAATAAGTGCATAGGGTTACACTAACTATTAAGCGGAAGAGATTGAAAAGATTCGAGACCGCCACTTTGAATGCCAACCAGTGCCGGGTTACCTAGGCCTACTAACCGAATATCTCCGTCAAAATAACGAATAAACAAACGGTTAGTGGCCAAGCTCGTGTTTACTGACTTGGTAGATTACTGAACGGCTAGCTCCCCTCTGCGTACCCAGAATGCTCGAACATGGTCATAAATCAGATTAAACACAAACGCGTAAATGGTAATAAAAATGGTCACGCCGATGTCCATCAAAAATGCCTGCCATAACCCCACGTTAAGTAAGTATGCCATCACAGGGATTGTCGCTATCAACAAGCCAGCCTCAAATAGCACGACATGAAAAACACGTAACTTAAGCGAACGCTTTGATTTTTCCCCCGTGAAATAACGATCAAAAATACGGTTAAAACAGTAGTTCCAAATCATCGCGATGGTCGCAACAACTATCATGGTTTCTGATAAGGCATTCACATCATGATCGGTAAATATCGCTAAGCCTATAATTGATAGTGTGACGGCCAATACTTCAAATAACACAGAGTGGAACACTCTTTCTAACGTACTCATACATTCCTCTAAATAATCTATTACGTGTTGGATTGGTCGAGATTATGTCACCTGAAATAATAAGAGAAAGTTAACAGCCATCACGAATAGTGATAGCCTAGGAGTTATTACTCCCTTTGGTATTGAGCGAGAGATAACATGTACAGTTTTGAGCAATTAAAAGTCTTCGTCACTGTGTGTGAAAGTGGCTCTTTCTCTGCCGCCGCTCGCAAACTGAAACGCGCTCAGTCTGGAGTCAGCCAGTCGATCGCCAACCTAGAAATTGCCATCGACCAAGAGCTGTTTAATCGAGAGAAAAACATCCCCGTTTTGACCAACACAGGTAAAGCATTATTACCTGTCGCTAAGTCGATTCTCGACCAACAAAAGTACTTCGACCAAAAAGTAGAATCGCTCACACAAGAAGATGAGCACGAACTGATCATTGCGGTTGATGAAAGCATCATAGATAAGAATTTCATTAAGATAATCAGCTCACTGGCCGATCAGTTCCCAATCACGCACTTCGATATCATCACCACTTCTACCTTCGATGTTGAAGATCTAGTGAGACGTGGCAAAGCGCAGATTGGCATCATCTATGCGGATGGTGAACTTAAAGTGGATATGGACTTCTTCTTACTGGGCCAAGCGCGTTTCCTAACTGTTAGCTCTGCCACTCACGAACTGAGTCGCATGTCCGTAGTACAAGACTCGGACCTCAAGCGTTATCGCCAATGTGTGCATCGCAGCTCAAAGCAGCGCGAATTGTGGTTCACCTACGGTATTAGCTCGATGCTTTGGTATGCCAACAACCACAAGACCATTGTTGATCTCGTTGAACAGAACGTAGGTTGGGCAAATGTGCCCGAAATGATGGTGATGGAAGGCATTCAAAAAGGTGATCTTGTGGCGTTACCTGTCTCGCACGAGCATGGTGGTTGGATTACTCCAGTGGGTTGTTTGGTGTCTCGCAGCCACATCAATGGCCCAGTGCTCACTAGCCTTATTGAAAAGCTTAAGGGGCACTCACTGCAATACAATCAATGGCAAGCCAACTAGCCTCCCCTGTTTACAAAACATCTCCATTTTCAAAACATCGTCAATTGAGATTCAATATCGGCATGGAACACACCACCGCTACCTCATTTCTGCTTATCTTGCCGATAAATATCTTTGTCGTGTGGATAAAACACCCTAGTTGATGTCCCAAAGTGACATAACTACTATGCGATCCCAACGGGTTTGTCTTTTCAAACGAATATAGACAGACCCAAATCGTTCTTTAACACCACTGACCCAACTTCAAATCTCCCAGATAAGCGCTCAGCCTTGCCGTTGCTTATATCGGTTTCAAATAGATCACTTTTTGAATATTAATTCGCACCCAGTTTATGAGCGCTCTTTGAGTGCTTTTTTATATCTAAATGAACCTTTTGGAAAATTTGTCGTGAACGTTTTAAGAAATATTTGCCCTGAGAAAATGGGTAAAGAGCGTAACAAACGAGAGTATGATTTACGCGTACTTAATTGTGTCAGTGAAAGCGAATATGAATCGCGTATGGCGGTTTGGAATAGCCTTGCGTTAACTGCTACTCCGTCTGCTTCGGAAACAAAGGGCTTCATCGATGAGTCTTTCAACAAGCTTCAACAAGAGCTGAAAGAAGCTAGCCGTGAGTTATCGATTAACTACACGGACTTCATCGCAATGGCGCATGAAGAGATCAACTACATTAAGGTGTTTGTTGCTGATAAAACAGCACAATACGGTTGGTACGCTGCGATCGTTCTTATGGTCATCGGCACGGTTGCTCTGTGTATTCAGTAAGTTAGACCACAAATTTTACTGGCTACTGCATCGAGCGCTTTAATGCGCTCTAACTAGAAAACAAATGACGAGTCTCATTTGTTTTCTAGCCACCACAAACTCACTCTCCCATCAAAAACAACAAATCTTGGGTCGCTTGTTTCGGGTCTTCTGCGTGACATATCGCTGATACCAACGCCAGGCCGTGAATACCTGTCTGAACCAACTGCGGAATGTTCGATTCGTTGATTCCACCGATACCAACAATCGGCAATTTCGTTGTTTTCAAAGCCATTTGAATACCTTCGTAACCCCAGTGTTTCTTGAGGTTTGTCTTGGTCGGTGTCGCAAACAGCGCACTAAGGCCAATGTAATCAATCGGCAAGCTATCGGCTTCTTGCAGCTGCTGCTCCGTCTCAATCGATAACCCAAGAATTTTATCCGCGCCAATCAGCTTGCGTGCTAACTCCGCAGGCATATCCGATTGCCCCAGATGCAAACCATCGGCATCAACGGCTAATGCCACATCGACTCGATCATTAATGATCAGCGGCACACCCGTTCCAGCTAAAACCGATTTAACGGCCTCTGCACGCTCAATGAACGCTCTTACGTCCCCATGTTTTTCTCTCACTTGAACCATAGTGACGCCACCAGAAACCGCTTGTTCAACCACGAATTTAAGCGTTTCTAGATCTTGTTGGTCGTCAGTCACCAGATAAAGTTTATAAGGGTTCATCGCGTACCTTTGAAGTCGATTTCTAAAATTGGTTTTCTGCCATTTTACCGACAAATCACATCCTATGCATGGAAGTTAGCACTTAATTCCTTAAGTTAGGCGGTTGAATTCAAATACGCAACTCGTTGAAAGCATGTCGAAAAACCCGATTTTTCTAACAAAAGCGTTACTTATTACACAAACTATTCGCTTTAGCATGCCCAGAATGCTGTTTTATGAAATACTCCCCTATGAAGGAATCAGGTAAATATAGGGATAGTTATGCGCCACCTTTCTATAGCGCTCAAGATCAAGCTGGGTTATGCCATCTGCTTGCTCTTTTTCGTCATTTCAGGCCTTGTGAGTTACAAAGGTATTCAAACCTTGTCGAACGGCTTTAGCCAGTACAGTGACCTCAGCCACAAGGCGACATTGTCAGGCAACATTCAAGTGCACTTTCTTCAGATGCGTTTAGCTTCTGAACGTTACTTAGAATCATTGGATGATCAATACGAAGCGAATTATCAATCGAGCAAACTTGCGATTGATGAACTGCTGAACAACTTAATCCAAACCACCACCAATACTGATAGCTTGTCGAGCCTGCAATTAGTGCAAGACAGCGTTGCAGCTTTTGATGCGGCTTATGGATCAATGAAACAGAGCCAACTGCTCATTGACCAGTTAGTGAACGTGGAGATGGTCACACGAGAAACCAACGCACTGAAAGCGGCTCAGAGCTTATTGTATGAGTCTTACAATAACAATGATCCAAACGCGAGCTTATACGCAGGCATGTTGATGGAGAACTTCCTCGCAGCCAAGATCACAGTGCTGAGTTACTCAAACAACAACGACCTCAAAACCTATGAAGCCGGTAAAGACATCTTTGAATATGCTCTGCCAGGTATCGAGGGCGATATTGAGTCTCTTAAATCATCTCCTTATCAAAGTGAACTGATTGAAGATTTCTCTAACCAACGTGAAGCGTACGCGAAAGGCTTTGAACAAGTTCACCAACAGATGCTGGAGAACACTCAAAGAACCGCTACCCTCGCCTCTATTGGTGACAGCTTAGCGATTTCGGTAGCTGATGCTCAGAGCATTCTAGAACAACAGAAACAAGCATTAACACCAGAACTGCAAGCCAGCGAAAAGCGCTCGATTCAAATCATCATATTGCTGACGGGTGTGGCTTTAGTTATTGGCATGACGAGCGCCGTGTTGGTGACTCGCTCTATTACTAAAGGCATCGCACAAGTTAAACAGATCACCAACGAGCTTTCTCAGGGCAACCTGAATGTGGAAGTGAACATTGAGAGCAAAAATGAGATTGGCGAACTGCTGACTAATATGGAGATCACCATTGAATCTCTGCGCGATATTGTTGGCCAAGTGAACCGTTCTAGCGTGCGTATTGGTGAGATGTCGGAGTCACTCAATCAAGTGACAAATAACAGCTCGACCAACGCAACACAATTGAACAGTGAAATGATCAATATCTCTTCTGCCGTTGATCAATTAGCTTCCAGCACATCAGAAATTGCGGCAAGTGCTAACCACGCGTCTCAAGTTGCCAACCAAGCCACCGAGAATGTGGCGATGGGACTGAAAGAAGTAGATAAGACACTGCATGAAATTGGTAGCGCCGATGAAAGCATGCAGGTAAGCAGCCAAAAAGTGACCGACCTACATAAAGAGTCGATGAACATTGGTGCCATTCTTGAAGTAATCAAAGGCGTTTCTGAGCAGACCAACCTGTTGGCATTGAATGCGGCTATTGAAGCTGCGCGCGCAGGTGAACAAGGTCGCGGATTTGCAGTAGTAGCCGATGAAGTAAGAACGCTCGCTAAACGTACCCAAGACTCTGCTAGCCAGATTGATGAGCTCATCACCTCACTACAACGTGGCGCTAAAGATGCGTTAGAGTCTATCAAAGAGAGCCACAGCACGGTTTCAGACGCTTCAACGCAGGCGCAGCAAGCTTCTCAGAACTTACATGTGATTAATCAACACATCCAAGATCTGAACCAAGCCAACAGCCAAATCGCGGTGTCGGTTGATGAGCAGGATCGTCTTACCAAATCACTGGGTGAAAACGCGCAAGGTGCAAACACTATTGCTCAAAGCAACCAAGAGTCGGTAAGCAGCATTTCAGGTGCAGCGAGCGACTTAACCGAGGTTGCTCATCACCTAGAGAGCCAAGTTAACCGATTTAGAACCTAGCCAGCCAGTCTATACACAGCTGACACAGTTCCAAACCAGTAATAAAAAGCCCCCTACACATAAGTGTCGGGGGCTTTTTTAAGTTAATCTAACTCTAACTTGTGGCTTAGAGTTAGATTAGCCCTACTGAATCTTCAAGCGTTGAATCAGAGTCTCTTCGTCTAACTGATACAACTCATCAAGCAAGTTAATTTGCAAGCTACCTGGGCCGCGAGAGTTTTCAGCCGCGATTTCACCAACCACGCCTAATACCGCTGCTGCAGCTAAACCACTATCATCACCAACAGCCGCGAAAGCACCCGTCAATGCAGTTAAAGTACACCCCATACCCGTCACATACGGCATCATTTGGTGTCCATTGTTTAACGTCACCACGCTGTCTTTGGTGACAACGTAATCTGTCTCACCAGATATCACCACATTTGCACCGTATTCAGCCACTAAGCACTGTGCAGCACCTAACGCAGCATCACTGCTATCAAGCGCATCAACGCCTTTGCTCTGCGCTTGTTCGCCCGCTAACGCGATAATCTCAGACGCGTTACCACGAATGATCAACTTATCGGCTAAGCGTGCAATTTCACGAGAAGTCTCGGTACGCAACGTACTTGCCCCACAACCCACAGGGTCAAGAACCACAACCTTGTTGTTCGCGTTAGCTTGTTCAACCGCAAAACACATTCTTGGCGTCCAAACGCTGTCGAGCGTGCCGATGTTGATCACCAAAGCGCCAGAAAATGACATCATCTCTGCCAGTTCTTGTTGTGAGTGCGCCATAATAGGCGAAGCGCCAATCGCTAATAACGCATTGGCCGTGTTGTTCATCACTACATAGTTGGTGATGTTCACAACCAGTGGTTTTTGCTCTCGTACTGCGCGTAGCGATTGAATAATTTGTTCAGTAAGCATGGGTAAATCCTTATTCGTGAAAGTCGCTTTTAAGCCGCTGTTGAATCATCAAGAGCGTTCAGCCCTTGCTGCCAAAAAGCCACTTCCATACGCGTTGCGGTTTTGAAGATATGAACGATGTTCTGACCGCGTTCGCTGTTGATATCAATTTCAGCAAGCAACTGATTGAAGTATTCCGCGCCCGTTGCTACGCCAGACTGGAACTCTTCACTGCCATACAGTTGCAGCCAGCTTGCGTATGGGTTGCCTTCCAAAACAGTATCACTGCTTTCTAACAGCGCTTTACCAATCACGGCATAACCGATTGAACACGGAGCCAGTGCCGCATATAAGTCGACAAGATCACCCGTCATACCCGCATCTAGAACGTAGCGCGTGTAGGCAACAGTGCCGAAATCTTCAGGCTCGTTTTCTAAATCCGATTCGGTTAAACCCCACTGACCACAGTAAGTCACGTGGTGTGAAATTTCAGAATCTAACAGAGCATGAACACTAGGCAGTGCACGACGCATATCAGCCAAGGTTTTAGCCTTGTAAATTGCCAATGCATAAGCACGGGCATACTGCTTTAAAAACAAAAAATCTTGCTTCAAATAATGCAGAAAACACGGCTGAGCGAGGGTGCCGTTTGCTAGCGTTTTAACAAAATCATGCTCGGTGTAGTCTTGCCAATCTTGCTGACAGGCTTGGATTAAGTCTTGGTATTTCATGAGATTCCTTAGTCAAAAGTCGGTACGTAATCAGCGGCTTTTGGTAGTGATTTGATGATGCCTTTGTCGAACATGAACTGTGCGTAATCGTCGTAACGCTTCATATCTACAGCAGAAGGGCGAAGTGCAAAGCGAGTCAATGTGTCGTTCCATGCGCGTTGGTTAAGCTCGTTATTCAACGTATCTGGTGAATACGCCACAAACTCACTCCATGACTCTTGTGGGTGGTTCACAATGTAAGTCGTTGCTTGTTCCAATGCTTTGTTGAAGGCTTTGATTGCTTCGTCGTCGTGTTTCTTTGCGTTCGCAACAAAGATAAGCTCGTCGTAAGCGGGCACACCGTGCTCTTCAGGGAAGAATGCCTTAGCTTTAAAACCTTCAAGTGCTAATTGGTTAGTTTCGAAGTTACGCAAGCCACCCCAGATTGCGTCTACCTTACCCGATGCCAATGAAGATGAAAGTGCCCAACCGACATTGATGGTTTGCACGTCTCTAAACGCAACATTTTCTTGCGCTAGCATGGTGCCGATGGTTGCTTCTTCGTTACCCGCAATCGCAATACCGATCTTCTTGCCTTTCAGATCCGCTAGCGAATCGTTCTTGCCGTTATCCAGTACCATAAGTGTGTTCAGTGGCGTCGCGATAAGGGTTGATGCACGAACTAAAGGAAGACCCGCTGCCACATCCATGGTTAAGCTTGGTTGGTAAGTTACCGCTAAATCAACCTTACCTGCAGCAACCAGTTTTGCAGGTGTGCTTGGGTCTGCTGGTTCTTGAATTTCAATGTCTAAGCCTTGGTCAGCAAAGTAGCCACGCTCTTGAGCGATCACAATCGGACCATGGTTCGGGTTCACAAACCAATCCAACATCAGCGTCAGTTTCTTCTGTTCAGAGTCCGCTAGAGCATGACCTGAAACCAATGAAGCAAGCAGTGCCACTGCACCTATCAATTTTGTATTTTTCACGGTTAACCTTTCCTCTTGAATATTATTCTTATGTTGAGCGAAGCCATCATTGGTTTTCCCAAGGGATAGCTTTTTTGAGTAATTTATCTGTAACGAAGTAGAGCGAGATAGACAGCACCGCCAAGATGAACAAGGCAGCAAACATCTCATCGATGATCATGCGCGCGTTGGCCTGCAGCATTAAGTAACCCAGCCCCTCACTCGAACCAACCCACTCGCCGACAACCGCTCCAATTGGCGCAATCACCACAGCCACACGAATGCCAGACGCTAAGGTTGGCAGTGCGGCAGGAAGTTGGATATGACGTAGCAATTGCCACTTCGATGCACCCATCGTCTTGGCAAGATCGAGATAACCTGTCGGAGTATTACGTAAGCCGTCGTAACAACAAGTCGTCACAGGGAAGAAGATAATGATCGCCGCCATCACCACTTTTGAGGCGATGCCATAGCCAAGCCACAACATCAATACTGGAGCAATCGCAAACACAGGAATCGCTTGGCTGGCAATTAAGATAGGTAACAGCCAGCGTTTTAGTGGTTCGAACATCAACATCTGCAAGGCGAAAAACAGCCCCATCGACAAACCGAGTAGCAGCCCAAGTAAGATCTCCTGCGCAGTCACCCAAGTGTGCTTGAGTAACACATCGTAACGTTCGATTAGCTTAATAAAGACTTCTGCAGGCGCTGGCAGAATGAAGCTCGGCATCTCGAAGATAACGACCACCATTTGCCATAAACCGAGAATCACAGCACTGCTGATCAGCAAACGCATAACGGGATTCATCTGACGAGGGCGCTTAGTCGTGATCTGTGTGTTAGTTGAACTTTCTTCCATTGAGTTTTCTATCTTGGAGCTATCAGTAGCTTCGCTTCGCGTTAGATCATTCATAATCACGCTCCAACTGATCTAAGATCGCTTGTTGTAACTCAGCACATTCACCATCTAACACTCTTGGTGTGGCAGTGAGAGGCACAGATAAAGACTGAGCGTTCGCCGGTGTGCCTTGCAACACATACAAATTGTCCGCCAAACGCACCGCTTCTTGTGGGTCATGGGTGATCAACACAACGGTTTTATCTCTCAACAGCTCACACGCTAAGCTCTGTAGTTTGTGTCTCGTTACCGCATCCAGCGCAGAGAACGGCTCATCCATCAGCACCACTGGCTTGTCTTGCATTAAAGTTCGAGCCAAAGCGACACGTTGACGCATACCACCAGACAACTGATCCGGCATCGCATTCGCATAATCAGCCAAACCAACCGCAGCGAGCAACTCGAGTGCTTGATTGGTTTGCAGTGCTTTGTCAGAAGCTGAATTTTGAAAACGATGACTCAGACATACATTGTCGATAACCGACAGCCACGGCAGTAACAAATCCTGCTGCGCCATGTAAGCGATGCGATCCGTTAAAGGCAATTCATCAGAGGTTGTCAATGTTCCCTGCCACTCCACCTTGTCGTCCAACAAGCCTGCCAGATAACGCAATACCGTGGTTTTCCCGCAGCCACTTCGACCTAGCAATACCGTCCACTTACCTGCGTTTAAGCTAAGCGACAATCCCGATAAGGTTGCGTGCTCACTGTCGTTATAACGTAAAGAGGCATTGCTGAGCTGAACACCCACCGTATTAACGGACATTCCCGTGCCCAGCGAAGAAGTGATTTACGGGCCCATGACCTTGGCCGACTTGCAACTCATCAGCATGAGCAATCGCGCGCGAAATGTATTGTTTGCCTAGCTCAACAGCCTCTGACAGCGTGTTGCCTTGCGCTAAGAAAGAAGCAATAGCAGATGAAAGCGTACAACCCGTACCGTGGGTGTTTTTGGTAGGAAAACGCTTCGCACTAATCAAAGCAGACGTGGTTGGCAGAATCAGTAAGTCGTTACTGTTCTCATCCTTCTCTAAATGACCGCCTTTGAGAAGAACGGCTTTAGCACCTAGTGCACGCAGGTCTTCAATCATATCCTGCATTTCGGCTTCGCTTTCAGGCACAGCTTTGCCCGTTAGTGCTGCGCCTTCCGGCAAGTTAGGCGTAATGATGTCTGCGAGCGGAATCAGTTCTTGTTTTAGCGTGGTGATCGCCGAGTTTTCTAAAAGAAGGTCGCCACTTGTCGCCACCATGACAGGGTCAATCACTAGGTGTTTAGGTTGGTATTGTTTGATTTTGTCCGCGACGACTTTGATGATTTGCGAATCCGCCAACATGCCGACTTTTACCGCCACGATATTCAAATCGGTAAACACTGCATCTAACTGACTAGCGACATGCTCTAGTGGGATTGGAAATATAGCGGACACGCCTTGGGTGTTCTGAGATGTAATCGCGGTAATTACCGAACAAGCGAAGCTACCCGTTGCAGACATGGCTTTAATATCAGCTTGAATGCCCGCGCCACCACCACTGTCAGAACCCGCAATGGTCAAAACAATCGGAGTATTGATCGAAGAAGATTGGTTTTCTGGTGTTTGAGTGCTGTTAGGTGATACTTGAGAATTGGAATGCTGTGTCATGGTCGCTCCTACTGTCTAAAAGACGTAAGAGAACCGAACTTTGGCCGCAAAGAGAGTGTGGAGGTGAAAGCAATGAGAGATCATTGTTGAACCACGTAGGCAAAGTAATCATAGTTCCCTACGCCAGTGTTAACTGAATCAGGTTCAACGGGTCTCGAATAACGATCTCAGCAAACACCAACTAAGGTATATGCCCCCCGACTATTGATAACGATAGTAACAGCACTCTCGCAACTGAGATACTCATTTTATTCAATTATAAGAATCACGCATGAATTTAATTCAATTAATCCCGTTTTAACAAATACTTATAATGGCTTTTTAGTTGGCTGAGATTGGATGAATAAACACATCACTATCAAGAACATACCTAGCCATCCAACCAATGGAATAAGCTCACCCACAATACACACGGCCAACACGGCGGCAACAACTGGCTCAAGTAAGGTAATCAAGTTGGCGCTACTCGCTGTGACATGGCGTAGCCCAAAACTGAAAGCGATATAGCCTAAACATTGAGGAAGTAACACCAAGTAACTCACCACCAATATATTGGTATTCGATGCGAACAAGTTATCCCCCGTAAACCAAAGCGTTGGCAGTAGCAACATCGCTCCTAGCCCAAATATGCTGCCCATCGCTGCTTGCGACTTAATGCCTTCGTCTATCAGAGCTTTTGTCGCCCATGAATAAATGGCGTAACACAACCCAGCAATCAACCCTAATCCAATGCCCAAAAGCTTCAGATCGTCACCAGAATCATTCGCTGATGATGATTCTGAAAATACCAGTAGCCCAATACCAACCACGCCAATGGCAAAGCTCGTTAACCAACGTTTGTTGATATTATTCTTTTTGCTAATAAGACACTCTAAAAGTGCAGAAAAGAAAGGAGCAGTAGCTATCGACACCACTGTGCCCATTGCGACACCCGATAACTTCATCGAAGAGTAAAAAGCCAGAGGATAGATCGCCAAAGCCAGCGCACTCGCCGCTAACAACTTTTTGTTGAGCAAAAGCTTATCAAGTGAAGATAAGATCTTTCGATACGCCAAGACTGCTTGCATTAAGCCGCCGACGCCCATTGAAAAAGCACCAATCGCTAATGGGCTGAGATCAGGCGCAAAGCTTGCGGCGGTGCCTGTCGTGCCCCATAAAACAGAAGCAAACACGATGGCTAAAGTGCCCGTTTGGAATTCGTTAACGCGATTGATGGCAAGATTCATTTCTATTACCTAGTCTATTTTCATTTCTGAAATAGATAATAGTGAACATATACTAAGTTGAGTTTGCCAAAAGGACGCTATTCTTGTTTTGGAAGACTCTCTTTCATCGAGCCCAAAAACGCCCTTGGAGACATGCCAAAGTGCTGAGAGAAGCGTCGACTGAATGCAGACAAGTCACTATAACCCACATTTTCTGCGACCAATTGAACGGGTAAATCGGTATGGCTAAGCAAGGCTTGAGCTTTCTCCATACGATAGCGAGTGATGTACTTAAGCGCACTGATTCCAATGCACTCTTTAAAGCGCTTCTTAAATTGAGTGGGGCTCAAGCAAGCCGTTTCTGCAAGCTGAGAAATAGAGAGAGGCTGGGCGTAATTATCCGCAATGAGCCTTTGGACCGCTCGAATACGAGGGTCGATGCTCTTGCTGACTTTTTGTTGCTCTAATAACAGTGAAAACACATCCAAGATGGATGATTCAATGCCACTGTCCACTTGGTATTCCAACTGCTTTTCAACAAACAGCAAGAAGCTCATTAAGGGTGGCGTGATAGTAAACACCGAGAGCTCATGCTCTAACAAGTGCTGCGGTAACTCTGCCATATCTGCGACAATAAACCGCGCTGCTTCATCCGCCTTAAACGCATGCGCTGTGGTTACCGGAATCACCACGCATTCGCCCACGGCCACCTTGCCGACATATCCCACCATTTCAATACTAATACTCCCTTGAATAGGCAGCACGAGTTGATGGTAGCCATCATGGGCATGAGTATTAAATTGCTTGGTGTAAGATCGAATGCTTAAGCTAGATTTCATAATCAACGCCGGAGTAGATCGGTTCAGAACGAGTTAAAACACGAAAGTACATGATTTGAACAAGTGAGTCACATCGAGTTGGCATTTGTTAGTACCCTAACCCATTCTAATGGCGATCAAAAAAGCCGCTCAAGCATCAATCACAATGCTCAAACGGCTTTTTACTAGAGTCTAATTAGCGCTGCCAAGAACAGTTAGCCAAACCAGCTATCGCTCATGAGCTCAATCGCTATATCACACTCGGTTATTTTTGAAGTTGCTCTTTAGCGGCTTCAACCTTAGAAAAATCTAGGCCAAGCTCTTCAACTGCTTCTTTGATTAGCGCAGGGTTTTGCATTACCTGGCCCATCAGCATTTGAAGTTTATCTTGTGGTAAGCCAAGTTGGCTGATCGTCGCCATTGCTGCAAGAGGGTTCTCGGTCAACGTCTTGAATAGCTCGCTGATCTGCTCGTCGCTAATATTGTTCTCTTTCAACATTGCTAAAATCGGGTTCATTTTTTTGCCTTTGAAACACTAAATTAAGTAGGAGCACAGCATACCATCTAGCTGTGCTCGATTGTACTAGCAACTTATACTTTGCCTACTGTGAAGTAACCCTAAGCCTAGCGAGACTCTAGTGGGTAAGAGCGGTAGCTCCACATACCATAGGTTCTAAGCGCATCTCGGTAGATACCTAGTAGCTCACCATCACTCGCCTTCTTAAGATCTGCGAGTGGCTTGTCTGGGTAAGAAACCGTATCAAAAGTAATGCCCTGAGGGCCGGTTTGCCAGCTAGCGATTTCAAACAGAGTTTGACCACGACGAACATGGCTTGCCGAGCTAATAATGGTCGCGTGCTTAATATCATGGCGAGCAAGTGCGTAGCTACTGAACAAGGCATTGCCAACCGTGCTAGTCGCATAGTTTTCTTCAATGATGCGATCTTTGCTTACCCCTTTATCGATAAGCCAGTCCGCCATCAACTTGCCTTCAGTCTTGTGGTTCTTCGGCACGCCACCCGTTAACACGATCATCGCATCCGGATTCGCTTTAGCCATCGCCAATGTCGTCTCAAGACGCTCAATCAAGATCTGATGCATTGAGCCGTCTGGGTTAAGCGCGTAGCCCAATGTAACAATTGCGCCATGATCATCAAGCAAGCCTTTATCCGCAGACTCTTTCAACGGTGTTTCTAACACGCGGTCGACCGTAGCAAAAATGCGTTTGATGTCTTCTGCTTTACCTTTGTTCAGGCTTTTCAGTTTCTCCATGTGCTTATTAGATTCACTTTCATTGCCTTCAAATCGCTGCCAAACCGCAAGATAAGCGTGAAGATCAACATCGTCTGGTGCAACCGTCAGCGCTTGTTCAAACAGCTCAATAGCGCGCTCTGCATTCTTGTTGTAGATCTGAGCGTTCGCTGCCGAGATAAGCAAGTCAGTACGGTAAGGTTCTAGTTGGTAAGCTTCTAACAATCGGTTAGTCACAATTTCCATGTTGCTTGGCATTTTAGCCGTAAAGCCCGCGTGAGAAATTCTTGCCGGAGACTTAAACGCCTGCAACGCATCAAGAAGTAATTGGTCGACAACTTGTCGCTTAGTCACCAACTGCGCGTAATCCGCAGAAGCCTGTACTGCGCCGTCGTTAGCAGCAAAAGAATAAGGTGTTGCGCCAAAAGCCAGCATGCCACCAAGAGCGAGGGCGATAATGTTCTTTTTCATGAAAAGATCCTGTGTCGTTAAGTGTTCACATCAGATTTGCTCACCAATGTAAGTCCCTAAGATTAAAAAACCGTGAAGCACACCTTAATCTCTAACGTTTATATTCATTTGTTGCATAAGGTGTGGCAGCAGATCACGATTTTGAACTTACCAATAAGCCTGTGCATCCAGATAATTCTGGTTTGAA
Source organism: Vibrio sp. 10N.286.48.F5 (assembly GCF_041469785.1). Lineage (NCBI taxonomy): Bacteria > Pseudomonadati > Pseudomonadota > Gammaproteobacteria > Vibrionales > Vibrionaceae > Vibrio > Vibrio sp. 10N.286.48.F5. The sequence continues at coordinate 84,048 of NZ_JBFRLG010000028.1, read as the reverse complement.
CCAGTGCTCAACGTTTTTGTTGGAATATCTGACTGCGGATTTCATACGCCCTATCCCGCCAAAAACCACCCATCACAAATCCGAACTCCGCATAAAGCAACGAATCAAAAAAACCACTTTAAGCTCATTTTTTCAACAACTTAAAATCCAACACACTGAATCGCGCGATTTTACCCCTCGCTCAAATAACGAGGTCTTCAACACATAGAGTTGGAATGCGAGTCAGAAGATCTTCAAATAATTCAAAATCAACCATTGAACGATCGTTCAAGTGGTGCTTTAATAAATGACCAATACAAGGAGTTACCCCATGCTTAAGTTCTATTTTCACCAAACACCAAACCCAATGAAGATCGCTCTGTTTTTGGAAGAGACAGGCCTAGATTTTGAACTTGTTCCTGTCGATACCTTAAAGGGTGAGCAGCATTCACCGGAATATCGTTTAATCAATCCAAATGGCAAAACGCCTGCGATTGAAGATGAAGGACAACGTGTATTCGACTCTAACGCTATCCTTCTGTATCTCTCAGAGAAAACAGGCAAGCTTGGCGGTCAGCCAGAAGACAGAGCTGAACTACTCTCTTGGATGATGTTTATCGCGAGTGGCCTTGGTCCATATTCAGGCCAATCGGTACACTTCCGCCATGCTGCACCAGCAGGCTTAGACTACGCTGTGAACCGATACCTACGTGAAGCACAACGTCACTACGAAGTGTTAGAGAAGCATATGGAAGGTCGTGAGTTTATCGTCGGAAATGAGTACACGATTGTCGATGTCGCTGCATGGGGCTGGATTGATAAAGCACCTGTCGTGCTTGGTGAAGAAGGCTTAGAACCTTACCCGAACTTGAAGCGCTGGTTTAACGCAATCAACACTCGCCCTGCTGCACTGCGTGCTCGCGAAATCGGCAAAGGCATTGAGTTTAAAACCGAACGTGATGAAGAAGCGAAACGAGCACTGTTTCCTTCGAATTTCCCAATCAACGAATAATTCAGCATGAAGTAAACGATGTGGAGCGAAAGCTCATTACTGGGCGAGCTATCTAAAAATCAATAGTATTGTTTCTATTAACTGATACCACACTAGTTAAAATATCAATACTATTGATATAGCTATTGTAAGAACCCTTACCGACATCCGATGGTGTCTCTGTCGGTCGTGCCGGGGAAAAGTCCTGAATCAGTTACTCTGGATCGCAGCGAATTTGTAAAGCATATGTTAGGCATGAATTAAACTTCGACGACAAAGCATAAACTTATTTTCAAGATACCAAATGAAAAAACAATCATGTGACAATCAACTAAAGAGACGATAAATGAGTTTTACAAAGACTAATAGCATTTGAAAGTAATATTAATTTTTGAATGCTAATTCAAATAATTGGCGTTCTGATAGTTTTGCTTTTTTCGTTGATATTCTAGGCAACAAAATGAGATCAGGCTGCCTTAGTGCTTTACTTGTTACAATATCTGGTACGTGCTATCTATCTATAGGTTTTTCAGGACTTGAGAATCAGTTTGGTATGGTATGGGCAGGAGTTGCGTTAATCGTCTTAATCGTGTTTAATTTGACGCTACCACTCTCTTTAGGCGCTTACTTTTATACTACAAGTATATTAGGTTGGCACTGGTTTGAGGCATCATTATTCACGTTAGTACTAATAACCATCATAGTTCCTGCGATCATTAAATCTGTTAGTCACATTCTAAATCCAGCGTCTTCTGAAAATTAGACAGATTATTAGCGCGCAGGTTTAATGACATTGATTTTATCAATTTCACGTAAAAAAAGAGCCGCTTTAGCGGCTCTTGATTTTCAAACTATTCGAATCCGTTCAGATTACTCTTTACCGAATACGTTGTTCTCTTGCTCTTGTACACGGATGAAAGTCGTACGCTTAGTTAGCTCTTTAAGCTTTGCTGCGCCTACGTATGTACAAGTTGAACGTACACCACCAAGGATGTCCGAAATTGTGTTGTGAACTGAACCACGGAACGGAAGTAAAACAGTTTTACCTTCCGCAGCACGGTACTTAGCAACACCACCTGAGTGCTTGTCCATAGCCGACTGTGAAGACATGCCGTAGAACTTCATGTATTGCTTACCGTCTTGCTCTACAACTTCACCGCCTGACTCAGAGTGACCAGCTAGCATGCCGCCTAGCATTACGAAGTCAGCACCGCCGCCGAACGCTTTAGATACGTCACCCGCACATGAACAGCCACCGTCACCGATGATCATGCCGCCAAGGCCGTGTGCCGCGTCGCCACACTCGATGATTGCAGAAAGTTGAGGGTAACCTACGCCTGTTTTAACACGTGTAGTACAAACAGAACCAGGGCCGATACCAACCTTAACGATGTCTGCGCCAGCTAGAATTAGCTCTTCAACCATGTCACCCGTTACAACGTTACCCGCAGAGATAACTTTAGTCGGGAATTCAGCACGTACTTTTTGTACGAACTCAACTAGGTGCTCTGAGTAGCCGTTAGCGATATCGATACAGATGAATACAAACTCTTCGCTAAGAGCCATGATCTTCTTAACTTTCTCGAACTCAGCTTCAGAAGTACCCGTTGATACAAAAACGTTGTTCAGCGTTTTCTTGTCTGCTGTTTTAGCGAACTCAGCCCACTGCTCTACTGTGTAGTGCTTGTGTACTGCAGTCATAACACCGTGCTCTGCTAGAGCAGCTGCCATTTCAAAGCTTGCTACCGAATCCATGTTCGCTGCAATTACTGGAGTACCAGACCATTGACGACCGCTATGCTTGAATGTAAAATCGCGGGTTAATTCAACTTGAGAACGGCTTTTAAGGGTAGAACGCTTCGGACGGAAGAGTACATCTTTGAAACCTAACTTAAGTTCTTGTTCGATACGCATGGTGTTTTCCTTGATTCATAAAATTATGTGTCTCTCGCGAAATGCGTAGTAAAACCGTTGGCAGACGAGTTTACTTTTCTTCGGACACAAAAAAACCGGAGCGTTGGCAGACGCTCCGGTTTTCAGCATTATAGGTCGTGATTTAGTAACAGCAAGTCTGATATTTCACTTTTTTTTATGCTATCCTCTCAAAGATTCCATATCCGCTAAAACTTCCTCAGTTACACTTCCCAACTAAATTCTTATTAATTAATAACTTAGCGAACCATTCACGCAAACGCTGTTGGTTTATTGCGCAATCGTTTTCCTTCATATTTCACGTAATATCACCCTCATAATGCAAATATGTGAAGAAAGTGCCTCGAAATCACATAAAAGCCACACTTTTCTCCAACAAAAAAATGCCTTTTTTCTTAAATAAATTCGATTATTTTCCAATTTTTATCTGTTTTTGACCAAATTGGCTAATCTCGTGACGTTTCTGTTTTGCGGTCACTTAGAAAAGTAGAGTGATAACGACTCAATCTAGAGACCAATATTCACTTGGGTTTGATAATTCAACCTTCACACTCCATTAAATGCCCCTTCTCAACTTGCACTTTATAAAACCAATCTCTATTAACCCGTGGCATTACGGTTCCAAAAGCACATTTCGTGGCCGCCCTTTCGTTGATTTAACCTGGAAGACTCTGCAAAACGCTTAGTAAAAGAGGATTGGTTGACATGAAAAACTGGAGAGAAAGATAAGATTTGAAGAATAGAAAGCAAAAAAATGGCTAAGGTGATTAACCTTAGCCATTTTTATTCGCTGATCAGACTGATGCTAATGCACGTATAGGAATGCGTTGTTTGGGGAATAGAACGATCTAGTTCTTTTGAGAGACTAACGCTTCTGCAGTCGCATCTTGAATAGACAAGAACAATGAGCTGACTTGTCCTGTTGGTGAGCGCATTGGGTTCAGCGTCACGTTCTGATACATGAAATCGGCTTGTTGAGTTACAGGGCGAACATTGCGGCACTTAAACAGATAAGGCCTTTGTTGCCATGTAATGAAGCTACGACAACCGAGATCGTAGACGGGCTTGGTTTTCAGTCTAAACCACTCTTCAGGAATTTCAGGGAATAACTCAAAGATCGACTTACCGATCGCATCATGCGATTGCTTACCGCTATGGTGTGTCATAAAGCCATTCCAAACTTGTACCTGAAAGTCACGATTAATGACCACCAGCCCCATATCGACGTTTTGAACCATGTCCACCATCCAGTGGAACTGTTCAAATTCAGCAGGAAGATTCAGCATATTAAAACTCCTCCATTAGGTAGGCCAATTTGTTGTCTAGAAGAGGCAGAGACTCATCAACGAACATAAATAGAAGGTCACAACGGATTGAAGTGCCATCAATGTTGTAACTGACTTCAAAGGTCATGGTCTTCTTAAACGAGCCGCTGGTATTTTCAATGACAGAATCAATCGAGATATGTTGCCCAAGCAGCACAGGTGAGCTTTGGAAGAAACGAACTTCTGACTGCTCCCCTAAACCATTCAAGAATGAGCCGACTAAGATGTTAGACACATCCATCAGCAACTCTAATTCTTCTAGCTGCTCGCTTTCGGTTGGCACCTTCATGAGCTTCTTAAGGTCGCTCACACTGGAATCACTCAACAAGACTAATGCTTCGCCTGCAATGCCTTCTCCGCTAAAACCTTGGCAAACACCCGACACTTGGTCGTTATCCGCTAGATCGCGAAGTGCCATGTGCAATTCACTCACTTCGAAGATGTTGACGTTCGGCAGTGGTAAGTGGACAAATACATTAAAGTGACGAGCCAGTGCATCAGCAGCACGGCCTATCGCTACGTTCGCCACTTCCATATAGATATCGCGTCGGCGCAATATTGGAAGTTCGAGAGCAGTAGGCGTATACAGTTGAGGTTGTTTTGGTGGCTCGACGTGCTCACGTAAAATCGCTTTTAACGCTTCTTTATCGATCGGCTTTTGCAAAAACGCTTTAGCGCCGAGATCCATCACCTTCTGTTGTGCTTTTGGTTGTATGTCACCAGAAACAACGACAACAGGCGTGGTATCACCCAAACGTTGCATCTCTTCCAATGTGCCATAGCCGTCTAATTCCGGCATGGTGAGGTCGAGGAACATCAATTTAAATTGGTTTTGAGCTAACTCTTCAAGTGCATTAAGCCCATGAACAGCAAAAGTTATATCTGCATTTAGAGAACTAGGCAGTGATCGAGCCATCTGCTTCCTTGCTAACGCAGAATCATCACATATAAGAACTGGGAACGACATAAATGCACCACCGACAAATTAAAGCTAATTCGGACGAGTGTAACAGAACATTATAGTATCAGGTACGGGGTGAATGAATTTATGTGTAGATTATTAGTAAGAATGATGGAACAAGCAGATGAGCTATTATCTGGCATTATTCTTCATGAAAAACAATATGCTACAAAGGTAATAACCGTTCATCATTATAGAGTAATAGCACTTTTTGATAGAGCAATAGAGCTAATTTATGAAATGGCAGCCTTAATAAGTGAGTTTATTAAGGCTCGGTTTGCTCATTCATTTATCGGCTTTATGTAGCCTTGATAAGAGACGTAGTGTGAAGAACTAGAACTGGTATGAAGGCCATAAAATCAGTAATGCGAAACGTATAACCACAGCAAACACCAATAAAGCGATACCCAAACGATACCATTTGTATTCCGCGATACTCATTGGGATACGCTTATAAAACATCGTAATCACGCCCTTCCAATCGCTACTGCGCCTTCCGTACTGCATCATGCTCGTCAAAACAAACAGTGCGCCAAGCACTAACATTCCTTTTTCAGCCCAGAACAATCCAACTTCCATTTGTGTATTCCTTGATAAAACGGTGAGCAACTCAAATCATTCTAGTCACCTTTTAGCTCGGTTTCTGTAAGACCAAGGTCTAAATTACGAAGTACGCAATTTAGGGCTTATAGGTCATTGTTGGTAATTGATAGTTCTCGGTCAGCAATACAACGTTTATCGTTCAAGGTTCCATGGTAAAGGCGAGCATCACAAGCAAATCACGTATAAGCATGATTCGACAAATCTGGAGATTGGTTGTTCTTTTGAATGACACGCATCAATTGGATAAGCAGCAGAATACCTGTCACGCCTAAGCCAACACCGATTCCGCCCCAAATCCCTGCCAATTCGAACTTAGGCATCAAATACCAAGCCGCAGGCAAGCCAAATACCCAGTAACCGATGGCAGTCATCACGGTTGGCATAGAGACAATCTTCATGCCTCTTAGCAGGTTAATCGCCAGTAGTTGCCAAGCATCAACAATAAAGCACAAAGCAACGACCCAAATCACAGAAGCCAGTAGTGAAGTCATAGCACCCGTGCCATCGTCTAACTTGAAGATAGAAGCGATCATCTCAGGCCATATAATGAACACGGCCGACAACGCCACACTCAACACCGACACCAATATGAAGCTTTGAATCGAGGTTCTTTTTATTCCTTCGTAGTTACCCGCGCCAAAATCACGGCCAACCAAAATCGCCGCAGCTTGTGAGAAACCAAAATTGAAGTTCCAAGTAAAGCTTAAACATTGCAGCAAGATTTGGTGCAAGGCTAACGAAGCAATACTGATCGTGCCCGCCATCAAGGTGCCACCGTAAATCAAGCCATGCTCAAGTAAAGCAGCCAAGCCGATAGGTAGACCCATCAACAACAATGGGCTCATCAACTTGATTGAATACTCTTCTGTATTTAGCCAAGGGGCGAACTGCTTAAACTCGTCACGCTTAAATACCCAAACCGTGTATCCAACCATCACGATAAATGCCGCGATAGCCGTACCAAGCCCTAAACCTGTTAAGCCCATGTCTAATTGGAAGGTGAGAAAGTAGCTCACTGGCACATTCAGAATTACGGTGATAATCGACATCACAAGAATGGAGCGCACGTTGCCAAACGCACTGGTTAAGCCACGAAGTACCAACAAGATAAGCGAAGGCAACATTACCCACTTCAAAGCATGGACATATTCCATGGCTAAAGTGATCACTTCTGGTGGCTGTTTGGCTGCTTCTAATACCAACGGAGCAAACCAGAAGCTGGCCATTAAGGTCACGCTGAGCACGAATGCCAACATGGTTGCGCCTTTCACCGCCAATCTAATTTGAGTATTACCAAACTCAGGGCGAGCTACTCGCTGACCATAAGCGATCGCAATCAAATTCGCGACACAACCCACGGTGCTGCTCGCAATAATGAAGATGAAAAAGTAGATTGAGGCACCTAAGCCACCAGCCGCAAGGGCTGACACACTGATACGCGACATCATCCAAACATCAGTAAGGACTAAAGCCATAGAGATCAGCTGTGAAATGATCAAAGGGAATGCAAGAGTGAGTATTTTTTTCATGAGCGCCTCAGTTAATTTCGCCCAAAATACGATCGATGAGGCTGGCGTTCAATTGATAAATTTGCGACTCTAACATTCCATAAACTCATGCGAACGAATTATGACCCCATATCCTAGCTTGCCATCATCACATAATGGCTTAAAAGCCTTTGAAGCTGCCGCAAGGCTGATGAGCTTTACTCTGGCTGCCGAAGAGCTGCATGTGACACAAAGTGCGATCAGCCGACAGATCAAACAGCTTGAAGATGAGTTAAACGCATCACTGGTTATTCGTAAGCATCGAGCCATAGAATTAACGGTACAAGGTCATGATTTGTATGTCGCTTTGCGAGAAAGCTACGGTAATATCGAAGCTGTTATCGCCTCTTGGAGTGAGCCCAAGCAGAAGCGTATCGTGATCAAAGCGACTCTGAGTTTCGCGACGCGAGTATTGATCTCCAAAGTTCGGGAATTAAACGAGCGTTATCAAGATCATGAGATAGTCATTGTTCCTGTGATTGAGGAAGACGAATCGATTAATAGTAGTGAGTATGATCTACTGATCTTCCACACGCGTTTCAAAAAACGCTATGACAAGGCACCTGACATTACCTTCTTGCGTGAAGAGTTCATGGCGCCGGTTTGCTCTACTAGTTTAACCACCAAAGACACCGACCTTGATTCAATCTTAACCTTGCCAAGGCTGCATCCAACCTTAGATCATCACGACTGGAAAGTGTGGCTGGCCGATGTTGAATTCCCACCAAAGAAACCTGTCAGAAATACCAGCTTCTTGTCTTTAGATATGGCGCTCAGTGCCTGTCTATCCGGTGAAGGGGTTACGGTCACGGATCTGTTGTTAGTTCAACAAGATCTCCAACGAGGCTTCTTGTACTGCCCTAGAAATGCAAAAATCCAACACAGTGCTTGGACTTACTTCATGCACCAGCGTAGTCACACGCCTATCATCAACGACCTTATTGAATGGCTTAGAGAAGAGACAACAAAAGAGATCGAGTTGCTGAAAGTACTCGCACAGCAATATCAATGGTTTGGTGTAATAGAACAGGACAAAGACTTTGGTCGGCTCTTCTAAACTAAGTTATGATTCCTGTTCCCTCAACCGATTGATATTTTTATGCCTTCTTTCTCTTTTTCAATGATCCCTGTTGGGGTTAGGTTCATGATCCTCTCTGCTTTTGGATTCGCACTGATGTCTGCGTGTGTGAAATACATCAGCAACTACGGCATACCTGTATTCGAAATTGTTGCAGCAAGGGCTTTGGTGTCTTTGATCATCAGTTATATCGACGTTAAGCGAAAAGGCATTTCGATCTGGGGAAATAACAAACCTTTGTTGTTTGTTCGAGGCGCAGTTGGTACAGCAGCCTTGATGTGTGTTTACTACGCTGTGACCACTTTGCCATTAGCCGAAGCGACCATTCTACAATACGTTCATCCTGTATTTACCGCCCTACTTGGCGTGTTATTTCTGAAAGAACGCGTCCAAAAATCGACCATGATCTGCATTGCATTCTGCCTAGCGGGATTATTGGTGATGGTTCAACCAAGCATGAACAGTGGCGCGAGCAGCGAGTTACCGCTATTTAGCATTATGGTGGCGTTATGTGGCGCATTTGGTAGCTCAATTGCTTATGTGATTGTGAGAAAACTTAGCCAAACGGAAGATAGCTCAGTCATCATCTTCTACTTCCCATTGGTTGCGCTACCAATCTCAACAGCTCTTATCTGGAACGACTTTGTATGGCCAAGTCTATTCTTAACCGTGATGCTCGTGTTAGTCGGTATTTTCACTCAGATAGGCCAATACGGTTTGACCAAAGCGATGCAGACTCAAGCGGCGGGTAAAGCTTCGGCTTACTCATACGTCCAGATTGTCTTCTCGGCACTGTTAGGCGTGTGGATCTTTAATGAAATTCCATCGGTTTGGACTTATCTAGGCGGTGGCCTGATTGTGACTGGCGCGCTGATTAATGTGTTTGGCAAACAACTGTTGGTGCCTTTTAAGGCTAAATAAACAACCCAACAACTGAGCTAAACATCAGCTAAATAATCAGCTATTGCATAGACCTAAAAAGGGCATTGCGGATTATTCCACAATGCCCTTTTCTATAAATGTTCTCTAACGTGTTTTCATGCCGCTAACCAACTTTAATAAAGCGGCGTATTACGTGATTAACTTGTGGCATTTCGTAACTTGGGGTCATCACTCAAATACTCAACAAACTCGATTTCAAAACCTGCCGGATCCACAAAATAGACGTTTTTTCGATAAGGTTCTTCGGCGCCGGGTTTGGCAATTGGGAAGCCCGCATCAACAAGGCGCTGAGTGACACTTTCGATATTATTGGTCACATAAGCGAAGTGCGCGAGGCCAACAGAATGCCTAGCCAAATCTCTATTTTCACCTTCACCGTGATCACTTATTGCTATGTATTGGTACTCGTCGCCAAAATGCAGCCAGTTACGTGGCTTACCTGACCACTCCCCTTTTCCCTCATCACGGACATACCAATGAGGGAACGCCGCTTTATAGAAAGCCAGCATTTCTGGGATATCTTTTACCACTAAATTCACATGTTCAAGTTGGATCATTCTTCTCTCCTTAAAGTATTCTCGTAAGCAACGTTGCATATCCTAATACCTCAAGTTAAGTTGAGGTAAAGCACTAATTTGCATTTATTTCGAGAACGTCTTTAGAGCCCAAACTGTTCTACTTTGACTACATACAAACCTTAAGTTTAGACGACTTAATCTAATGTGGCTTCCTTGCCTGTGTTCTGTTCTTTGTGCCTTGGTGATCTCGTTGTTCAGAACAGATAACTAAATCGCGACACACATTGGTGTATTTGAAACAGGGTCACGAAACACGCTCGCTTTGAGATCAAACACGTTACTGAGCATAGTTTCGGTCATCACCTCATCAGGCGAGCCTTCTGCTATTAAACACCCTTTTTCCAAAACCACTAGATGGTCGCAGTAACGACTGGCTTGGTTAAGATCATGCAACACAACAACCACCGTTTTTCCTTTGGCATTCATCTGTTGCATCAGGTTCATTAATTCCACCTGGTGAGACATATCAAGGTATGTGGTCGGTTCATCCAACATCACTACGTCCGTATCTTGTGCAATTACCATCGCAATCCATGCTCTTTGACGCTGGCCACCAGACAGTGACTCAACAGGCTTATCAGCAAACTCAAGCACACCTGTATCACGCATAGCTTGTTCGACAATCCTTTGATCGTCCTGCCCTAGCCTCCCCCAATGAGACACATAAGGCGAACGGCCATATTCGACCAACTTTCTTACCGTGATCCCCTCAGGGCTTACCAAGATTTGCGGAAGAAGTGACAACGAACGAGCAAGCGCTTTATCGCCATAGCTTGATAGCGGTTTGTCTTCAAACAACACCTCTCCAGCCACTGGTTTGTTAATTCTGACTAACGTCTTTAACAAGGTAGATTTACCGCACCCGTTAGGTCCTATCAATGCGGTGATTTTTCCCTTAGGGATAGAAACCGACAGGTTCGGTATGATCGTTTGTTTGCCGTACGCGACGGAAAGATTCTGCGTTTTAAGCATGGTTACCAACCTCGATAACGATAGAGAAGAAAGATGAAATAAGGCGCGCCAATCACAGACGTGAGAACGCCTGCTGGCAATTCAATAGGTGGTTGTAGACCTCTGGCCAACCCATCAGCGCTGGTAACCAGAATTGCCCCCACCAGTGCAGATGCTGGGATTAACAATTTATGATTATGCCCAAACAACAAGCGTGCTAAGTGAGGTGCCAATAAACCCACAAAACTGATCGTTCCAGCAACAGAAACGCTAACACTGGCAAGCAATACAGCGGCCAATAACGCGAGAGCTTGAATCTGTTTTGGATTAGTGCCCAATGTGGTCGCACTTTCCTCGCCAAGCCCCATCACATCTAATCGCCACGCCAACCATAATGCCATGGGTAACAACAAGAGCAGCACGCTCCAAATAAACGGGACTTGCTGCCAGTTTCGTCCCCAAAGGCTGCCAGTAAGCCACACCATAGCCGTGTTGATCTCGATCGGGTTGGTAACCAGCAAGAAGTCGATACAACTGGCCAGAAACGCACTCACCGCAATACCAACCAGCGCCAATTTGGCGGGTGTTGGCCTTGACCACCATGCCAATACCGCAATCAGCCCTGCAGCCAATACCCCACCGAACATAGCTACAACAGGAAGCACACTGACTGGCGCATTGGGGAACCAAACTAAACTCGCTGTCGCAGCAAGGCCTGCCCCGGCGCTAATACCCATAAGATCAGGCGATGCTAACGGATTACGTATCACGCCTTGCACTAATACCCCTGAAAGCCCTAACCCTGCGCCCACGCTTATCGCGAGCAACATACGTGGTAGCCGATACTGATGGATAACAAAGTCGTCGCTGGAAAACGCGACCAAATGTTCGATGACTTGAGAAACAGAAAGCGAAGCTGCTCCGACAAACAAACCTGCGGATGCCACTAATATGAGAATCCCTGATAACAAAATTATCTTAGTGTGATAGTGCATTAAGATCTCCTCGTCGCAATCAAAATAAAACAAGGTGTTCCGAGCAAAGCAGTAATAACACCAACGGGTGTTTCAGTCGGGAAAGCAATCGCTCGCGACAGTGCATCTGACCAAGACACTAATGCTGCGCCTGCCAATGCTGAAATAGGAATCAGTAAATGATAATTGTGCCCAACAATAGGTCGAACCAAATGAGGCACTAACAATCCAACAAAGCCAATTGGCCCTGCGATAGCGACGCTTGCTCCGGCAAGCAACACGATCGTCAGTCCACTCACGAGGCGAGTAAACCTGATGTTGCTGCCCAACCCCACTGCAACTTCTTCGCCAAGTGCCAGTAAGTTGAGGTTGCGGGCAAGACTCATTGCCAACACCAAACCAATCACTACAGGCGGCCAAAGCTGTTGCCATTGCTCATCATCCACACTAGACAGTGAGCCAGTAAGCCAATGCAAGACGCTATAAGCCATGTCGTCAGCAAGAATCAGCGCCGCTCGTGTCAGTCCGAGCAATAACGCAGTAATGGCGATACCCGCGAGAACCAAACGTAACGGATGAGAACGTTCGGAGAAAAAACCACCGAGGAGCATAACGGCACCGCCGCTTAGCAATGCACCAAGAACCGCATTAAGGATTGGGTTTAAATCACTAACCACAGGTATGCCTATTGCAGCTAACGCCATAAAACAGGCTGCGCCAGCGTTAATGCCAAGAATCGACGGAGACGCGAGTGGATTGCGCGTCAAACCTTGCATCAATAACCCAGCGACGGCCAAACTCGCACCAATCAATAGCCCAGCACAAGTTCTTGGCGCTCTTAGCGTCGCCAATATTTGATGAGTCATGTTGCTTTCATCAAACGCAAACCAGTAGTGAATCAAGTCACTCAATGTTAAAGAGAAATTAGACCACCCAGTCATAGAGGCCGCGTAACCAGACAGTGCCAAACACGACACTAATGCCGTAAATAATATGACTCGCCACGACAGTATTGGCCAGAATCGCTTACTTTTAGAGAACGACATCGTACTCATGATGGGTCCAAGATCTGCTCAAGATTTTTCGCCATTTGTTCTGCCGCTAACATGCCTCGATTCAATGACCAAAGTGCTGGTGACACTTCTACAACTTGCTGATTTTTAGCAGAGGTTAGTACATTGAATAACGGATTTTTCTGCCAATCATCAACAATATTAGGATGAGAGTAAGCGCCAAGGAGCAACCAATCCGGATTGGTTTTCAACAACAACTCAAAACTGGTTGGTAAATATGCCTTCTCTGTTGGTTTCACAATAGGGCTCGCAATACCTAATGCGGTCAGCACGCCCCCTGCGTAAGATGCAGGGCTATGTAACCACATACCTTTATCCGACACGACAGCGAATTGGACGGTTTGTTTGAGCGAGAAATGACTTTTGAATTCAGCCATGGCGTGTTGATGTTGTTGAATTCGTTGTTCCATTGACGATTGCTTGTCGAGAGCGATGCCAATCTTGAGCGCAGACTCCAAATTCTCTTGATACGTCTCGCCGCGGCTTTTGAGCAGCAGAGTTGGTGCGATGCGTTGTAGATCTTGATAGACAGTACGATGACGCTCTGCATCTGCAATGATCAGGTCAGGCTTTAATACCGCAATGGCTTCTAGGCTAGGCTGAGAACGCATGCCAACTGATTCCCATGGTTGAACCAATTCGCGTACCGCCGGAATCACTCGCGAAGCATCATTGTCATCAGCAACACCAACAGGAGAAACCCCCACCGCAGCTAGCGCATCTACAAATGAGAACTCCAACACCACAATACGTTGCGGAGTAGTCGCTATCTCAAACTGACCCTGCTCATCTTGTATGACCCTGGTTTGTGCTGAACTGGAGAATGAAAACAAGCTTAAAACCAACAAAGCTAAGGTTATCGCTATCCTGCTGAATAAAAACTGCTTATTGAGTGACAGCAGTCCGTTCGACAGCATCAATTGATTCGAAAACAAAAGGCGAGAGTTGTTTTCCATATTTAATTTTCCTTAAACGCTAGAACCGTGAAAGTCGCCAAGAGTATTGGCGACTTTTATTCGTTATTACTTTCAATAAATTACGTATTAGAACTGATAATTCAGATCCAAAGTGTAAGAACGTCCTGGTGCTGGATAACGACCAACCGGGCTGGTATCAATACCGCGGAAGTAATAGTCCTCATCAAACAAGTTGTTCACCGCAAGGTTCATTCGCAGCTTACTGTTTTCATCCTTGTACAAATCCGAACCTAGGTTAAAGTTCCAGACCATGTAGGCAGGCACTTTACCTGTCGCGCCCGTTGCATCTTCGGCACTTGTATTCGCATTGTCAGAGTAAGACTCGCTGAAGTAGTAACCAGACAAAGTCGTATCTACCTTGCTAAAGGCGTAAGTCGCATCCCAGCTAAATTGGTGTTTAGACGTATAAGGGAGTTGATTACCTTTGTTTGCACCCTCTTCCTCTAACGTTGCATCTAAGTAGTTATAGCCAGCGCCCAAACTCAAAGCTTGCATCGCTTGAGGAATATAACGACCAGAGAGCTCAACACCTTGGTGAAGGGTTTTACCAATGTTATCGAAAGTTTGGGTAGCACTTTGCCATTGCAGCTGATCTTCAAAATCAATGCGGTAAAGTGCAATGTTAAAGCTGGTTGAATCTTGGTTGTAGCGAGCACCCAACTCGTAGTTCCACGCTAGCTCACTGCCCTCTTCACCCTTGCCTCGAATGTAAGCAATTTGTGGTGCACGCAAAGATTTCTGTGCATTAGTGTAACCAACCCATTGCTCTGTCAGGTGGTATGCCAAAGTTAAGCCCGGCAACCACTCCGTCACTTTGTTGTCTGTGCTTTGTGCTGTACCCAGATCATCAAACGTCATATCAATCGATTCGTAACGAATACCCGGCGTGACTTTCAGTACGTCATTGAACAGGCCGATTTCATTGCTGATGTAACCAGCAAAAGCGTCAGTATCTAAGTGCCAATCACGTGGGGTTGTTGTAGCACCACCAGCAATTGGCGTTTGAGTCAGCTTGTAATCGATATCTTCGTTGACGTAGCGTGCCCCAACAATCACATTTTGCGTTACGGTATTTCCGTCAAAGTACATCGCGAGTTTAGGTTCAACACCATAAACAGCAAATTCACGTGGTGACGTACGAATATCGGTTGATGGTAATGCCGGGTCCGCCCAGTGACCGCCAGCGCTGTTAAAGCCCCATTGGAAGAAACGCTCAGAACGGTGGCCAAACGTCAGTATTTCTAATTCGGCGCTATCTGCAATATTCAAGTCATGTAAATACTTCAGGCTCCAACGCGTTGAAGTGCCTTGATATTCATCGTATGGGCGCTTCGACTGAGTACGATCTTTTTCGTAATCATCTGGCGATAAAGCGCCCGGCATTTGGGTGTCGGCATCATAACGTTGAACGAAAGCTTGTAACTCTTGAGTATCGCTCAGTAACCATTGCAATTTCGCTTGGAAGTTTTTTACATCCGTGTCGGAGTGTTCACGGAAGCTCTCACCTTTTAAGAAGTTCCCCTCGACTTGAAGTGCCAGCGTATCGGTTAACCAACCACCCGTTCGCAGGTAAAAGTCGTTGAGCGGCGTATCGCCACCCTCGAATACAGTAAAGCGATTACTGATTTCCGTTTGCCACTCATGTGGAATAGGCTTGGTCACCAAGTTGATCACACCACCGACGTTGTTTGGTCCGTACTGAACCGCCGCACCGCCTCGCACAATATCAATACGATCAAGCATCGACAGCGTTGCAGGGAAAATTGATTGTCCTGTGTGACCATACGGCGCCAGTGTCAGAGGAACACCATCCATGAGGAATTGAGCGTGCCCACTGCGACTCGCTTTCAAACCACGCACTGAGATGTTAGGCAAAACACCGGTGCCCGTTTCGTCTTGAACCTTAATGCCCGGTACACTTTGGAAGGCAGAGTCAATCGAGAGTGCGCCAGTCTTTTTAATTTGTTCATTAGTCAGAACAGTACGAGCTCCCGGATACTCTTTCACATCCTCAAGTTCTGAATTACCGATCAAGCTGCCCGTCACGACAACCGTTTCCATGGTCGTCGTTTGTGGATCTGACGCGGCAAATGCGCCCATGGAAGTCACTGAAGCGATGGCCATTGCAAGGGCACTTAGACGCAACTTTTGATGTGATTGAGTACAGGGTTTACCATCCAAATTCTGGTAAGGCATGAAAATCTCCTAAATAGGCAAGTTAGGATCAAAGGCTATGTTTACGATTCAGCGCTTTGATCCTATGGGCTAAACGGCCTCAAAATGAAGCCAACTGTTCACTCACTCGTAGTGAACAAATCAATCGTTTTTAGAGTCGAACTAGCTCTTAGAAATGAACGAACTCTTAGAACTGAATTAGCTTTTAAAACTGATAGCCGTAGCTGAGCATAAATTCGGCTGGTGCTCCGTAACCAATCTGGTTAGTACCAGACGTGCCGTTGGTTGCGCCCAGAATGTATTTCTCATTAAGCACGTTGTAAGCATTCGCTTGAACTTTGTGACGACCCGTGGTGTACGCTGCCATCAAGTCAACCGTGGTGTAGTCACCCAGAGCTACCGCTTCATCATTACCCGCGTAACGGTCGCCTACGTATTTCACGCCACCACCTAAACGCCAGTTGTCATCTAACTGATAAGTGCTCCAAAGAGAGAACAAATGATCAGATACATCGTTTGGCTTTTTGCCTGTCTCTTTGTTCTCCGCGTCTAAATAGCTGTAGCCTACAGAAATGTCCCACTGCTCGGTAAACTGACCGCGAGCTTCTAATTCAATACCTTGGTGACGAGCTTCGATCTTGTTAACAACGTCTCCGTCTATATTGGTTTCAGGTTGTTCTTGATCGATTTGGAAGACCGCGGCATTCAGCATCAAAGCGTTATCTAATAGGTAAGCTTTTGCGCCAATTTCTTTTAGATCGGTGTGGAAGAATTCTGCTAATTTAGGGTTGATGTAGATACCTGAGTAAGGCAATTGCCATGAACGAGCTAAGCTTGCGTACACTGACATATCGTTGTTGATTCGGTAGACCAAACCACCGCGGTAGCTCACTTTGTCATCGTCTAGATTCTCTTTTGCTGAGCCCGCTTTTTGCTGTTCCAGCTCCATCGAGTCGTAACGCACATTGCCGATCACTGAAAGATCACCAAAGGTGTAAACGTCTTGAATGTATACACCTGTCGTCGTTGTCGTGTTATCACGGAAAGGTTTGAAACCCGGATCAGGTGTTGGGCCTGCTACAGGGTTGTAGATATCTTTTGGAGGTAAGGTTTTATCACTTGCGAGCGTTAAGTCGATATTGATCTGATTATAATCCGCACCGATCATCATTTGGTTCGAATCGGTTTCCCAAACTAGCTCAGATTGAAGAGTCGTCGTGGTACGAGGATCGTAACCGAAGTTATTTACAGTCTGAGATACTTCATTCCCAGTTACCGTCCCTTGGCGTGTACCCTTTTGCTCAAGCTCGATATGGTTGTATGCTGCGCGGTTTGTCCATGCCCATTCACTGTTCAAAAGCCATTCATAATTAACGCCAACACGAATGCTGTCCGACTCTTGATAGTCATTCGTACCACCGTAAAATGTGCTTTCCGAGACATCGACAGGCTTACCGTTTTTAGATGGAACACCACGATATGGCACCAACTCTTGGTGCGCATATTCTACATCGAGATCAATGGTATGCCCCTCAGCAGGCAATACACGAATGGTCGGTGCGATAAAGAAATCATTAGAGTCGACGTGATCTACATAGGAATCAGACTGTCGACTTTCCACGTTGATACGACCACTAACCTTGTCACTAAGCGCCATCGAGCTGTCAACCTGACCAACAAAAAGATTATTGCTGCCAACACTGCCGTTGACGTGTGTGAAATTATCACCGTTAGCACGCTTGGTGACCAAGTTGATGATACCGCCGGCTGAACCTCGGCCGTAAAGTGCGCCTGCAGGGCCCTTTACCACTTCGACACGCTCGATATTCGCAAGGCTTCGGTACGATTGCAGAGTCCCGTCATCACGCATACCATCACGGTACATGTCGTTGAGTGCATCAAAACCACGAATCACAAATTGGTCTCGGCTTCCCTCACCCAAGGTATTGTTAACCCCTGCGACACCATCAAGTGCATCCACCAAACGTACAGCACCGCGGTCTTCCATTTCCGTCTTTGTGACCACCGATACTGCCTGCGGTACATCCAACCATTCGACATCCGTTTTGGTTCCTGACTGAGGCATGTGCTCCGCGTAACCTTCGTACTGATGACCAATAACTTGTAGGGTTTCATCTACCGTTACTTCTGCAGCCATTACATTCGACACGGTAGCCACTGCGGTTAATGCACCTCCAATAGCCAAAGCGAGAGGGGACAAGGCTAATCTAATGTTCATTTTCTAATTCCGTTTTAGTTTATAAAATAACAATATTGCGAATAAGAACAAATATCATTTATATTTGCAATATATATTTTTTGATCTATATTTGCTTTGCAATATGCAACACCACTAATGATATAAGAATAAATAAAAACAATAAGATAGAAAAATTCTCTTTCTTTTAACCCCGAAAGAGAGCACTTGAAAGCGAGTTGTGAGCAGGCGACAACAACGTTTTGGAAATTAGGAAAGCCCCATGAAATCTACGATAATCATCGTGAGTCACGTCGTGAATGATGCGATCACTCACGGCTTCGTGCCGACAGCAAAAGCGATGGGTCTCCACGTCATTTTGATCACAGACCACAAACTCAACCACTTAAAACTGGCAAATGAAGATGACCGCTTTAATCCCGATGAAATTTTGGAATGCGATGTCTTCAACCCTCTTGAACTCATCGAAATCATCACAGAGCAAGAGCTAGAACCTCATGCTGTTTTCAGTAACAGCGACCACCTACAAACTTCCACCGCAATCTGTGCACAGTTCTTTGGTGTGCCTGCTAAAGATTGGAATGTGACTCTTAAGGCGAAAAACAAATACTTAACTCGTCAGGTTCTCAACGAAAAATCGTTACCTAATACTCAAAGTGTTTTGTTAAGTCGAGAGAGCGCTCCTGTATTCGATTTCGATTTTCCTGTCGTTGCGAAGCCCAAGGAAGGCGTGGCTAGTTTAGACGTGCAGCGCTGCGAGTCTGCAGCTGAGCTGGATAACTATTGCGATACGTTTTGGCAAAAGCACCCTACGACTCCCATTTTGGTTGAGGCGTTTTTACAAGGTCCGCTTATCACTGTCGAAACCATTGGTGACGGGGAAAATTTAGTCGCACTTGGGGGGTTCGATGTAGAACTCTCTGCGCCACCTTACTTCATCGAAACCGCTGCGAGTTGGAATGGTATTAACAGCGTTCACTACCGAGAAGAATGTATACGTCAGCTTCAAAAATTTGGGGTGGGGTTTGGTGTCTGCCATAGCGAATTCATCATCACAGATTCAGGGCCGGTACTGGTCGAGATCAACTATCGAAGTATTGGTGATGGACGAGAGTTTTTACTTGATAACCTCAGTGGCGGGAATTGGTTCAATACCATCTTAAATCTTCACTTGGGTCACAAGCTTGACCCTATATTTCGTATTGATGGCAGTGCCCATGTGCACTATGTAGTGGCGCAACAAAGCGGTTTGATTGAAGGGTCATCAACCTCTTTCATTCACCAAGAGGGCGATATTGTCACTCAACAGCAAGTGCTTAAGAAGGTTGGTGAGACGTTCCAACAAAGTTTCTCCAACAAGGATTACCTAGCGAGAATTTCGGTCGTTTCTCCTTCTGGTCGAACACTAGAACCCGCGCTACAACAGGCAATCTCTCGCTTCAATCTAACAGCAACAAACGAGGTAACAGCATGAATGAAAACGCGTTATACCTCACTCAACGCTTAGTCGATACTTGCTTGCGTGAAGATTTATTCGGATTAGTTTCTCAAAGCCGATTTGAATCTCAGCTCCCGAGTACACTCAAGTTATCTTCTTATCCTCGTAATCAAATTTGGGCTGTTTTTGCGGGTTCAGACTTTACACTCTACTTGCCCGTTACTCCGAGCTATTACATGCAGCGTTGGGTATACGGCCAACCAGATGGCTCGAAAGGTGATAGTTGGTTCATCGAGAGAAATGGTGTCGTTGAAGCACAGCAGCACTATCAAGATTGGATCGAATTATTGAAAGCAGGTGCTCACGAAAGCTCGCATTCGTTATTAGATGGTTATTTGCAAGAACTCGAATGCGCAGAAAAACACAAAGGATTGTGTGATAGCGCCTTCAGTCAGTACTCGGAAGCACTCATGCTGCCAATTTCTCAACTAGAACGTTGGGAGCAAAAGCTATTACGTGCCGATCAAATCGCATCCTATCTTGACCACCCTTACTACCCGACAGCACGTGCTAAGTTCGGTTTAAGCGATCACGACCTAGAACAATTTGCGCCAGAATTTGCACAATGCTTTGAACTTCGTTGGCTCGCAATCGAAAAGTCACTCGTTACATTGACCAGTCCACAACCAGAATGTTGGCCAACGATGGAGCAAGTGGGTCTGCCCGCCGATTTTGCTCTTAGCCATGAGTTATTCCCCGCACACCCATTAACACTAAGAAGTCTTGATGGACTTCCTGACGGTGTCATTGAAGCGCCGGTTGCGTGTTTTGAGGTGACTCCTACCCTGTCAGTACGCACTGTGGTTGTGAATCACGCACCACAGATCCACATCAAGGTGCCGCTGATCATGCGATCTTTGGGTACTAAAAACATTCGCCTAATCAAACCCTCCACGCTCTATGATGGGCATTGGTTTGAACGTTTGTTGACGCACTTAGAGCAAACAGATCAAGATCTACACGGCACGTTTTTCCATTGTAATGAGAAACATGGCGGCCATGTTGGAGACGATAAAACCTTTGCTTACGTTGTGCGTGAATATCCGCCGAATTACTTCCAAGACAAAGCACTGGTGCCTGTGGCTGCTCTTGCCAGTCCAATGCCTGATGAACGCTTGTTCTTGGAACACCTCGCCGAACAGTATTATCAGCAAGATACACTGACTTGGTTTAAAGATTACGTTGATCTGCTTTGCAAAGTGCATCTTACATTGTGGATTCGTTACGGTATCGCGTTGGAGTCTAACCAACAAAACGCCATCATTGCATTCGATGAGCAAGGCAAGATGACCTTAGCCATGAAAGACAACGATGCAGCGCGTATCTGGCCAGAACGTTTCCAAACGTTTGAACAACAATCGCCTGTAAAATGTGAGCAGCTTTTAGATCAACGCATCACTGTAGACAACGAACTTGCTCTTGGTCAGATGTTTACCACGATTACTTTGCAGTTAGACATTGCCGCGATTGTCGAAGCAATGGCGACGAAAGGAATCGCCACGTCAGCTTATCTGTATGAAGTGGTTGCCAATAGCCTTTCCCAACAGCTTAGCCAGTTGGACAAACAAGGACACAACACCAAGCTCGCAAACGAGATGTTGTTTGAGTCACCCAACCTATACGCTAAATATCTATTGAGCTCAGGTAGCTTGTTGTCTAAAGAGTTATCCGGTGCAAGCGATATCAATAAATTTTATGGCTTGTCAGCACCGAACTTTTTATTGCTAACCAGCGAAGAAGCACAACACGCTTACCTTGAAAACATCAAGCAGAGTGTGAGTTAACGCATCATGACCAAACTCATCTATTGTGTACTTTTAAGCCACTTTATCGCCGCGTTTGCAGCCTTAGGAATGCCGCTGTTTTTGCCAATGGTATTGCCAACACTGGATGCAAACATTACTTCGGACTGGGCGGGGGTACTGTTCATTTTGCCGACCTTTTGCACTGCCGTTGCGGCACGCTTTTGGGGGCAGTTTGCTGATAAATATGGCAGACGTCGCTCTCTATTACGTGCTCAACTCGGGCTTGCAGCAGGCTTCGCGCTGTGTGGCTTAGCCGGTAATCTCTCAATGTTTGTGTTTGGTCTTATCATTCAAGGAACCTTTGGTGGCACCATGGCCGCCTCAAACAGCTACTTATCCAGCCAAATCAACGATGCGAAATCACTCGGTAAGTCACTCAATAAAACTCAGCTTTCTGCCCGTCTGGCGCTAATTATTGCTCCGATAGGGCTTGGCTGGAGCTTATCAGAAACAAACCCGCTGAACGCGTATCTGTGGTTGTCCGCTTTGCCGCTATTCGCGCTATTGATCACCTTAACATTACCCATCGATGACTTAGCGAAATCTAAGGGAATTGTAAAAGATCAGGTATCGAATAAAGCTCAAAGCAGCCAAACCAACTCGTTAAATACGCTTTATTGGGTGTTTGGCGCGCAGTTCAGCTTTGCTTTCGCCATGGTCGTCACGTTCCCCTATTTCTCGCCTTATGTGCAGCAATATGGCGTGACAAGCCAAGCGTGGATTGGGTTTTTATATGCCCTCCCACATGGTGTTTATCTGCTCTTTGCAGGAAAAGTCCATCTGTTCTCAGAATGGGTTGATCGCCACCAGTTTGAACGCAATCAAGCGCAGCGTACTTTATGGCTAGGCTTTGGTTTGCTTTCACTCAGTGCAGCAATGCATCTCACTCCTTATCAAGAAGTGTTGATTATTGCTCGTATTGTTTTCGGACTTGGCATGGTTTGCTGTTATCACGGCTTGCATCAAGCGTTAGCAAACCAAATTGATCGACGACAAAGCGGCAAAGTATTTTCGCGCTTTGACGCTATGTCTAAATGGGGTGGCGTTACGGCTGGGTTGAGCGCGTCTTTTATATCAAGCTTGGGCTGGCTTGAGGTTCCTTTCATACTTTCTATGTTGGTCGGTGGCATTGCTGCTATCGCGCTGATCATCCATTCAAAATTTGGACATCAACATGTTACAGAATCAATTATCTCCAAGTGAGTATTACGCTGAAGACCAAGCTCTTCAAAATCGTAAAAAAGTACTGCTAAACCGAGAAAAAGCCCAACTCAATACCATCATGGGCGTGGTGAACTGTTACTTACGTGAATACGCGATACCCAATGAACAGGTTAATTGGCGCTACAGTTCTGCCTCTCTGCCTCAAACTTTGAAAAGAAACTACAACGCTCACCAGCGCGTGGCCATTCACCTACCTCACCAAGATCAACCTCAGAAAAATGGTCTGATGGTTTTACCCGTTGAGTACATCAGTAAACTGGGGAAAGTGAAGCTCAGTGATACACCTTGGGCTAAAATGCCCGGCGCAGCTTGGTGCAAATTGGACGCAACGCAAACCCTGACGCTTCTACTCAGTTACCTAAAAGAAATGCTGACGATTCCATTCAATTACGAACTGGTCGAGCAAATGGAAAACAGTTTGTTGATCACCGAACAGTTCCTAAACTCAGACAGCTCACCTCAGCATCACAACGCGTTTATCGCATCAGAGCAATCGTTACTTTGGGGACATACTTTTCATCCAACGCCAAAGAGTCGTTCAGGTGTCAGTATCGATGATCTGCTAGCGTGTTCCCCTGAGGTTGGCGCTAAGGTTCCCCTGTATTGGTTTAAGGTCGACACCGCGTTGCTCGACGTCTTGAGTTCAGATGACCGAACCTCACCAACGACCATGCTTGAACAACTTGCACCTGATGAAAACAATTCAGCAGGTACCATGCTTTACCCTTGTCACCCTTGGGAAAGTTACACACTTTTGCAAAACCCAGTGGTCAAAACGGCCATTGAACAAGGCAAAATCATCCCGCTTGGATTAGGTGGTGAAAAACTCTTACCCACTTCATCCGTGCGCACTCTGTACCACCCAGATATGGATTGGTTTGCTAAGTTCTCTATCAATGTACGTTTAACTAACTGCGTACGTAAAAACGCATGGTATGAGCTCGATAGTGCCGTTCAATTAACCTCGATTCTGCATCCCATCAAAGAGAGTGAACAGTTACGTAATCCTGTATTCAAGGTAATGACTGAACCTTACGCGACCACATTGGATCTAGAGTCGGTTGCCGAGCAGGAACAAACTGATGTTATTAAAGCTCGCGAGTCGTTTGGTATTTTGTATCGAGAGAATTTCACCTTAAGCGAAACCGATATTTTGCAACCAACGTTAGCGGGTGCCCTCTTTGCTTACGATACAGACGGGAACAGCTGCATCGCCACTCAACTCAAACAAAAAGCGCAAACAACACAAAGCCAATATGACAATGTCGCCACGCTGTGGTTTGAGCGCTATCTGCATTGTTTGATTCCGGGCGTCTTTAACTACTACTTCAAACATGGGGTTGCGTTTGAACCGCACTTACAAAATACGTTGATTGGATTTGAAAAAGGCATGCCTTGCTGTGTATGGATTCGAGACTTAGAAGGTACCAAGCTACTACGCGAATTTTGGCCATCAGAAACACTTCAGCAACTTTCAGAGCGTGCTCGTCAATCGGTGTACTACAGTCGTGAGCAAGGTTGGAACCGTATTGGCTATTGCACCTTCATTAACAATATCAGCGAGGCCATTTTCTTTATCGCTGAGGGTAACTCGGCACTTGAGAATACGTTATGGGGAACTTTAAAAGACGCTATCGTCCGCTGGACGTCTATCAATGGCCAGCAACCCGAACTAATGGCATTGCTTAACGATGGTCATTTTCCAAGCAAAAATAACTTCACAACACGTTTGATGCAAAATGCCGATAAAGAGTCCGGTTACACCCAAGTTGCAGCACCGTGGCCAACTCATTCAAAAGGAGTTCACCATGCTTAATTCTCCTCAACTTTCAGCCTCTATCCATCAAGAAATCCAGCAATTGGCCAAGCAACAAACGCAACCATTATGTGCTTATCTTTATGATCTCGATGCATTGGAGCAGCACATTAAGCAGATGCGCCATGTATTGCCAAAAAACGTAGAGCTATTTTACGCCGCGAAAGCGAATCCTTCAGAGCCGATATTACGCACTTTAGCCCCTTATGTTGATGGTTTCGAAGCAGCATCAGGCGGAGAGCTTGCACACCTCCACCAGCAACAACTCAATAAACCACTGATCTTTGGTGGCCCAGGGAAAGTGCCCAGTGAGTTAGATCAAGCGATTATACTCGATGTTGATGCGATTCATGTAGAGAGCCTCACTGAGTTACAACGCATTGGTTCTTTAACACAAAAGTTGAATCGACCTGCTCCGATCTTCCTGCGTATGAACATAGACATTGGTGACATCACACTTAGCAAATTAGCCATGGGAGGAAAGCCCACCCCGTTTGGCCTCGATGAGAGTGAGTTAAGTAATGCCTTGATGTACCTACGCGATTCCCCCTTAATCAAGTTGAATGGCTTTCACTTCCATTTGATGTCACACCAGCTTGAAGTCGGTCGACACTTAGCTTTGATGGAACGCTATTTCCAAGTAGTGAAGGAATGGAAAGAAGAATACTCACTTGAAGATCTTACGATCAACTTGGGTGGCGGTATGGGAATCAATTATCAAGATCAGAAACAACATTTTCCGTGGGTAGAGTTTTGTGACAAATTGGAATTTCTGATTGCCAAAGAACAACTACAAGATTGGACACTGCGTTTTGAGTGCGGGCGCTACATCTCAGCACCTTGTGGCTACTACGTGATGGAGGTGTTAGACATTAAACAAAATCTCGGTGAAAACTTTGTGATTGCTCGCGGAGGCACACATCATTTCCGTACTCCGGCAGCGCAAAGCCATGACCACCCTTTTGCAATCGTGAAAAGTAATCAGCAACCCACTATTTCAAACCCAATAGACCAGACTACAGCCACACTAGTTGGTCAGTTGTGCACCCCAAAAGATGTTCTGGCACGGAATCAAAATATCGATCACATCGACATCGGTGACTATGTGGTGTTCACGCTAGCAGGCGCTTATGCTTGGAACATCTCGCATCAAAACTTCTTAATGCATGAACCTCCGGTGTTTCATTACTTCTAGGCATCCGCTGTGCTCTATGATTTCTAACTGATAGTTTGAGTTGAAACTCCATAGAGCCAGCTAAAGGCACTCAATAAAAAGTCACCAAATAAAAAGGCGTTAGTAAACTCAAGTCTACTAACGCCTTTCTTCTGTTTATCTTAGCCCTTTTGCAAAACAGCTGCAGTGATTGAGCAACCGCCCCCCCACAGTGATCGTAATGCAGAACCAAACCGTAGTTAATTCGAATACAAGCACTTAGCATTTTTCATCGACTGCGCAGCGGGAGTGATACATGGACAACAGAATCACTATCTTAGAGTTTCTCAGAGTGTTCGATTGCATTCGCTCCTCGGGCAAGCAATTGGACAGCAAGTATCAATTGGGCGAGATGGTAGCGTGGCACGATTACGATGGTTACACCTGTTGGTTGAGCTACCGAGACGTTACAGTGACCCTAATGTTCCACGGCTCATTGAAGATCGAATACGACAAAGCATCGAACTATGAAGACTTCATCAAGCGTTGTTTAGCTATGCTTGAAACTGAACCTTCTTCATAAGTGAACCATCGCTGTCGAGTAAACAACGCAGAGCCTGCGGGGAAAGAGTGGAGAAATTCATGAACGGAACCCATTGTAAAACACGGTTACCCCTTAGGTTAACCACATCTTTACTCCTTCTACTCAGCCTACATTCGTTAAGTCTTAAGGCTAGCGCAATAGGGACAAACATGATCGACTTTACACAAGCGAGTGAGCATCAAAACTGGACAGTGACCAACGACGATGTAATGGGTGGCATCTCTACAGGCGAGCTCATTTATCTTGATGATATGAGTCGATTTAGGGGCGAGCTATCGTTAGAAAATAATGGTGGTTTCAGTTCTGTAAAGCGCTCCATTGAATCACCTGCCCATGAAATAGACAGTGCAGAGCTAGTATTCGTTGGTGATGGTCGCACTTACCAACTGAGGTTCACAACATCGAAGGACGGCAATCGAATTCAATACAAACACGATTTCGATACGATAAAGGGAGAACAGTTTAGCAAGGCGTTCCAATTCAACGATTTTCAAGCGGTGTTCAGAGGTCGGCTACTGAGCGATGCGCCGGAACTTAAGGCACGAGACATCAAACAAATCGGTTTTTTGATTGCGGACAAAGAGCCCTCGCCTTTTGAGCTAGACCTAATACAGCTTCACTTCAGAACATCGAAACCTATCACATCACCAGAAGCTGACTAAACTGACTAAACTGAAAACAAACAAAAGCCCCTGAAACCTTTTGACTAGCAATCAGATATCAGGGGCTTCTTCTATTTAAACCGTCAACAATTCAAAACAACGGCGGATTAAAACATCAGCAATTAGTATTTGATAGCTGTTTTACCAATCGAGGCACTGCTTTCAATACGTTGGTGTGCATCTTTAAGTGTTTCCACACTAAAGCCATTTAGGGTCGAGGTTAGCGTCGATTTAATACGGCCCGCATCAATCAGATTCGCGGCTTGGAATAGGATGTCTTGCTGCTTCTGGATATCTTCGGTGTTAAACAGTGAACGTGTAAACATCAGCTCCCAAACAAAGCCTGCTGATTTGCCTTGCAGCGCTGACAAGTCAATGCCACCATCAAATTCAACAATCGAACTGATCATGCCTTGCGGTGCGATCAATTCAACCATCGCATCCCAGTGCCCTTTTGTATCCGCAACATTGAAGATGTAGTCGACGTGTTGAATGCCTTGCTCTCGCACAGACTCAACAAGGTTACGGTGGTTCACCACATGATCCGCACCCATATCCCTTACCCACTGCTCCGTTTCAGGTCTTGAAGCTGTTGCGATAACATTTAGGTTGGTGAGTTGCTTAGCCAGTTGAATCGTAATTGAACCAACGCCGCCCGCTCCACCAATGATCAGGATAGATTTTTTCTCTTCAGGACGAACTCGCAGGCGGTCAAACAACGCTTCCCATGCCGTAAGCGTTGCTAGTGGCATAACGGCTGCAGCTTCATCAGAAAGGCTCTTCGGCGCTTTAGCGGTAATACGGTAGTCCACAGCTTGGTATTCTGCGTTAGCACCCATGCGTGTTACGTCACCCGCATAGTACACACGGTCACCGACTTTGAAGCCTTCAACGTCAGCACCTTTGCCAACAACTTCACCGACTGCGTCATAACCCAGCACTTTTGGTTGTTCGAGTGTTTTGTCTTTGGCACTACGAATACGAATTTTTGCGTCAGCAGGGTTAATAGAAGTCGCGCTCACTTTTACCAGCAAGTCATTATTTTTTAGTTCTGGCAGACTCGTTTCAAACTCAAATAAACTGTCTTGCTCTGTAATCGCAAGTGATTGAGTAAATCCGATAGCTTTCATTTTTGATGGTACTGACATGGTGCTTTCTCCTTGAATTAGACGAGTTAATCTTAGTCAATTCTCACTCTAGATAAACCGCCTAATATTTGAATGATTCTCAAATAATTTTTGATAATTGTATTGCCGTTATCTGGGTAATGCAGACATCTAACTGCACTGCCAACGGCTTAGAGGTTAAATAATCCCTTTCTCAATCAACCAATCATGTGTGACTTGATCTTGTGGTTTACCTTCACGGCAAACTTTGTAATCCAGCTCTGCGATGATGTCGTTCGAGAAGCGCAGGGAATCCAACTTCTGAATCTGTTGTTCGCTGAACAGATGCTTCTTGTCGTCTCTTAAAAGAAGCACTGCTCTATCAACAATTCCGAGTAGGCCTTTTGGCTCTTTGAGCTCACGAATATCGTAGCGATAGTGCAAAAACTGAGGTTTCCACAGTGGCACTACCACCCACTCTTTGTTTGCGACCGCACTTTCAAAGGCATTGAAACAATCATCTTCACTGCCAGGAAAGAACTGGTAGCCGGCATCGCTCAGGCCATAATCTTTCATCATCTGGATAGAGAAACGTGTGATGCCAGCGCCAGGGTTGATACCTTGAATGGTCGAGTTCATTTTCTCGACCACTTCGGCTTTTAATAAATCAGAGACTTCAGAAACCGCTTCTTCAGGCACATAGTCTGGTACGCCCCACAAAGCATAAGGTTCATAATGAAGCCCAAGCTTGATAAGTGGCTCAACTTCTTCAACGCCCGCTTTGTAGATACCGTGACTTGATGGCAGCCACGCAGAAGAAAGCATATCCACTTGGCCTGTTTTCAGCTTTTCAAAGTTCTCCTGATGGGGAGAGAAAATACGCTCTACCTCAAAACCCATGGCTTTCAATACATTGGCAACCAACGATGCGGTCGTAAGGTGGAACGACAAATCCGTTACACCCATTGTGATTTTCTTAGTCATCTTATCCCCCTAGATCGTAGGCTTCGTCCATACAGTGCGTACTGCGCTACGTTGTCGATATGGGAAAATGATAGTGAGAAAATTACTAATTTAAAACAGCCTCACATTTGAATTATTATCAAATTAGTTTTGACAATTAAGTGTTTGAAGCTAACTTAGAAGCGATAAGTAGAGATAACCCATCTGCACATTGTGATGGGGAAATATCCCAACGCCATGTTTAGAACATAATTGAATACAGGTAGATAACATGCTTCTTGAAGACTTACAGGTCATTTTGAAAGTGGCAGAGTTTCGCAGTATCACCGCTGCAGCCACCAACCTAGATATGCGCACTGCCACAGCAAGTGCAGCAGTAAAACGTGTTGAAGCGGCACTCGGTGCGGAGTTATTTGTAAGAACCACGCGCCACCTAAGGCTCTCTTCAGCTGGCGAGCGTTATTTACCGGAATGCGAACAAGCCTTAAAGATGTTGGAGCAAGCGAAGCTCAACATGCGCGAAGAGCTCGGGATTCTTGATGGTGAAATTCGCATAGCGCTTTCTTCTGATCTAGGACGAAACCTAATCACACCTTGGTTAGATGAGTTCTTGCTTGAATACCCAAAGGCGACGCTTCGTACTAGCATCAGCGATAGCAATATCGACTTCTACCGAGATTCCGTCGATATGGCGCTGCGTTATGGCTCCCCGACTGATGCCAACATGTATGGCTTTAAAATCTGCGATGTACCCAGAATATTGTGTGCGGCCCCTGAATACTTGGCTGAAATGGGAACACCAAAACACCCGAGTGACTTAACTCAACACAATGGTTTGCTCTACCAACTTCATGACATATTGCAAGACGAGTGGATATTCAACGATGGCACTCAAGATCATAAAGTGAAACTAAAAGGGAACCGAGCTTCGAACGACGCTGACCTTGTAAGACGTTGGTGTATCGCGGGTAGAGGAGTGGCAATAAAATCTTGTCTAGACATGTCACGTCATCTGCTTTCAGGCGAAGTGGTTAAAGTCATGCCTGAGTTTAAGCCGACCCCTACCGAGCTGTGGTTAGTGTGTCCAAGTCGTCAATCCATCACCCCGACTGTGCGTCTACTGAGAGATTTATTCAGAGAGAAGACCGCTGAGATCCTTTCGCAACTGAGCAAACAAGGCATCATAGAAAGCACAACATCTTAAGATTGAATGCCGCTTAAAGATAAGAAACAGAGAGACAAAAAAGGCGTTAGCGAACTCAATTCGCTAACGCCTTTCATCATTAGAACATCATAGCTTCATGATGAACCTTAATAAGAGTACTTAGTTTAATACTCTTAATACAAGAGCTTAGTTTGACTCGTCTTCAACATCGCAGTCTGCACAGCACTGAAGAGCAATCTCATGTTCGAAGGTGATGGTGTCTTTACCTTCTTCTACTAGCTCTGCGATTTCGTCTACCACTTCTTTTTCATCATCCGCTTCGATTCCGCTTGCTAGCTCTTCTTCTGAATAACCGAAGAAGTTCAGTAGTAAATACTCACGCGCTTCATCTTTCGTACAAACCACGTCCGCTGAAAGATCAGGAGTGACCTCGCCTTGGGCAAGTGTTGCTGTCACTTGTGCGATAGCATCGTCTTTCATCGCAGGCGTTAACCAACCAAGATCAGTACTTACTGTCGTTTTTTTACAGTCGAAGCAAGGCAGTTGGTGAAAGTAGTATTGAAAGGTAGTCATAGGTAAATTCTTCTTTAAATGTTGTATAGCGAGATTATGCGCGTTTTGTAGCAAAATACTATCTCAATCACAACCTGAAACCGCTTCGTTCTAAGTATTTTTTCAAGCTCCGCGCAAGCTGATGTGATCATCCTATAAAAGCGCTGTTTTGCGCATGCTTACTCAGCTTTACGCTTGTTTACATTTGTACGGGTAATATATGCCTCATCAAATAATAAGCGTGGTACCTCACAATTGCTTTGGCTCTTGCTTAGTTTCGTCGTTCCAGCTATCAGCTATGAGTTCACGGCTTACTTAACTACTTAGCTACTTAGCTACTTAGCTACTTAGCTCGGATTTGTTTGAAATAGCTTTGTTTTCAATTAACTTACTTGCACTTGGCTTATTTTGAACCACGCTTATTTAAATCACCCATTTAGGATACCCAATCAATGATCATCAAAAAATATCAAGCCCTTGCCCTTTCATCGGTTGCTTTGCTCGCTACAGGCTGCTCACCATCATCAGACACGCCTTCGGTCAGCAACATCAGTGATTACCAAGGCTCAGCGAGTATTACTCAAGGTGTGGCGACCACTGTTGAATCGAATCTCTTTGAGTGTGCAAACGGACGTAGCCGAGTGGCGGGCGTCGGGGAAATTATGGACTCAGAAGGAAAGGTTTGGACGGTTCCAGCCAAGAACAACTTTGCGACAGGGCCGAAAGCCTTTGATCTTTATGAAGAGTGCTCAAACACCACGCCAAGCAGCCTAGCCGAAGTCGATCAAAGCTCTGTACCGGTAGCTGTTGTGGATCAAGACGGTGAGGAAATAACAGGTTATATTTTTGCCGATAACTATTTCGAACTTTATATCAACGGCAAGTTAATCGCGGTAGACACCGTTCCTTTCACACCGTTTAACTCAAACATCGTCAAATTTAAGGTGAAGAAGCCTTACACGATTGCGGTGAAAGTGATTGATTGGGAAGAAAACCTAGGTCTTGGCAGCGAAGATAACCGCGGAAAGGCATACCACGCTGGTGATGGTGGCTTTATCGCGAGCTTTAGTGACGGAACCGTGACAGGTCCAGACTGGCAAGCACAAACCTTTTATACCTCACCGATTTATGACCTGACTTGTTTGAGTGAAGTGGACGGGAAGCGTCTTTCTGAAAGCTGCACCACGGAAGGAACTGACCACGGTCAAGATGCCTACGCCGCTCATTGGGAAACACCAACCAACTGGATGAACCAAGAGTTCGATTCAACATCTTGGCCTCTAGCATCGGTATATTCAGAAGACGATATTGGCGTGAACAATAAAAAAGCGTACATGAACTTTATCGAAAAATTCAGTGGTGCTGGCGCAAGCTTTATCTGGTCGACAAATGTCGTTCTCGATAATGAAGTGCTACTGAGATACGAAGTTAAGTAGCTTTATTCCTTTGTAAGCAAGCCCAGTCACGAGTATGACTGGGCTTACTACTCAAACAACTTGCTGATGTTTCTAATTTACAGCGAACCTGATCCTAATCTTGGGTAGCTTGATTACGACGAAGTTTGCGAAGTCTTGTTTGCTCCACGCGACTTAGCTTTGTAATTATGTAACCAGCAACAAAACAACCCGATGCACAAACCCCAAAATGCGCTACCGATTCCCAGTAAATTGGTGCCAGAAGCGGTGAATAAGAAAGTAAGCAGTGCGGGTTCTCTGTAGTGACTGTCTGCCATTGATACCGCAAGGCAATTCATCAAGGTGGGCATCACCGCTAAGCCAGCAACCGCAATGACAATCTCGGAGGGTACGGCGCTAAACAGCGACACAAATGACATCCCCATCACACCAGCTAACAAGTAAAACCCGCCCATACAGATCCCAGCCATATAACGTGTCTTGGGGTTACTATCCGCATTCGGGCCCATACAAATAGCGCCCGTAATCGCTGCAAGGTTATACGCAAAGCCACCAAACGGTGCGAAGATCAAACCTGTTACCCCGGTGGTGGTAATGATCTTCGATGAATCAACTTGGTATCCATTCGCTTTTAGAACCGCAAATCCCGGTAAGTTCTGTGAAGCCATCGTCACTATAAACAATGGGATACCAACACTAAACAACGAAAAGAACTCAAAATCGGGCGAAATGAACACTGGGGTCGTTAATCCCATAGTCACCTGACTAACATCGAGTTTGCCAAAACCCACACACATGACCAATGCGATGATGAAAATGCTTGGGATCAGTAAATTTCCTAACCGCGCTTTCGCCAGAATAAATACAGCGAGCATGACCGCTACGACTTGTGCCTCTTCCATTAGCGACGTGAACAAACCCAAACCGAATTGCAATAGAATCCCCGCGAGCATCGCTGAGGCAATCGATGTTGGGATCTGTTTTAGGACTTTCTCAAATATCCCCACCAATCCAACCAACGTGATCAACATCGAACTGAACAAAAACACGGCTACTGCCTGATTCATTGTCAGCCCTTCAAGAGATGTGATTAACAACGCCGCTCCAGGCGTCGACCACGCTGTAACCACAGGCTTCTTGTAATGAAACGAGAGCAGTATTGTGGTTACGCCCATGCCAACCCCCAACGCCCAAAACCATGACGCCACTTGTTCTTCGGTTGCTCCAGCACTCATTGCCGCTTGGAAAATAATCGCCGCGGCGCTCGCATAACCAATGAAAACAGCGATAAAGCCGGTACTGACGTGAGAAAATTTTAGCTTAGTCATGTTAATTTATTCCTGTGTGCGTTATAACGTCCATAGACTGAACTTAGCACCCGTGCGCTATAACGCACAACTAATTTTTGAAAAACTTGTAGAGAAAATATGCAAACAGAAATTAAAGTCGGCGTTAACTTGAAACGCCTTCGCCAAGAAAAAGGCTGGAGCTTAGACAAAACAGCGAAAGCAACAGGCGTGAGTAAAGCAATGTTAGGACAAATTGAACGTGGAGAATCCAGCCCGACAGTCGCTAAGCTCTGGCAGATAGCTTCTGGATTTGAGGTGTCACTTTCGAGCTTTATCGCGGCTAGCCCAAACAGTGAACTGACGAGTTTATTCAGAGATGCAAACGAACTAAGACATGAGGAATACAACATTGGCTTTTTCGTCAGTTTGTTGTTTCCTTTTGAGGAAGCACTAGGATTTGAAATATTCGAACTCACCCTAGCACCCGATTACCAGCATGAATCCGCCCCACATAACGCAGGCGTCACTGAGCACATCTTATGCATTTCAGGAGAGATGGCCGTGATGTTTGATGATGAGTGGCATACGTTACGCGCAGGACAAGCCGTTCGCTTCAATGCCAACCAGACCCATGCCTACAAAAATATCGGTGAAGGAAACGCCGTATTTCATAATGTGATTCACTACCCTAATAACAAGCAATAGTGCCGGATTTGGTGCTAACGGATGTTTAGCTCTAACCGGATGTTCAGCGCTAACGAAAGAGCTGGCAGACCACTGGCTGTTACTAACTTAAAGCGACTATACGTTGACGACCATGCTGCCATCTTCGGCTTGATAACGAGCCCATAGTTGAGAGAGGTTTTCTTTATTAAGCTGTATCTCTTTTTCTTTCAGAAACGTTTCGTTGTGCAGCTTCGAATACGAGCGCTCAGCAAGGTCACAGCTAAATGTAACGATGGTTTTCCCTTTCCCCATTCTAGCCGCAGCGTATAGCGCACCTGCTACGTTCAACGACGAACTGCTTCCTAGAAGAATACCGTCATGTTCCGCAACAAGGCGGGATATCGTCACCAAATCCTGATCGGGAAGCGTGATTGCACGATTGATTTTTGCCTGCCTGAAATTTTCAACCGTTCGCATGATCCCTATGCCTTCCGTGAACGAACTTCCCGTTGATTGATAGTGTCCATTACGTAGAAACGAATAAATGCCGGACCCATTTGGGTCAACTAACCAAGTTTCGAGATTGGGTTGCTGCTCAGATAGATAGTGTGAGTTTCCGGCAATGGTTCCACCCGTCCCCACCACTGAAACTAGAGCATCAATATTCCCCTGTGTTTGCTGCCAGATCTCAGGTCCAGTATTTAATTAGTGCGCTCGATAATTACTGAGATTTTCAAACTGATCTGCCCACCAATAACTCTCATTTTCGACACCAATCCGCTTAGCCGTGTGGTAAAATGTTTCTAAAAGAGAAAAAACCGGTGACCTCGTTGATGTAACTGAAATGACCAAATTAACCAACTTATTTCAAGACAGTATCGAAGGTCGGTTTCAAGCAGGTGAAGAACAGCAAGACCCTGAGATGTTTAAAAAGTCCGAACTGATGTTTATGTCAGGGGAAGAGTTACCTCGATGCTGGACAGATCCAAACTACCGCTCAGGGACTAAATAACCTTAGCGCTTCCAGATCACCCGATGAGTCGCAATTTAAGCTCTGTTCTAAAACTGTTTCACGATCGCCTTGTAGGCTATCCCCCTGTTAAAACATTCAGACGCATCTTTACTAGACACAAAAAGCGAGCCACTTGGGCTCGCTTTTGATTGTCTTTTTCTTGCTTAGACTTCAGTTCAGATTACAGAAGTTCTACCGACTGTTGAGCAATCACGAATTCTTCGTTGGTTGGGATAACCATTGCTACTGCGTCTAACATTTCAGACTTAGCGATGATCCCTTCAGCACCAAAGCGAGCAGATTCGTTACCTGCTACATCTTCAACGAAACCTAGAATCTTAAGGTTGTTTAAGATCTCACGACGAATTGGTAGAGAGTTCTCACCGATACCACCAGTGAAGATGATACCGTCTAAAGAATCTAGCGTTGCTAGGTAAGAAGCAACGTATTTCGCTACGCGGTAAGTAAACACCTCAAACGCAAGCTTAGCGCCTTCGTGGCCCTCTTCCATTGCTTCTAAGATGCCACGAGCATCGCTCGTAAGACCAGACACGCCAAGGAAGCCAGACTCCTTGTTTAGAGAGTTAAATACTTGCTCTTGTGACCAGCCTTTCTTAAGTAGGTATTCGATGATGCCTGGGTCTAGGTCACCACAACGTGTGCCCATCATTAGGCCTGAAAGTGGTGTGAAGCCCATAGAAGTATCAACACTGTTACCATCTTTAATAGCACATACAGATGCGCCGTTACCTAGGTGAACAGAGATGAAGCTCGATTTTTCGATTGGCTTGTTAACCATCTTCGCAGCTTCACGGCTAACGAAGTAGTGGCTAGTGCCGTGGAAACCGTAGCGACGTACGCCGAAGTCTGTGTATAGCTCTTTTGCGATTGCACCAGTGAATGCACGTTGAGGCATTGTTTGGTGGAAAGCAGTATCAAATACAGCGAACTGAGGTAGAGAAGGGAAAGCTTCAATTGCAGCACGGATACCGATAGCACCTGCTGGGTTATGAAGTGGAGCTAGGTCAGATAGGCTTTCAATTTCGTTCGTTACTTCTTCAGTAATGCGAACCGTTTGAGTGAACTTCTCACCGCCGTGAACGATACGGTGACCGATAGCCACGATATCAGCCGTGAAGCCTAGGTCTTCCATCAGGCCAACCAATTTGCCAATGGCAATTTTGTGGTGGTTATCTTCACCTTGAATGGCAATTTCAGTTTTCTCGCCTTGGAATTTCCAGCTCATACGAGCATCTTCAAGACCAAAACACTCCCCTAGGCCACTTAATACTGCTTCACCAGAAACAGAATCGATTACAGCAAATTTTAGGGATGAACTACCCGAGTTAATAACCAGAACAAACGAATTAGACATTGGATATGGATCCTGTTTCAGTACGAATTGGATGAAGTGTTTACTTCAATTTTAGTTAAGTCCATTATTCAATAATTTTTGAATCTTTCAACTTTTGTTTTGAAAAAATCACTAAATGAACACAATTAAGTTGATCTTGGTCATTAAATTATTTATTTCGAGAGCGGAATTAAAAAATAGTTGAATAAGAAAATTAATGAACAGGTGACGCAAACGAGTGCTCACGTTATTTTTAACTTGATTCAGTTAATTAAAGCGACTCGAACAAATGCAGGTGATCCGCTTGAAAAACAACCACCCTTCCCTTTCGTCTGCTTATCATTACCGATAACTTTTTGCTCGATTTCTCAATTGCTCAGTGTTTGCATCAAAAAGCTCACTGAAGTTGAGAATAGTGATCTGATCTTATTTTGATTGCCTTCGAGCACAACTCTACGAATAGATGCACTGTAACGACGCTTAGATAGCCTTCACTCTTTGTTTCAGCATCTTGTAGCACGTTCTTTTGGTATAGGCTTAGAACGCGATACAGCTAAGTTTTGGCACTAACATTCGTTCTAGGCGCGATGCTTAGTTTCATGGACGAAGCATAGTTACAGGAACGAAGCTTGATTAAAGTAAGTTAGCTACGAATATCGAGCCAACCAAAGCTTAAGTTCAAATAACAGGCACAAAAAAGCCGAGCATTACGCTCGGCTTTTAAATTCAGTGTCTAGACCTAAAGCGTCTAAGCGACAGGTTGATTAACCTTCGTTGCGCTCTGGACGACGACCACGGTTACCACCGCCATTGCCGTTACCATGGCCACGTTCGCCACGGAAGTTACCACGGTGATCGCCACCACGGTTACGGTCGAAACGACGTTCGCCATCACGTCCGCCAGCAGAGTTACCATCGCGAGCACCATCACGGTTGCCACGGTATCCACCACGACCGCCTTCACGGTTACCACCTTCGCGGTTGCCGCCTTCACGGTTACCACGGTAGCCGCCACCATCACGACCGCCACGGTTGCCACCACGGTTGCCATCACGACCGCCGCCGCCACGACGAGGCTCACGGAAGTCATTGAAATCAACAACTACAGCGCCAGCTTCTTTTTGACGAATGCGAAGTTTGCTTAGCTTACCAGCAGTTTCAGAGTTCATTGCTTTTGGCAGTTGAACGTAAGTAGAACCTTGGTCTAGCTTGATAGCACCGATAGAACCTTTAGTTAGGCCAAGTTCGTTTGCTAGTGCGCCAACGATGTCTTTAACCTGAACGCCTTGCTCACGGCCAACTTGTAGTTGGTAAGTATCCCAATCTTGAGTATTGAAGTTGCGACCACCACCGTCACGGCCGTTGTCACGATCTTCACGACGCTCTTTGCGACGGTTCTTATCACGCTCAATAGCAGCGATCATTGGGTCTTCGCCAACGTAGAATAGTGGGCTCTTACCTTGCTGACGCTTAAGAAGCATTGCAGCTAGAGTAGCAGCATCAACTTCTAGAGACTCTTGAAGAGTAGAGATAAGACCTGCAAAGTTTTCTAGTGCTTTGCTTTCTTTCTCAGTTTCAAGTTCAGCGCCAAGCTTAGCAACACGTGCAGCAGCAACTTGGTCACGTAGAGGAAGTTGAATTTCTTCCATTTGAGACTTAGTTACGCGCTCGATTGTGCGAAGCATGCGAATTTGGTTAGTGCGAACTAGTAGGATCGCTTTACCTTTACGTCCAGCACGGCCAGTACGACCAATACGGTGGATGTAAGATTCAACATCGAATGGGATGTCGTAGTTGAATACGTGAGTGATACGTGGAACATCAAGACCACGAGCTACAACGTCAGTTGCAACTAGGATGTCGATAACACCTTGTTTGATGTGATCAACAGTACGCTCACGTAGAGACTGAGGAATATCACCGTGCAGTGCAGCAGCTTTGAAGCCACGTGCAGATAGCCAATCAGCTAGACGCTCAGTGTCTTGACGAGTACGTACGAATACGATTGACGCGTCAGTTTCTTCGGTTTCTAGAAGACGAGACATTGCTTCGTCTTTTTCTACGCCTTTAACAACCCAGAAGTTCTGCGCTACTTTATCAACTGTGTGGTTAGTACCAGCAACGTCAACTCTAGCCGGGTTACGTAGGTAACGGTCAACAATAGTCTTAACCATTGGAGGCATAGTTGCAGAGAAAAGTACACGTTGTGCAGATTCTGGAGCTTGCTCTAGGATCCAAGTAACGTCATCTACGAAGCCCATTTTCAGCATTTCATCTGCTTCATCAAGAACAAATGTGTGTGCTTCATCTAGGTGTAGACGGTCACGAGTTAGTAAGTCTTTAACACGACCTGGAGTACCAACAACAATGTGAGCACCGCGGCTTAGAGCACGCATTTGGTCAACAATTGAAGCACCACCGTAGATTTCAATAACTTTAAGACCTTTGATATCACGGCCAAGGTTTTTGATTTCCGCAGCAACTTGAATCGCTAGCTCACGAGTAGGAGCCATGATGATTGCTTGTGGTTTGTGTTGGTTCAGGTTGATTTTGTTAAGTAAAGGCAGAGAGAATGCTGCTGTTTTACCAGTACCAGTCTGTGCTTTACCTAGTGCGTCACGGCCTTCAAGAAGAAGAGGAATAGCTGCTGCTTGGATTGGAGTCGGAGAAACGAAACCCATGCTATCAAGAGCTGAAAGAATGTTATCGTTTAGGGCTAATTCATTAAATTGAATTACAGATTCGGACATTGGGATCCCACTATATATAAGTAAACAAAAGGTCCCGGGAGCTCTATCAATTCCAATACTGATCCAATCAGATACTGATTCCATTCAGAGTTACGAAGCAGTAATAAAACACTTCAAGCCATTAGGGACGTCTAAGGGAGGCGGATTATTCCCTAAATGCATAAAAAAATCCAGAAAAAATTGAAATACATCACATATTTTTCGCTTTTACATCAATACTGGTTATCATATCGTCAAAACTTGATGAATATCTCGCCACAGCACCCATCTCCTAGCAAATTGACCTAGTTAAATAAGAGGGCAATTAATTAACGCTCACTTCGCCTTTAAGTAGTAATCAAGCCTCGCAATGATTATAGTGTGCTCAATTGTCCTCGATAGATAAAAGTCAAAATGTTTCAAGATAATCCTCTACTCGCTCAGCTCAAGCAGCAAATCCAAGAAACCCTCCCTAAAAAGGAAGGTACCATCAAAGCCACTGAAAAAGGTTTTGGTTTTCTCGAAGTTGATAGCAAAACAAGCTTCTTTATCCCGCCTCCGTACATGAAGAAATGTGTGCACGGTGACAAGGTGATTGCCATCATTCGCACAGAGAAAGAGCGCGAAGTAGCAGAGCCTGAGGAATTGGTTGAACAAGGTCTTACTCGCTTTATTGCACGAGTTAAGCTTTTCAA
This sequence comes from Vibrio sp. 10N.286.48.F5, assembly GCF_041469785.1. Lineage (NCBI taxonomy): Bacteria > Pseudomonadati > Pseudomonadota > Gammaproteobacteria > Vibrionales > Vibrionaceae > Vibrio > Vibrio sp. 10N.286.48.F5. The sequence goes on along the minus strand of NZ_JBFRLG010000028.1, from coordinate 44,036 downwards.
AGGCCGATTGAACGTTGTTCCTGATCACCCGCAGCTCAAAAAACTGCAACTTAAAGCGAAAGCAATGAAGGGTCTAAACCCTGAAACGCTTAAAGAAGGTGACTGGGTTGTTGCTCATATCGTTCAACACCCATTAAAAGGTGACAATGGTTTCTTGGCTCAGATCTCTGAGAAAATCACAGACGCTGACGACAAGATTGCACCTTGGTGGGTAACGCTGGCACAAAACGATCTACCAAACAGCGAGCCTGAAGGCATCGACAACTGGCTAATCAACGATGACGCCGATCTTGAACGTGTAGACATGACGCACGTCCCTTTTGTGACTATCGATGGCGAAAGCACAAAAGATATGGATGACGCGCTTTACGCGAAGAAGAAAGAGAACGGTGATTTTGAACTGACTATCGCAATTGCTGATCCAACGGCTTACATCTCTCCAGATGATGCGATGGATAAAGTGGCACGCGAGCGCGGTTTCACTATCTACCTTCCTGGTCGCAACATCCCAATGTTGCCTCGTGATCTTGCTGACAACCTATGTTCACTGATCGAGAACGAAGTTCGTCCTGCACTTTGCTGCACAGTAACGGTATCTAAAGATGGCGTTATCGGTGATGACATTAACTTCTTCGCTGCAAACATCAAATCTCATGCTCGTCTTGCTTACGACAACGTATCAGACTGGCTAGAAACAGGTGCATCAGAGAAATGGCAACCATCAGAAGAGATTGCTGCAATTGTTTCTGATCTTCACCAATTTGCTCAAGCACGTTCAGCATGGCGCTCAGCAAACGCTGTTGTGTTCCCAGATCGCCCTGACTACCGCTTTGAACTGAGCGAAGATAACGATGTTGTCGCTATCCACGCTGACATGCGTCGTAGCGCAAACAAGCTGGTTGAAGAATCAATGATCAGCGCGAACATCTGTGCGGGCCGAGTACTAAAAGAGAGCTTCAACCAAGGTGTGTTTAACTGCCATTCTGGTTTCAAGGCTGAGAAAATCTCCGACGTTCTTGAACTGGTAAACCCGCAAGCGGAAACGCCGTTCACTGAAGAGCAAATCATTTCTCTAGAAGGTTTTGCTACTCTACGTCGTTGGTTAGGTTCTTTAGATAACAGCTACTACGACAACCGTATTCGTAAATTCCAAGCGTATAGCGAGATCAGCAATGAGCCTGCACCGCACTACGCGATGGGATTAGATATTTACGCAACTTGGACTTCTCCAATTCGTAAATATGGCGACATGATTAACCACCGTATGCTTAAAGCACACATCTTAGGTAAAGCGCCAATTCAAACACCAGATGAAACTATCGGTGATGAACTTGCCCTGCACCGCCGTCACCACGGCATGGCTGAGCGTAATGTTGGCGATTGGTTGTATGCTCGCACTCTAGCCAATGCTCCAGCAGAAGAAACTCGTTTCCAAGCTGAGATTTTCGATATTAACCGTGCAGGTATGCGTGTACGTTTACTTGAAAATGGTGCTGCTGCATTTATCCCTGGATCTCTCATTCTTAATAATAAAGAAAGAATAGAGTGCAACGGTGATATGGGTACTGTATCTATCGATAAAGAAATGGTATACAAACTGGGAGACGTTTTAGAAGTAGTTCTCTCTGAAGTTAATCAGGAAAACCGTAACTTAGTAGCAAAACCTACTCAAGTATTTGCGGACTTGCCTAGCGAGCCTGAAACGACAAACGAAACCGAAGCTTAAAGGCTTTAACAGCTACAGCTTTCAAGGTTACGGCTTTCAAGGTCAAAGCTATCAAGGTCAAAAGCTTCAAAGGTTCACTTCTAAAGGCGCTAATTATTAGCGCCTTTTTTGTAAATGTCTCATGCTTAAACAATACTTAAAAAAAACAATCAATAAGCAATCAATTTACAACGTCAAAGAAGCTCACTATGTCATCAATCACAGTTACTCAGTTCAGAAACTTCATTCCCAGGAGACGAGAACGTTATCCTGCCTCTAAAAACGGTATCTTTATAGTGTCGAAAGGCAGCATTTCTTTTGTGTTGCCCAATGGTACTCAAGCCTCGTTGCAAGCGGGAGATTTCACCCTTTACAATTCTGGTCAGATTAAAGACATCACGGTTAACACTGAAAATGGCGAATTCAGCGCAACCTGCTTAGATTTTGATTTGGCTATCTTTCAAAAGTTCATTAATCAGTTCAGCGATTTAGAGTCCGCTCGAATCCCAGACAAGTACATTAAGTTCAATCAAACGGATACTGAGCTCTGTCAGTTGAAAGATCTCATCATGTCACTGGCCAACTCTTCTTCTCAGAATGACTACGCACTCACTCAATTAGGCTTAAGTTTGCTGTCTTTGATGGTGGAACAGTACCCAGCTCTATTGGCTATTATTGCTCGAGCTTCAAGGTTAACCGTGACCCAAAGAGTCATTCATTACATCGAGCAAAACATTGAAAACAATATCTCTTTGGATACGCTCGCCAGTTACATGGGAATGTCACCGGCTACGCTTAAACGTCGCTTATCGGCTGAAGATCTGTCGTTCTCAAACTTATTAAAGATAAAACGTATTGCTCATGCAGCCACTCAGCTAAGAACATCGGATAAGTCGATCACTCAAATCGCGTATGAGTCAGGCTTTAAAAGTGCCGCTCACTTCAGCACGGCCTTTAAAACGTATCACGGAAAAACACCAAAAGACTTCCGATCGCTAGTGGCACAAGCACAACTGCAGAGCGTAAAGCCGCAAGTTTAAAGAAACAAAGCGATAGATTGATGTGGACGTCTTAGTTGGGAACTGGTGTAAACCAAGTGGCTTCAATATTAAGCCACTTGGGTGTGGGATGAGATGATTTGGCTTTGGGATTCAGTGGTTGAGTTTTGATACTCATTGATTCAGCTTTGCGAGCAGGCCACCAGCAAACGTGAAAACAGAGTGACTATGACCAGAAGTACGATTTAGGGTCTTTTTCTATTTCCGCCAAAATAGCATCAAGATCCTTCGATTTAGGAAGGTACGGATACGGCCCCCAATTCACAGAGTCGGTTTCGACATCCCCTTCAAGCGGCACCATCACTAACCAACAAGACAGCGACTCATCAAAAGTCACGCAGACGATCTCGTTTGTATAATCACTGTGAGATGAGTCGAGTAGATAATGCGCCTGAGAAAACAGCACACCACCCTCACACTCTTCATATAGGGATTTGCCTAGCTCGACAGGTAAACTTCGATTTCGAGATGTACAGAGCCTCTCGGCCCCAATTAAAAGACGATTCAGCTCGATATGAATGACGGACATAACACCCCTTGTAACTTCATAGAAACTTCTAAGTAGTGAATTCCTCTACTTAGCTTAGGACTCAACAAACATTTTAGCGAACAAGCGTAATCAAAATACCTGCCCTGCTCCCAGAAACGAATCTTGCTTTCGGAAACCCAGAAAGCTACGACTCATCAAGCGAACAGCTATACATCGAGAGTATGGAATTTCACAAAAGTGTCATATAACCGACCTATCATATGCGACAAATGTTATTAACTAGGAGTTGTTTATGTTACGAGTCGCGCTTGCCTCTCTTTTATCCTTAGCCCTGTCTTCTCATGCTGCTTTAGCACAAGAAACCACTATTTCGGGCTCCACTTCAGTATCACGAGTGATGGATGTATTAGCTGAGGAGTACAACAAGACTCACCCTGATAACTATATTGCGGTTCAGGGCATTGGTTCTACAGCAGGTATTACCATGGTTAATAAAGGTGTCTCTGACATCGGTATGAGCTCGCGTTATTTAACCGACCGCGAACAAGACGAGAAGTTGAAGGTATTTCCAATTGCCTTTGACGGCCTAGCTGTAGTAACTAACCGCTCAAACGCTGTAAGCAACGTTACACGTGAGCAGCTGTTCGATATCTACAAAGGCAAAATCACGAACTGGAAAGCTGTGGGTGGCGCAGATCAGCCTATCGCAGTTGTCACTCGCGAAGCGTCTTCTGGCTCACGCTATAGCTTCGAAAGCTTGCTTGGTTTAACGAAGATCATTAATGACCGTCTAGTGTCTGACATCAACCCAAATAACTTGGTTGTAAACAGCAACAGCATGGTTAAAACGATTGTTAACCATAACCCACACGCGATTGGTTTTATCTCTGTTGGTTCAATCGACCGTTCGATTAAAGCAATTACATTTGAAGGCGTAGAGCCAACATCTAAGAACATTGCTAACCACAGCTATGAATTGGCTCGCCCATTCTTGTTGCTGCACAAGACAGACTCAGTTTCTGACGAGAGCAAAGACTTCATCAAGTTCGTGAAGTCAAAGCAAGGGCAAGACCTTATCGAAGAGTACGGCTACACTCGCATTAAATAAGTGAGTGAGTTTTATCTTATGAAAAAAAAGAGAGAGCATTAAGCTCTCTCTTTTTTTTGGAATCTATATGGTTCGTTTAGAAGTGAAGTTGAATCACTGAAACGATCACAGCGCCAGGACGACGAATACCTTCGATTTCGACGCGAATTTCGCGTTCAATCTCTAGGCCTTTCTTAATTGGCGTTACTTTTGTTAGCGTACTTTTAGCACGAACATTACTGCCCGATTTAACAGGGTATGGGAAACGTACTTGGTTAAGACCAATGTTTACGACCATCTTCGCTGTTGGGAATTGAGACTTGTCAGGGTCAACACTGTCAGTCAATCGAGGAAGCAGAGATAAAGTTAAAAAACCATGTGCGATGGTTGTTTTGAACGGAGAGTCTGTTTCCGCTTTTTCAGGCTCAGTGTGAATCCACTGCATATCTTCAGTAACAAGGCCGAACTGGTTAATACGGTCTTGACTTACATTGATCCAGTCGCCAGTATGGATGACTTCACCGATCTGTTGATTAAGCTCATCAAACACAAGTTGTGCTTCTGGCTTAAGTACGATCGGCTGTTCCACCGGCATCTCTGGTGCATCTTCATTGACAGCAGGTTTGTGGTGATCACGAACCCACGCAAAGAAATGGCTATTTTGCGTACGATTAAGAAAGTCGCCCCAGTAATCTCTAAGAGCTGGAGACATCCATTGCATAAACTCTGAGTGTTGCGAAGACATGCTATCGCCTCGGTGTTTAAATAAATCAATGACTTTCATAAGAACCTCAATGCACAAAAAATTTCAATATAACTTCGTAATTTTGAAACACTTCACACTATTGTGCAAATGTTTTCGAGCATACAACCGTTAGCTGAACCTTGTTAAAATCATATTAAACATATACTTACCAATAAAACATCATTTTATTACAAAACCCAAATTAGAGTGTTAGCTCTATCACATGACAAACATTTGTTTATATAAAAGGCGTTTTTATTCATAAGTGGAATAAAAAAAGGCTTAGCGCAATGCTAAACCTTAGTTTTTACAAGGAATTAGTTTTCCGAGGGTTGGTCTTGTAAGAGACGAATCTTACAAGACACTCAATCCTCTATTCGTCATCAAGCGGAACCAGCTTGGTATTACCACCGTGTGCTTTCTCACGCTTACGTTGCACGAATGCGTAGAAGCCAGGGATTAGGAACGTACCCGCCAGTAATACACATAACAGGCCGCCGATCAGTGAAATACCCAGAGAGTTCTGACTCACGTGACCTGCGCCCGCAGCGAAGATAAGCGGGAAGATACCTAAGATGAACGACCAAGACGTCATGTTCACAGCACGGAAACGCAGTGTACCGCCCTTCACCGCTGCATCTTCAATCGGTGCGTCTTTCTCTTCACGCTCTACCTTTGCGAATTCCACAATCAAGATTGCGTTCTTCGCGGCCAAGGCTATCAAGAGAACCAAACCTATTTGTGCATAAAGGTTCAGCGGAGTGCCCGTTAGATTCAATGCCAAGAAGGAGCCTAAGGTTGCGACAGGTACCACGAGGATAATCGCAATCGGAATTGTCCAACTCTCGTATTGAGCCACCATAAACAGGTAGATGAAGATCAGAGCCAGTGCGAAAGCAAAGATCGCTTGGTTACCTGCTAGTACTTCTTGGTAAGCCATGCCTGTCCATTCGTACTGATACCCCTGAGGCAATACTTCTGCAGCTACGCGTTCCATTGCCGCAATCGCATCACCACTTGAGTAACCTTCTGCAGGTTGACCTTGAATCACGGCACTGCGGTACATGTTGTAACGCCATGCTACATCTGGTTCGAAGATCTGATCGTAAGTCACCAATGTGCTTAACGGGATCATCTCGCCATTAGACGAACGAACGTGGAATCGTTGTAGGTCGTCCATGCTGCTACGGTGTTCACTGTCAGCTTGCATGGTTACGCGGAAGTTCTTACCAAACATGGTGAAGTCGTTCACGTACAACGAACCAAGGTTACCTTGTAGTGTTTGGAAAATTTCCGACAACGGAATACCTAATTGCTGCGCTTTCTCACGGTCAATATCGACATAGTAGTGAGGTACGTTCGCACGGAAAGTACTGAATGTGTGTGAAATCTCAGGCTGTTTGCTCGCCTCAGCTATCACGTCATTCATCACCATAGCAAGATCAGTACGGCTTCGGCCTAGCGTATCTTCAAGTACAAACTCGAAACCAGACGCGGCCCCCATGCCCGGAACTGCAGGAGGCCCCATCGCAAACACGACAGCTTGAGGAAGTTCAGTCGCAGCACGACCATTAATACGCTGTGAGATAGCCTGAGCAGAGTGTTGACCATCCAGTGCATTACGCATGTCCCAATCGTGAAGCTTGATGAACATTGACGCACCATTCGACGCAGAAGCGCCCGTCATAAATGCGTAGCCGTTAACCAGTGTTACGCCATCAACACCCGGCTCTTGTTCAACCATTTCAAGCAGCTGCTTAGTCACTTCTTCGGTTCGAGACAAGGATGCCGCGTCAGGAAGCTGAACGTTAACCAGCAAAATGCCTTTATCTTCTTGAGGTACAAACGCCGTAGACGTTGTCTTCGCAAAATAAGTCACAGCCGCCAAAGCCACAAAGAAGAAAGTGAACAGCAGAACGCCTTTCTTAACTAAGAAGCCAGCCACTTGACCGTATTTGTTAGTAACAGACTCTAGACCACGGTTAAATGCTTGGTACCAACGCGCCGTGTTACCACCACCCTGCTTAAGAACCAGTGAACACAATGCAGGTGATAGCGTTAATGCGTTAATTGAAGAGATAACAACCGCGATACAGATAGTCAGAGCGAACTGACGGTACATGATGCCAGTAATACCAGGAAGCATTGCAACAGGGATGAATACCGCAAGTAGAACCAAGGTCGACGTAATGATCGGCCCCGTTACTTCTTTCATCGCAATAAGCGTGGCTTTACGCGGTGAAATGGTTGGGTCTTTAGCCATTGTGGTATCAACGTTCTCGATAACCAAGATCGCATCATCTACTACGATACCAATCGCTAGTATCAAACCAAACAGGGTTACCGTGTTGATGGTGAAACCCGTCATCTGCATGATGGCAAACGTACCAATCAAAGATACCGGAATCGCAACTACAGGAATCAAGGTTGCACGCGCACTACCCAAGAACAGGTACGTTACCGCAATAACCAACAAGATGGCTTCGATTAAGGTCTTTACTACCCCTTTGATCGACTCAGCAACAAACAGTGTAGTGTCGTAACTTGCTTCATACGCCACGCCTTCTGGGAAGTTCTTGCTTAAGTTTTCCAGCATCGCCATCACAGCTTTGCCACTTTCCAGCGCGTTAGCGTCTGATTGAAGTGACAGCGTTACGATCGACGCATCTTGACCACGGTATTTACCATTACCGTCGTAGAACTTTTTACCAAGCTCAACACGTGCAATGTCTTTTAAGTAAACCGTTGAACCGTCTTGAGTTGCACGAAGAACAACATTTTCAAACTCATCAGCTGTTTCTAATCGGCCTTTTGTTACCAAGTTGAATTGTACTTCTTGTGCGTTGTTATAAGGTGCAGCACCAATACGGCCTGCAGCAACTTGAACGTTCTGCTCTGCCAACGCGCGATTCACGTCTGAAGTGGTGATATTGAGGTTAGCCATTTTCTCAGGATCTAACCAAACACGCATCGCGTATTCACCACCACCCAACACGTTAACTTCACTGATGCCCTTCACACGAGCCAGTTGGTCTTTAATGTTTAGGTTAACGTAGTTGATCAAGAATTGATCGTCGTACTCACCGTTTGGCGAATAGAAGTTCAATACCATCAAAAGGTCTGGTGAACGCTTTTTAACGGTGACACCCACCATTCGAACTTCTTGCGGAAGCTTCGATTCGATTTGAGCAACTCGGTTCTGAACGTTGACCTGAGCCATATCTGGGTCAGTACCAACATCAAAGGTCACATTAAGGTTGTATGAACCATCGTTAGCGCTTTTAGAAGACATGTAGATCATATCTTCAACGCCGTTAACCGACGTTTCTATGGGGTCGGCTATCGCCTGTTCTACTACTTCAGCACTTGCACCTGTGTAGAATGCGGTAACACTTACAGAAGGCGGGCTGATTTTTGGATATTCCGCCACTGGCAAGATAGCGAGAGAAATCGCACCCGCCAGCGTTAAGATTATGGATATGACAAGGGCAAACTTGGGCCTTTGAATAAAGAAACGACTCAACATAAATAAGCCCCTTACTCAGCTTTTTCAGCAGCAGGTTGAATGCGAACGGACATACCATTACGCACACGCTGTAAGCCTTGAGTGATCACTGTGTCATTCTTCTCCAGACCGGAATGAACAATCACACCACCTTCAACCTGACGACCCATCTCGATGTTTCTGCGCTCAGCAACGGGTTCGGCTTCTCCTTCAACTAATACCATCACGAAGTCGCCTTCGAGGTCGGTTTGCACTGCACGACGAGGAATAGTCACAACATCAATAGGTTGTTTTTCACGTAGATCAACGCGAACGTGTTGGCCTGGAAGTAGTTGCTGATTCGGGTTATCAGCAATCGCACGCATCGCGATCGTACCAGTATTAAGGTTGATACGGTTGCCCAAGAAGTCAAGCTGACCTAGATGTTCGAACGCTTCACCGTTCTCAAGCATGATCTGAACTTCAACACCTGCAGAGTCGCTACTGCCATCGCCTTCGATGCGGTCCATACCCAGCTCAATACGCTCTCGCTCACTGATGCTGAACGATGCGTGGATTGGGTCTAGGCTAACCAAAGTCGTCAGTACACCTGAAGACGGCGAAACCAGATCACCCGTGCTCACTTTGGTATCGCTAATACGGCCAGAGAAAGGCGCGATGATTTTGGTATGAGAAAGCTGAACATTCGCAGCATTAAGCTGTGCTTGGCTTGCTTCAAGCTGTGCTTGAGAACCTAACAAGTTTGCGGTTAATGCATCGAATTCAGATTGAGAGATACTGCCTTTCGGAAGTAGGTTCTTACCACGATTGAAATCAAGTTCGGCTTTTTTAAGGTTGGCATTCGCTTGAGCAACAGCCGCTTTCGCGCTTGCTACTTCTGCTTCAAATGATGAAGGCTCAATTGAGTAAAGCAATTGCCCCTTCTCGACCATTTGGCCTTCTTTGAAATGGCGGCTTTGCAGGTAGCCAGAAACTTGTGCAGTAATTGCCGTGTCTTCAACGGCTTCAATACGACCGATGTACGACTTACTTTGTTGGTGAGAAACGACGCTAACATCCTGTACAGCTACGAGAGGTAAAGGCGCTTGCTTGGCATTCTGAGCATCTTGCCCACATCCAGCAAGAATAAGAGAGCTTGCAAGAGCAGTAAGGATCAACTTTTTACGCATGGTTATACCGTCACTTATTAGTATTTGAACAGCATAAAAGTTACGTAACACAATTGCTTCAAATGTCCGAGGAATATCAATTATAACTGGCCAAAGTGTATCAATATGTTAATTGAAACCAAGTGCTTATAAAGTGATTACAAACACGCTACAATTCCTAAGTAAATCAATCTCTCAGCTTTTGTTCTCTATGGATATTGTCTAACATAATGTATTGTCAGACAGATAAGCATTCACATTTAATTGTTAAGGAATTCTCATGATTTCAAAATGGGCTAAACGTTTCTATCAAATGGCGGAATTGGTCGGTTCTTGGAGTAAAGATCCTTCAACTCAAGTCGGCGCCGTAATCACTAAGCACAACCGCATTGTTTCTGTTGGTTTTAATGGCTACCCACATGGCGTGTCTGATAGTGCGGATACTGATGACAGAGAGATGAAGTACCTCAAGACACTTCACGCTGAAGAAAATGCGATCTTATTCGCCAAGCGTGATTTGGACAGCTGTGAAATCTGGGTGACTCACTTCCCTTGCCCAAACTGCGCAGCGAAAATCATCCAAACCGGTATTTCTGCGGTTCACTGCCCAGAGCAAAGTGAAGACTTTCTTTCTCGCTGGGGAGACAAAATCAAAGTGAGCCAAGATATGTTTGAACAAGCTGGTGTACAAGTCGATTGGTTGCCACTGGCTGACCTAGATTAAACGAACAGATAGTTAGAACAAAAAAGCCGAGAGTCGATATTATCGCTCTCGGCTTTCTTTTGTTTGGGGCTCAGCGGACTGCAGGATTAAGCACTGACAGGAAATGCTTCAGCGTATGCTTCCATGAAATCTTTACGAATCTCTTGCTCTAGATGAACCGCCTTCTCGGTTGGACAGAAAATCATAAAATGGACTTCTTGCTCACCTGTCGAACTGCTTGTGATATGGATGTGAGGCTCAGAACCCGGAAGGTCAACACCAGCGTGCTTTTCGATCACACCGTTGTAACGGCGAGCAACATCGATAAACTCTTCGCAATGCTCTTCAATTTTCACAATAAGACCCGACAGCATAGGGTATAGGTTTACAAAGTCTTTCACCGTCACAAAAAAGTTATGATAAACATAACGCTTCATGAAGTTGAGGTTCTTAACCGGATAAGTGAAGAACATGCTATTAGGCAGCGTGGCTGTCTTGCCAGTGAAGTGATATTGCCCATGATACAAATCGATTTCTTGAATCACGGTCGCCATCAGATTGTGCTCAATCACTTCACCGCTGATTTTACCCACTTCGATCCAGTCGCCAATTCTAAATGAACGAGAACTCGCACGCTGAATAGAACCGGTGAAACACAAAATGATCTCTTTTGAAGCCACTACTATCGCAACAGCAATGGCCGTGACAGATAGCGCAAACTCGCTGATTTCGGATTTCCACAGCACAAATAACGTCACAACAATAATCGCGAATGTGCCGTTTTTGGTTCGTGACATCCAGTTACGTTGGTCTTCACTAAGGAAAGCAACATCACCTCTTATTTGAGATAAGGTGATTCGGCGAATGATTAAAATAATAGTGATAATCAACGCACTAAAAATAAACTTATGAGCGAGTAGAAAATCAATTACTTGCCACACTTTTTCCATTACTTATTCCTTAGCATTACAACGACGAGCTTTACAACGATTAGCGGAGACTTCGCTATGAAAAAGCGCTCAAAAATAGAGCGCTTTTTTACGTGCCTAAATCAGCTATTGGTAAGGCTATCATTTTATCTTGGCAGAAGTAATAAATTGGCCAAAAGTTTCACACCAAATCACAACCGTATTAAATCGATTAAGATCAGTACCTTCGGGAAGCTCAACCATAAAGCGGTCGAATGTTTTCACATCTCCGACTCTCAATAACTCGTTCTTGCTGTCATTGAAAGCGTGCTCGGTTTCAATGAACTTAGGCGAGAGATAAACCTTGTAATCAGGTCCCGGCGCCAATTCACCTTCAAAAGCGATCGCACTTTCGGATACTGAGACGATGCCTTCTCCCCAGTGCAAGAAGTCACTGTCTTGTCGATCTTTAGTGAACTCGCCCGTGTAGATAGCCTGCTCACTGATCGCTTCAACAGAACTTGAGGAAGGAGAATCAGGCTCAATCAAGATAGGCAATGCGTAAACACCTAGCCCAAAACCAACAGCACCCACGGCTAAGTGGGTGCAAAGTAAAACTAACTTTTTCATCGCGTACTCCCTTATGCTTAAAGAGAGTATTATTGAATACTCTCAAAAATACAAAGAGATATAACGCTCTGATGTTCTATTTTTGGTAATGCGTTGCTGTACGTTGTGACAGTTCAACAATCACTTTTACCGCTTGCTCCATGCCTTGAATGGTAATGAACTCATGAATACCGTGGAAGTTGTAACCGCCAGTAAAGATATTCGGACATGGTAGCCCCATGAAAGATAAGCGAGCACCGTCTGTACCACCTCGGATTGGTTTAACCATTGGCTCGACATTGCACTCAATCATCGCCTGCTTGGCCAATTCAATAATATGTTGATGCGGTTCAACCATCTCTTTCATGTTGAAGTAGCTATCGGTTAGCACCAGCTCAACACGGCCTTTCTCAAGGCGCTCATTCAGCTCATCGACTTTCTGCTGCATGAATGCTTTACGCGCTTCTACACCCTCACGTTCAAAATCACGGATGATGTATCCCAGTTCAGAGCGAGCCACACCCATTTCCGCCGATTTCAGGTGGTAGAAGCCTTCATAACCTTCTGTGCACTCTGGTGTTTCTTGCGCAGGCATCATCAATTGGAATTGCGCTGCAATGTTCATCGAGTTCACCATTTTATCTTTTGCGGTGCCCGGGTGAACGTTCACGCCATGACAGATAACATCGGCGCTCGTGGCATTGAAGTTCTCAAATTCCAACTCCCCTACTGGGCCACCATCGATGGTGTACGCCCACTCGGCGCCAAATTTTTCAACGTCAAACAGGTTCGCACCGCGACCAATCTCTTCATCCGGCGTGAAACCAATGCAGATGTCGCCGTGTTTGATGTCTGGATTCGCTTTCAGGTAAGCAATTGCACTGATGATTTCAGCGATGCCCGCTTTGTTGTCGGCACCAAGCAGAGTTGTGCCGTCAGTCGTAATCAGGTCGTGACCATGTAAAGAATCAAGATCTGGATACTGGCTTGGGTTCAAACTCTCGCCACTTTCCCCTAATTCAATCGTTCCACCTCGGTAATCTTTAATCACTTGTGGTTTCACGTTGGCGCCTGATGCGTCAGGAGCGGTATCCATGTGCGCCACAAAGCCAATCGCAGGCACATCGTAATCGACATTCGACGGCAGTTTCGCCATCAAGTATCCATTGTCATCTAAAGACACATCAACTAAGTCTAATGCCACCAATTCTAACTTTAAGGCTTCAGCAAAGGTAATTTGACCCGGTGAACTTGGGCATTGCTGATTAGAAGGATCGGATTTGGTATCAAAAGTAACGTAATTCAGAAAACGTTCTACAAGCTTTTCCATAATTCATCTCACCATGGATTAAGTAATTGATTTACTGACTTAATTATTATGTCGATAAGTGATACATCGTTAAATAAATACGAGCACAGAGTCAGTAGCGAGGGTTTTCATCTTACGCCCCTGACCATGTATGTAATTGCTCTAAATCATTATTGTGCGAAATTAGATGCGCTTCCTATACTTGAAAACAGAGGGTTTCGTCAGTTCAACATTGCATACGGATGATAAGAGATCGCTTTGTACGCATTCTACGCCCTCCGCTCTCAGCCTAACAAAAGTACAAAGTGGATGATGATCACAATTTATCCTTGATGCAGAATCTGTCATACGTTACACGGAGACACAGTTATGACGATTAATAAATATTTCATTTTCTCTCCTCAAGCCTCTGAGGAAACGCTTCGACCAGTATTAACTGAGAAAGAAGTTCAAAGGCAGGAAGCTCTAAGACAGGCGCAGATCCAGGGTGGATTAGACACAAACGCGACCTCGTAACTCAATGAATACCTAGCACTATTAAGACCCCTATAAAAAAGCTCTACGCTCTATCCGGTAGAGCTTTTTTTATTTTTGATCTGTTCTCCTCTCCCCCACTCCCAAACAAGCTGAACATTAAACCTTCGCTCATTGCTTGTTGTTCTTCACTTCTCGATCACCAATTGGCTCATAGTTTCTCGCGAATGTATTTTCACGCATTGCACACACTAGCTTGCAGCGCTGAGAAATGACTCACTAAACTCCCCGATGCCATACCTTGTCGTGTCATTTTGTGCTAATAATTCATATTCGTTTTCATTCCTCACTCGCCCTCTTTTCAAAACTATAATGCGAGTACCAGAGAACCTAACCACAGGAACCCCGAATTCAATGGAATATTCAAAGCTAGGAAGTAGTCAAATTCCCGTTTCCCGTATCTGTCTTGGCAGCATGACTTGGGGGCTACAAAATACGCAGCAGCAAGCCGACCAACAGATCGAATACGCATTAAGCCAAGGTATTAACTTTATCGATACTGCAGAGATGTACGCGGTTCCACCTTCTCCAGATACCTACGGAAAAACAGAAGCGATCATTGGTAACTGGTTATCGCGTAACCCACAGCGTCGACAAGAGTTGATCATTGCGAGCAAAATTGCCGGGCCAGGGCTTCCTTGGGTTCGAGATGGCGGCCCGATAACGGGTGAAGCGGTGATCGCAGCCGTTGACGCATCATTAAAACGCCTACAAACAGACTATATCGACCTTTACCAACTTCATTGGCCAAATCGTACAACGCCTCACTTTGGTAAGCATTTCCCGAATCACATTCGATTCAGTGATATTGACCGAAAGCAGCATGAAGCTGAGATGTTGGAAATCCTACAAGCACTGGCAAGCTGCATTAAGGCGGGGAAAATTCGCCATGTCGGGCTTTCAGATGATTCTACTTGGGGCATTAACACTTACCTCAAGCTGAGTGAAAAACACGATTTGCCACGTATGGTTTCGATTCAGAATGAATTTAGCCTACTGCACGCAAAAGACTGGCCATATCTGATTGAGAACTGTGTGCATGAAGATGTAGCTTACCTGCCATGGTCACCTTTAGCTGCAGGCATGTTGAGTGGAAAGTACATTGATGGCGCAAGACCGGAAGGCAGCCGTTGGACTTACATGCAACGTAAAGGCATTTTCCGTGACACTGAATCTGCCAACGAAGCGGTTAAAGGCTATGTTGAAGTAGCAAACGCTCATGGATTTACTCCGAGCCAACTGGCATTGGCATGGTGTAATCAAGTTGATGGGGTGACGTCCACCATCATCGGTGCAACGACCATGGAGCAATTAAAAGAGAACGTAGCCGCTTTTAGTAAACCGCTATCAGAAGAGATCCTGACTGATATCAACACAGTATTTAAACGCTATCCTGCTCCGTATTAGGCTGTCAGTTCAGCTTAACTTAGGTGAGTAAATCCCATAAGAGCGCGCTATTTAGTGCGCTTTTCTTTTTTAAGTGAGTTGCTTTTGCTTTTTATGTAGATCGCATTGAGTCATCACGCTTTTGGTTCGCTAACCTTTGCTCTATAATGCGCGGGCTTATATCTAGGATAAAAACATGATTTCAAAAAACCAATTAAAACTCCTTCGTGCTTTGGGCCAAAAGAAACAACGTAAAGCCCACGGCCTGTTTCTAGTTCAAGGTGAAAAGAACGTTCTTGAGCTGTTCAATAGTGACTTAGTGGTGAAGAATGTCTTTGCTACCGCTGATTTCTTATCTGAAAATCATGCTTCACTGATTGAGTTTGATTGTGTTGAAGCCTCGCTGGATGATCTAACCAAAGCAAGTACTTTGGTGAGTAACAATGCCGCGATTGCAGTTGTTGAGATCCCAACGTTTGAACTACCAGAAGCAACAGGACTGATGATTGCGCTTGATGGCGTTTCAGACCCTGGCAACCTAGGTACGATTATTCGCGTAGCAGACTGGTATGGCATCAAGCATATCGTTGCGAGCAGTGATTGCGCAGACCCATACAACCCTAAAACTATCAGCGCGACTATGGGCAGCTTTGGCCGAGTACACGTAAGTCAAACTGACTTACCAGCTTACTTAGAGCAAGCGAATCTACCGGTTTACGGTGCATTTTTGGAAGGCGAAAGTGTTCATAAGACTGACTTCACTGCAAATGGCATTTTGCTGATGGGCAGCGAGTCTCACGGTATTCGTGAACACGCCGCTAAATACGTGACAGATAAGATTACGATTCCAGCATTCGGTGGCGCAGAGTCTTTGAACGTTGCAATGGCGACTGGCATCATTCTCGACAACATGCGTCGTCAGCACAGCTAGACCTCTAAGCTAACTAGCTAATCGACAGTGTTCAGATATTAAAAAAGGCGTATTGATTAAATCAGTACGCCTTTTTATTTGAGTTCTTTTCAACAATTACTTTTCTAGCATTGCCAACTTATCACACACACCATTCCACTTTTCAGCGTCATCCATTGGTGCTTTTACTTCCGTTTGCACAGGCCAAATCTCAGCGAGCTCTGCGTTCACTTCGATGAAGATCTTTTGATCTTCTGGCAGTTCGTCTTCTTGGAAGATCGCTTGAGCATCACATTCAGGTACACATAAACCACAATCGATACATTCGATCGGGTTAATTACCATGAAGTTTGGGCCTTCATGGAACGCATCTGCGGGACACACTGCCACACAGTCTGTGTATTTACATTGAATACAATTATCGCCTACGACAAATGCCATGATGCTCTGCTCTATAAGTTAGTCAAAATTGAAGAATGGGGATAATACTCATCCCAAAGCAAAATTCAACATCATACGGCTCTAATATCGTGTCTATTTGCTCCATGTTTCCAAATTAGTATGACAGATAAATCAATTTCTCGTAAAATGCGCGCCATTGTGAGCTTATCGCTTCTTTGAACATCAGCGTTTCCATCAAACTCTGTATTAAGAAACGATCTAGCTAAGACACCTATAAAAACGAGACATCGAAATGATACGTTTAACCGAAATTAAACTCCCACTAGACCATGAAGAGTCTGCTATTCAAGACGCTATTGAAGCGAAACTTGGTATTAACTCTGATCAGGTACTCTCTTTTAATATCTTTAAACGTGGCTACGATGCTCGTAAGAAATCAAAGATCTTACTTATCTACACGCTTGACGTTCTCGTTGAAAACGAAGCTGAGTTGTTAGAACAATTCATTAGCGACCCGCACGTAAAAGTGACTCCTGATATGGAGTACAAGTTTGTTGCTAAAGCGGTTGAGAACCAAACTGAGCGCCCTGTGGTTATCGGTTTTGGCCCATGTGGTCTATTCGCTGGCCTAGTGCTTGCTCAAATGGGTTTCAACCCAATCATCGTTGAGCGTGGTAAAGAAGTTCGTGAGCGTACGAAAGATACCTTTGGTTTCTGGCGTAAGCGTACGCTGAACACAGAATCAAACGTACAGTTTGGTGAAGGCGGCGCAGGTACTTTCTCTGACGGTAAGCTGTACAGCCAAGTTAAAGATCCAAAGCACTACGGCCGTAAAGTAATTGAAGAGTTCGTTGCTGCGGGTGCACCAGAAGAAATTCTATACGTAAGTAAGCCGCACATCGGTACCTTTAAACTGGTTACCATGATCGAAAAGATGCGCGCTTCTATCATTGAACTTGGTGGCGAAATCCGTTTCAGCACTCGTGTTGACGACGTTCATATGGAAGATGGTCAAATCACTGGCCTAACGCTTTCTAACGGTGAAGAGATCAAATCTCGTCACGTGGTATTGGCTGTTGGCCACAGTGCTCGTGACACGTTTGAAATGCTGTACGATCGTGGCGTTTACATGGAAGCGAAGCCTTTCTCTGTTGGTTTCCGTATCGAACACAAGCAATCGATGATCGATGAAGCTCGTTTCGGTAAGAACGCAGGCAACCCAATCCTAGGTGCTGCGGACTACAAACTCGTTCACCACTGTAAGAATGGCCGCACTGTATACAGCTTCTGTATGTGCCCAGGTGGTACTGTGGTTGCTGCAACGTCTGAAGAAGGCCGCGTAGTAACGAACGGCATGAGCCAATACTCTCGTGCAGAACGTAACGCAAACAGCGCGATCGTTGTAGGTATCGACCCAGAGCGTGATTACCCAGGTGACGCACTGGCTGGTATCCGTTTACAACGTGAACTAGAAAGCGGCGCTTATGTTCTTGGTGGTGAAAACTACGATGCACCAGCTCAAAAAATCGGTGACTTCTTGAAAGGTCGCGATCCAAGTGCAATCGGTGAAGTACAACCGTCATTCACGCCGGGTATCCACCTGACTGATATTTCAAAAGCGCTGCCTGATTTTGCTATCGAAGCGATTCGTGAAGCAATCCCAGCGTTCGAGAAGAAGATCAAAGGTTTCTCTACGCCAGACGGCCTACTTACCGGTGTTGAGACACGTACGTCTTCTCCTGTATGCATCAAACGTGGCAAAGACTTCCAAAGCATCAACCTTAAGGGCTTCTTCCCGGCTGGTGAAGGTGCAGGCTACGCAGGCGGTATCCTGTCTGCTGGTATCGACGGCATTAAGGCCGCAGAAGCGCTAGCACTATCAATGGTAGAGCAGAACCAAGCCGAGAAGATTGAGATCGCTTAAACGCTTTCGATAAACCCAAGCTAAATAGCGAACACCCAAAACTGAAAATCCAGTGTCTTGTCGACACTGGATTTTTTTATGTGCATGTTACTAGCGGTACACAAGCAACATGGTAGAATGCCGCCATTAATCTTATCCTTGTATAAGATTGTTGAACCTTTCCATCGCTATTTAGCCAAATCATACCGAGAAACTTATGCCATTTTCCAAGCTTGGATTAAGCTCACCTATTGTTAAAGCCGTTGCAAAACAAGGCTATGAAAAGCCAACCTCTATTCAAGAAAAAGCAATTCCGATTGTGCTTTCTGGTAAGAACCTTATTGCTGCTGCACAAACAGGTACAGGTAAAACTGCGAGCTTTGTTCTCCCTATCTTAGAAATGCTAAGTAAAGGTGAAACACAACGTAAAAAACGCATTCGTGCTGTTATTCTGACACCAACTCGTGAGCTTGCGATTCAGGTTGAACAGAACATTACTAAGTACGCGAAATTCCTAAACCTAACATCATTAGCGATGTACGGTGGCGTATCTTACCAACACCAGAAAGACCGCTTGATCGAAGGTGTCGATATTCTTGTGGCAACACCAGGTCGTTTGATCGACATGTACGGACAACGTGCCGTTCACTTTGATGAAGTGGAAGTTCTGGTTCTAGATGAAGCTGACCGCATGCTAGACATGGGTTTCATTGAAGACATCAACAAGATCATCGCGCGTCTACCACAAGACATCCAAAATCTACTGTTCTCAGCAACGCTTTCAACGCCAGTGCGCGCGCTAGCGAAAAGTGCTATCAGCGAAGCGGAAGAGATTTCGATTGCCAAGACAGATGCGTCTAAAGCGAACATTGAGCAATGGTTGGTAACCGTCGATAAAGACCGAAAATCTGCACTTTTAAGCCACATGATCACTGACGGTGAGTGGGACCAAGCGCTTATCTTTATCGAGACTAAGCACGGCGCGGCTAAATTGGTTGCTCAACTTGAAAAGCGTGGTATCGAAGCGGAAGCTTTCCACAGTGGACGCAGCCAAGCGATTCGTGAAAAGATTCTGGCTGATTTCAAAAAAGGTCGTCTAAAGTATCTAGTTGCGACAGGTGTTGCTGCTCGTGGTATCGATATCGATAACCTAAGCCGCGTAGTGAACTACGACATCCCATTCCCAGCGGACGACTATGTTCACCGTATTGGTCGTACAGGCCGTGCTGATGCGTCTGGTGAAGCAATCTCTTTCCTATCGAAAGACAACTTCAAGAACCTGTGCATTATCGAAAAACGTCTTGGTCACTTGATTGAGCGTCGCGTTGTTGAAGGTTTCGAACCACGCAAAGAAGTGCCAATCTCTGTATTGAACTTCGTGCCTAAAAAGAAAAGAGATCTGCAGCAACCTGAGTAATTTCAGGTTTAGACAATGCAAAAGTCGCGTTAGCCAAAATGAAAATAAGACGAAGCCCAATGTGGCTTCGTTTTGTTCTTTGAAATACAAATAAAACTGAGGCAATAAGATGATCACTCCTATCGCAACGAGATTAACCCGCGGGCAAGACCTAAAGCTTGAGATCCAAAGGTTAGTGACCACACACAACATCTCGGCAGGCTCTATAGCGTCTTGTGTCGGTTGTGTCTCTCAGCTCAATATTCGTTTAGCTAATGCGAACAACACCAAGCTCGTCCAAGCTCCGTTCGAAATAGTCTCGGTGATGGCAACGCTAACCCCAAACCACCAGCATGTTCATATATCCGTTGCTGATGAAAATGGCAATGTGATTGGTGGGCATTTGCTTGAAGGGACGATTATCGCAACCACGGCTGAACTGATCGTTCACCGTTACGATACTTTGACCTTCAGCAGAGAGCACGACGATTCAACGGGTTACACTGAGCTCACTATCAGCGAGAACACGCAATAGATCGCCCTGTAGCAACACTAAGCGCTCCATATAAAGCGATAAAACCAAATAGCATTAGGAAACACGATGGCTCCAAACTCCGCAGATTCCGTTATCGTTCTCGATTTCGAAACCACAGGCTTATCACCCAATATGGGCGACCGAGCGATTGAGATCGGTGCGGTAAAACTCGTTAACGGCGAAGTCGTCGACACCTTCCAACAACTCATGAATCCAGGGTTTCGTGTGAGTGGCTTCATTGAAAGCTATACCGGGATCAGTAACCGTATGTTAAGCACTGCGGCCAGTTGCAGCGAAGTGATGGATGAGTTTGCAGACTTTATCCAAGGCAGTCAGCTTGTGGCTCATAATGCCTCGTTTGATAAACGCTTTCTCGACGCAGAATTAGACAATATTGGACGTGATTACAATGGACAGTTTGCATGCTCAATGTTGATTGCTCGTCGGCTAATCCAAGACGCTCCGACCCATAAGTTGGGCGACCTAGTTCGATTCAAGCGCATAGATAACGACGGCACTTTCCACAGAGCATTAGCCGATTCAGAAATGACAGCAAGGTTGTGGTTATTAATGATCGATGAGCTGAAGAGTGACCACGGTATTCAACAACCGAGCTTCCAATTAATGCAGAAAATATCGAAGACAGCCAAAAGTTCGATTCCAAAACTACTGATGAGTAACAGGGGTTAGGTTCCGAAATTCACCTTAAAGTGTGATGAAAGGCTAGCTCGACAATAACCGCTAGCCTTTAAAAGGGACGCTCTACTCTTGCAATGACTTCAACGTTCCTTTGAGGCTTTCTGTTTCATTCATAAAATACGCCCACTGCTTGTTACTGCTGGTCGCGGCGATATCTACTAAAAACTTGGCTGATGTTTCCATATTTTGGTTGAGTTGTGACTCAAGTTCATCAGGATAATAAGCTTCATTGTTTAAAAGCAACTTCATGATAATCGGCTGAGCAATATGCAGATCGCTCTTCTTTGCCATCAGCGTCGTTAGCTCTTGATAGGTGTTGTTTTGATATTGTCGCCAACTGCTATTGGTATTTACCCACTCTTTAGACCAAGCCAAAATAATCTGTTTTTGTTCTTTCGATACTGAACCTAACCACCGTTCTGCGCGCTCTTCTATTCTGCTTCGGTATCGCTCTCTCGAATCGGCATCGTTCAACGACAACCTTTCTTCATAATAGTCTTGCTGCTTTTCACGAAAGTTCTTTAAAAACTCCCTGTCTTGCTTAGGGCTAAGCTGCATACTCAAGGCGTAAATATCTGGAGCGAACTTATTGACGATTGTGCGAATATGCTCTTTCGTTTGTTCACTTTGGCCCAAAATAAAAGCGGGATTCATATCCGACCGATCTACGTTTTGAATCGCTTCTAATTGCGAGATGTACAGAGGTAGCTGAGTTTCTTTATGCCATTTTTGTAATATATCTAATCGCTCTTCAAGCTCTGATTCTTGGCTATTTGAGAGGGAAACAAAATCTTCTATATAGCTAACGACAAACCAACCTATATTGTTATAGGCGAACTTGGTCCCGCACCCAGTAAATAGAAAACAGATCACTAAAACTAACCACCGGCACTTTCTCATTCTACCCTCTCACGACATTCAACAAAGCCACAAACCGATTAACTCATCCCTTTAAGGTTAGCCCAGTTTTTATAACGCTAATTCTAGCTCTTATAAAAGTAGTCTTAATAAACAGTGGTCGTAAAAACTTTGAGATAAATTGAGACCCAAACTTGCTAATCTAGCTATTTAGGCAAATGATTAAACTAAAAATAATTAATGGCAGTGATGTAACTTGATTTTATTACTCATTTGACGTGATACGAGCCCTATAAATGAGTTGGGTTGACGTATTTAAAATGATTGATATTTGGGAGGGAAGCTATGGCCGCTATTCCTGATCATCCAAGCGATTTAGAATATGAGCTTTGTTATTTTGATGATGGTTCAATAACCACAATCACGATATTGGTTCACAATCGACAGGAAGCGATGACTTGGTATCTTAGCGAAGGAAAACATATCAACGATCTTTATTCGATAAGACCCGATGAATAATGCTTTGGTATAGAGGACTAGGTCGATAAACCTAAGATAAGAAACTTAAGTGGCATTTTGTGGAACACCCTTTACTGCAATGCCATTAATTAGCAATGCCATTAATTAGCAATGTCGTTAATTAGACATATCGCAGCAAAGGGATTCAGTCTCGAATTACTTCAGGATTCGGGCGCGGAATTGACGACCCTTCATTTTACCTGATTCGATTTTGTTCAGTGCTTTTTTAGCCACAGATCTTTCTACCGCTACGTAAGCACGCATTGCAAACAGATTGATCTTACCTACTGATTTACCATCAATGCCGCCTTGGCCCGTCAGTGCGCCAAGAATATCACCAGCACGAAGCTTAGCTTTCTTACCGCCATCAATTTGGATGGTAACCATGTTTGAGTAGTACGGCTTAGCAATTGGTTTTGCTGGCAGTTCAGATGGCTCGATTGGCATGTCCATGTACTCATCAATTTGAGCAACACGGTACATCTCTTTTTCGCTAAAGAAGCTGATCGCTACGCCTTTGCTTCCTGCACGGCCAGTACGACCAATACGGTGTACGTGAACTTCAGGGTCGCGAGACAATTCAAAGTTGAACACAGCATCTAGGTTATCAACATCAAGACCGCGAGCCGCAACGTCTGTCGCCACTAGAATCGAGATGGTTTTGTTTGAGAACTGAACCAAAGCTTGGTCACGTTCACGCTGTTCCATGTCACCATGAAGTTCGATAACACTGAAACCGCGGTGGCTTAGCTCATCGTTTACGTTCTGCACTTCTTTCTTAGTGTTACAGAACACAACCGCAGACTCCGGTTGGTGATGAAGTAACAGCAACTCTAGAGCGTCATCACGAGCTTCAGAACCTTCTAACTTGTAGAAGTGTTGTTGGATGCTTGAGTGATCGTGTGTTGATTCAACCTTCACCATTTCTGGATTGCGCATAATGCGGTCTGCAACAGATTTGATCTGTTTAGGGAAAGTCGCACTGAATAGCAGAGTTTGGCGTTCTTTTGGCGCCGCTTCAATCACAGCATCCAAAGCGTCTTGGAAACCCATCTCTAGCATGCGATCCGCTTCATCTAACACAAGTGTGTTCAGCTCAGACAGGTCAATGCGGCCTTTCTCTAGGTGATCAAGAATACGACCAGGTGTGCCCACAAGAATGTGTGCGCCATGCTCTAGTGAACCAATCTGTGGGCCCATTGGCATACCGCCACATAGTGTCAGCACTTTAATGTTGTGAATACCACGAGCAAGAGTACGAATCTCTTTTGCTACTTGGTCTGCAAGCTCACGAGTCGGACATAACACTAAAGACTGAACACGGAAACGCTTAACGCGTAGGTTCTGCAGCACGCCTAAACCGAAAGCAGCTGTTTTACCTGAACCCGTTTTACCCTGACCGATAACGTCCTTGCCATTTAGGATAGTAGGAAGACTTAACGCTTGGATCGGCGTCATTTCAGTATAACCAAGAGAATCTAACGTATTTAGAAGCTCTGGTTTAAGGGCGATTGAAGAGAATTTTGAAGTGCTCAATGGAAATATCCAACTGGTGAAAAACAGAGTGCATTATGAGTGTTTTTGAAAATTATTCCACCTTAATCACAGTTTTGGAGAAACATGTTAGGCGAACACAAAAAAGCCAGCTTACTTAGCTGGCTTTGACTTCTATACGAATTGCTTTCTATGGCACACCGTGACCTTTAGATGCCACCCATACGCGATACCACTGTTCGCGCGTCAGCTCGATTTTCAGTGCATCAACGGCCGTCTTCACACGCTCAATCTTACCAGAACCAATAATTGCAATTGGACTAGATGGTAAACGACGAACCCAAGCGTAAATCACTTGGTCAATGCTGTCTGCACCCACTTCTAGACGAATCGCCTCTAGCTCATCACGAACGCGAATCGCTTGTGCTGAATCACCACTGAAGATGCTACCACCACCAAGACAAGACCACGCCATCGGGCGAATACGGTTCATCTGCAGTTGATCTAGCGTGCCATCATGAGCCACTTCGAAGTTCAATGGGTTGATTTCAACTTGGTTGGTCACTAACGGCTTACCGAGTCGAGATTGAAGCAGTTCGAACTGACGCGGTGAAAAGTTAGAAACACCGAAGTGCTTAACTTTACCTACTTTGTGTAGCTCTGCGAACGCTTCTGCTACTTCATCGGCATCCATTAACACGTCAGGGCGGTGAATCAACAATACATCGATATCGTTAACACCTAAGTGCTCTAATGAGTTATTTACTGATTGGTAAATATGCTGCGCGCTGGTGTCATAGTGATTGATCTTACGATCTGGAGTGTGGTCACCACATAGGTTGATATCGCACTTGGTGACGATTTGAATATCATCACGAAGGCTTGGTTCAAGCGCTAAAGCCTCACCAAACAACTTTTCACATTGGTAGTTACCGTAAATATCCGCGTGATCAACAGTTGTGATGCCAAGATCAATATGTTGCTTCAGGAAAGTCAGGCGTTGTTGCGGGGTCATGCCCCACTCTGCTGTACGCCAGTATCCTTGCACCAGCTCAGAAAGTTCTGGGCCTTGTGGCGCTATCGTTACTCTTGCAACCATGGGTTGTCTCCTTTATCAATACTGAACGTATCCTAATCTCGTTTTACCGAAGGCTCAACGTATAACAAATGGCAAAGCTAAACGCTTATTAAAAATGTGAGAGCCGCAGAAAAACGAACACTTAAATGAATTATAACTTGCTGTCTGCCCGCGAGCCGTTCTCCTGAAAGGCTTGTTTAGCCTAATAAATAACGAAACTATCTATAAATTTGAGCAATTAAAAACGATTAAGTTCAACCGTTAAGTTGTCACCATCACTCTGTAACTGAATCCAAGGAGAAGTAGAGCTAGAAGAAGATAAGCTAGGCACATTCCACACACTCAGTTGCTCTGCTGAACCGTGAGGCGCGTTGATGAATTCGACCAGCTGTTTATCCACCTTATCGAAACCAACACCTTCATTTCGAGTTTGTTCGAGTTGAGCTGTAACATCGAATTCATCTTCACCAATACGAATTGAACTGAGAGCAAAGCCATCTTGGCGAAGGTATGCCTGAAGCTTTGTGTAACTTAGGTCCGAATATGGCAGGTTAAAGCGAACCGTTTCGACACTTGAGTCCCCCAACTCCAGTTCAACATACACATCCAGGTCGTAATATTGGGTTAAGTCACTGCACAACAAAGTACCTTCGATCTCACCACAATCCATCAACTCGATATCATTAATATAGTTTTGAGAATTCGGCAGACTTGGGCTGCTGTTAAATACTGTTCTTAGCCACCAGCTTTCGGTTGCTTGCGCTGAAAATGAAATAGCATTGAGGGACAGCATTAGAGGCAAGATTAGAACTTGAAAGATTTTCATCGACTGGGCTTATTTAGCGCTATATGAAGTGTCCATTATACGTGACCAAACGACAAACAACTGCTCGAGTCGCAAATTTTAGGCGAAAAAAAACGGGCATACATGCCCGCTAGATAATTTCATCACCGAATAACGTAATCCGTCACGTTGAGAACCATTACGAAAGAGAGAATATCACTCTCCCACAACAGTTACAACATGACATACCCATTACTTGTAGCCACCTTCAATAGCAGGCTCTTCAAGCGACAATCTGACTTTGTTACGTTGAATAGCTTCTGGCGGCAAGCTGATGAAGCCGTATTGGTTCAAAACGACTTGATGATCTTGTGACAAGGTAAGCCCAACAAAGAACTCCTCTTGTTCCGTAAAGCCTTTGCGATGCGCTGGAATATTCAAGTACATGTAATAAACCGTTGCTAACGGGTAACGACCAGAGAGGATCGTTTCTTTGTTTAGGTCGTAGTTCACACCTAGGTTATCAACCACGCTCAACCATTTCACATCAGAGATCTGATCTGAGTAAACGGTGTAACCAATGGCGGCATCTTCGTCTTCAATCTTATTAATCAGATCAGGTAAATCCGCTAAGAACTGAGTATGGGCATATTCTCCTTCTGTTCCACATTCGACCCAACTTGAAAAGGTAGTATGGCCTTTCAGGTTGTGATCAATGGCAAAGGGCAACATATGAGTATCTAGGCTTTCACCGTTACGAATATCACTACTTGCTGACCATTTTGGATGTTTAGGATCGTTAGAACAACCAAACACATCAATTAATTCAGCGACGGTGATTGATGTCGCAGGGTTATTTTCATTGGCTAGAATCGCAATCACGTCAGCGGTAAACATCAGCTCTGTTGGCCTATAACCGTAACGCATATCAAACCTAGCCATCTCTTTGTCAGTCCACTTTTTGGAAGTGATACCAACACGCGAGCGCTGCATGATCATCTGTTCTGGGACGCTGTCACTCAACAAGATTTCTAAGTCGATCTCTTGGCTCTTAAGCAGATCTTCTACAAGCCCCTGCATATTCGGCTCAATCGCGACCAAACCAATGTCACTGGCATCATTCGCAAATGTCGATACAGAGAACAACGCAGGTACAGCAGCAAGCAGCAAGCCCGATTTATTAGCTAGACATTTCATTACTGGCCTCCTACTGGATCAATCGACGTTTTAGACTCAACATCGCTATTACTATCGAGCTGCATTTCTGAAGTGAAGATGTTCCAAGATGGGTTCACTTCCATGCTTTCTGTTTTAATCACCGCGATCGTTCTACGCTTACGCTTGTGAAGATGCTGAGTTAAGCTGGTTATCTGAGTAAACTCTTGTTCAAAGATTCGCTCACCATTGATGCCTCTATCAATCAATGCGTCTCGAATCACGCCCGTTCTTTTCTTGGCCAATGCTTTGTTATACACGTTTGTACCTTCAGCACTGGTATCTCCGACCAAGGTAACCGAAGCATCAGGCTGCTCTCCTAGTAAACGCACCAACTCATTTAATACAGCGGTATGATCAGGTTTAAGGTCATACTTATCAAAATCAAATGCCACACTTAATACTTCAACGTCTTCGACAATTTTCCAATTGGCACACCCTTTAATGTCTACCGTTACACCTTCTGGCGTATCGGCACATAGATCTCGCTGGTTAATCACACCATCTCGGTCATTATCCGCTAAGTCATCAATTTGGTGGCGTGTCATTGTCGTATCAGGCGTTTCTGCACATCCCATTAGCAAGATAGAGCTAAGTAGCGCTAGTTTAAAATATCTCATTACTTATTCTCCCCTTGCCACTCTTCTGGATGTTCAATCCTCAACGCATACGTCAACATACCCATCGCATTTAACACTCGATAAGCCGCTAACGTTTGATCATATTCAGTGCTGATGAAGTTTCTTCGAGCCAAAAACACTTCTACTTTTGCATCCAGTACATCAAGAAGGCTTCGTCTGCCAACATTGAATTGCTGGATATAGCCAAGCTCTGCAATTTTCGCTGCATCAACATTCTGTTGAAGTAAGGATTTTTGCTGCTCAAGCATTTTGTAAGCGTTCCAAGCCAGTTGTGTACCTTCTCGAACCTCACGCTCTGTTCGTAATCGGATCGCCCTTGCCTCTTCCACTCGCCAAGCTGACGATTCAACCCTGGAGTCGGTAGAGAAGCCATTAAACAGGTCATAATCCATCGTCAACATGATACGTGCATCTTCATCGACACCGCCTGGCGGGTTAGATACGTTGTCATTCTTATTGGCATGAAGCTCAAGTTTTAGTTCTGGGTAGTAATCCCCTTTCTCGCGGCGCATCTCTTTACGAGCCGCGTCGATATCAAGCAAAGAGGCTTTGATTTCAGGGTGATTCTCGACAGCTTGTTCAAGTGCGACCTGTGCTGAGCTTGGTAATAGAGCGTAATCAAACCGGGGGTAAACCAAGTTCACCGCAGGTTTGCCAACCAAGCGTAGATACTGAGTTTGCAAATCAAACAGGTTGTTCTGAGCGGCGATAAGTGAAGACTGCGCGGTCGCGACACGGGCGGAGATTTGAGCCAGATCCGAGTTGCTACTCAAGCCTTTGCTCTTTTTATCTTGGATATCTTGATAGATCTCTTGGTGCTCTTTTACATTACGCTTAGACAATTCAAGTAGCGTCTCTGCTTTTAGGATATCGAGGTAATTTCTCACCACATCTAACGATACGTTTTCAGCTC
The DNA here is from genome assembly GCF_041469785.1 of Vibrio sp. 10N.286.48.F5. Lineage (NCBI taxonomy): Bacteria > Pseudomonadati > Pseudomonadota > Gammaproteobacteria > Vibrionales > Vibrionaceae > Vibrio > Vibrio sp. 10N.286.48.F5. Next base: position 15,502 of record NZ_JBFRLG010000028.1, on the reverse strand, counting down.
GCGAAATCAGAGTTAGACGCTCAGCTTCTGCTTCGAACGTCAGTCGATCGACATTCGATGTGGTTTTAAAACCATCAAATAGTAACTGGGATACTTTAACGCCAATTTCCGTTCTCGTTAGGCCTCGATCATCGGTATCAAGTTTGCTACCACTGTTGTAGCGCGTTTCTTCATAACCTGCTGCCGCGTACAAGTTCACTTGCGGCATATACAAACCACTCGCCGCGTCTCCGTCTCTGACCACCGATTGGTATCGGGAGTATTGCGCCAATATCTCTGGGCTATAGTCGATGGCAAAGGCCACGGACTCTTCTAATGAAGCTGCTTGAGACAGCCCACTCATTAGCAAGCAAGAAGAGAGTAAGAATTTTGAATGCATTACACTTCCTTTTATATTTATGCTTTAACCCACTTCATCGTTCGCGAAGTGAGTTTTCCTTAGCTCGTAAAATAGGTTTTAACCAATAACTCAATACTGTTTTTTCTCCGGTCAATATATCAACTGCGACTTGCATCCCCGGGATAATGCTAAAGGCAGAATTTTGTTGTTGGTCTTCGTTTAACTGAATATGGGCGCGATAATAGGCGTTGCCGTCTTCCGTTTGTAAGGCGTCGGCACTGACATAAATCACCTCGCCTTTAAGTCCGCCATAAATGACAAAATCATAGGCCGTGAATTTGACTGTTGCACCCAATCCCGTATGAACAAATGCGATATCTTGCGGAGAGATTCTCGCTTCAACAATCAGGTCACTGTTTGATGGAATGATCTCAATGATCGGCTCGCCGGGACGAACTACACCACCAATGGTACGCACAAAGATCTCTTTGACTGTGCCATCAACGGGCGCGACAATTTCAGTACGCTTGAGTTGGTCGGCAATCGCCTGCTGGCTTTCGTTCAGCTGCGCTATCTTGCTCGCCACTTCATTCAACTGGCCTTGCACTTTGGTACGAAAATCTAAAGCGATACTTCGATGATCCGCTATCGACTCTGAGTAGGCAGCTATCTGCTTCTGCGCTGCTACTTTTGAGCTAGCAATATCACCTTTGAGTTTGACTACATCACGGTTGAGTTTAAGCAGCTCAACTTCCGCAACAGCACCGCTCGCTACCACGTCTTTCAGCATGTTGCGCTCACGAATCACAATCTCGAGGCTGCTTTCAAGAGTCTGGATATTGTTAAACGTATCGACACGAGCTTGGTCTTGTTGCTCGATACGAAGTGCCGCCTCTTCCAGTTCAGACTTCAACTGTCCTAAACGTTCTCGGTAGTTCGCCTTGGCATTCATTAACGCAGGGTGGCTTGATACATCAACCGCAATATCTTGAGGCACCAAGACCACTCGCTCATACCACTCTTTCGCATCGTTATTTAAAACGACCGTCGACAGCTCAGCCTTTAATCTTAATTGCTGAGCAAGCAAGGTATCCGCTTGTTGAGCCGACTCTAAAAACGCCGCCTTAAAACGTGTGTCTTCTAACTTAGCTAGAGGTTGCCCCTTCACTACAGATTGGCCTTGTCGCACCATGATCTCTTGAACCAGTCCACCTTCTAAGCTCTGAATGGTTTGCACCGAAAGACTTGGAACGACTTTACCTTCACCGATCACGACTTCTTCTAATGTTGCCCACGTAGCCCAACCGATAATTGATACAATGAGTAGAGCACTCAACCAAATCAGCTTTCGAGAGCGGAATGCTAAGTGGTTGTTGGTCCATTGAATATCATTACTCATGACGACCTCCCTTCACCACAGATACCGTCTTAAACCGGCTCGTACCTTTAGGTACACTTTTCTTCTGTAAAGAGAGAATTTCTTTAGGTTCACCTTCTGCCACGATTTGACCTTTATCCAATACAATCACTCGATCACACATCATCAAGAATGAAGACTTATGGGAGCTGATTAGCATTGAGGTTTCTCTCGGCATACTTTGCAGCGCATTGAAGAATTGAATCTCAGCTTGACTATCTAATGCACTGGTTGGCTCATCCATAATCAACAACTTTGGACAACGATACAGAGCTCTCGCGATGGCAACGGCTTGACGCTGACCACCAGAAAGTAACCGACCACCCTCACCGACAGGTGTTTCAAGGCCATTGCTTAGGCGCCCCATGTAACCATTCAAACCCGACTGTTGAAGAGCTTGTCTTAGCTTTTCTTCATCAACGTTGGTCGCACCAAGCGTAACGTTGTCGTAAACACTGCCAAAAATAAGATTAGTGGTTTGCCCTACCCAACCCATGCCACTGCGCAAGACACTGGTTGGCCATAATTGCCCATCGATTTCTTGATAGAAAGCTTGTCCTGTTGTTGGCAAATACTGGCGCGCAACAATCGATAGTAGAGTTGTTTTACCCGCGCCTGCCGCACCGACAAGACCAACTCGCTCACCCGGTTTGATCTCTAGGGAAATCTCCTTTAATGCAGGGCTTTGAGTCTCTGGATAAGTAAACGTCACTTCATCTAACCTAACCCCACCATCAAAGTCTCCTTTGTCGATAACTTGGTGTTTGGACTCTTCCTGAGGTAGCTCCATAATCTGATTCAGCCCTTCAACGGCCGAACGTGTTTGCTGGAACCTCAGCAATAGAAGAGAAAGCTGGTTCACCGAACTTGCAGCGCGCCCACTCAACATCACAACGGCTATCAAACCACCCATACTCAGCAAGCCTTCAGAGATCTGATACACGCCGAAGATGATCAGAGTGATGGTAACGATCTGCTGACTGGACTGAATAGAGTGCGTCACGATATTGGAGTAATGACGAGATTGAGTCTGCCATTGAGAGAGCGACGAAATCGTCTGTTCCCAACGCTTCTGGGTAATACCCTCAGCATTGTTTTGCTTGATATCCGGAAGAGTTGTTAAGCAATCAAACAGCTGGGCTTGTCTTTGTGTCGAGAGACGTGCGGTTTCATCGAATGTTTTCTCGACCTTGCCTTTCATCGCGATGCTCAGCACAATCAAAACAAGCATGATCGCGACAGGTATGAACATCATTGCGCCACCGAGCCAGCCGATAAGCAGTAGGAATAACAAAGTGAATGGCAGATCGACTAAAGTGACTAACGAGATAGAAGTGAAGAAATCTTTCACGCTATCGAAGTCTTGAAGCTGTCTGGCAAATGCGCCTACCGATTGAGGTCGATTTTCGAGCTTCATACCAAGGACTTTCGAGAACAGCTGAGAAGACAACTTGTTATCAATATAGCGCCCAGCCATATCAGTCACAGAGCTTCGTGAGCTTCTCAATACCCAATCAAAAATAACAACGATACCAACACCTGCTGCTAATACCCAAAGCGTGTTAAACGCTTGGTTTGGCACAACACGGTCGTACACATTCATGGTAAATAACGGAACCACTAGCGCAAGCACGTTGATCAAGAACGAAGCGATAAACAGATCGCGATACCAAGGCTTCACTTCTTTGACCACCCGCCACAACCAACGGGTGTTGGATTTACTGTCATTGCGCTCATGTGCCTGAACACGGGCGTCATCAAGCGCTTGAGCACCCACTTGCCAAACAAATGCATCCACTTTAATGACTAAGTCTTTAAGGAGAATTTGTTGGCTTAAGTTGGATTCACAATTCAATACTTGAAAGTCGCCAACGGAGCTTTGGGTTACGACAAGAGGAGACCCTGTCGCGGACTCAACAGCAACAACAGGGAACTGACATTGATTCAATAATTCTTTTTTAACGTGGCTCAGCGTTAACCCCGATTTCTCAATCGCTCTTGGAAAAAGGGATTCATTGAGCCTGCCTTCATTTAAAGGTAGGCCAGACACTATTTTGGAAGGGTGACTGCGAACATTAAAATGCTCACACAACCACTCAACACAAGCTAGCCAGCTGTCTTTTTGTTCTACCAATCTAAACTTCCTTTTATAGACTGTACATCTAACTTACAGCGTTAAATTATTGTCTTCTATCATTTTTTGTAAAATTTGTGCTTCTAATGCACTGCTACTGTCACCTTGATACAGATCGTCGTACGTGACATCAGCTAGCAAGATGTTTTGTTGAACGTCTTCGTCACCATTAGGTTTAATAGAAATGGTCACACCTTCACCAGATTCTTCTAAATCTAGATATTGTGTTGCCCCTAGCCCTGTATTAAGCCCTAGGCTTCCCAAAATACCCGAGAGGTCAATTGCATCAGTGTCTGGAGACGCATCAAAATCTTGAATCACATCGTAGCTTGGTGCTTCTGCACTCCCTAAGCCTGAAGATGCGAACACAAAATTGTCAGAGCCTGTACCGCCAATCAACAGATCGTTATCATCTGTCGCGGTAATCGTAGAATCCCCTTCAGCGACAAACTCAATCGATACGGTTTGGGGTAACCCGACCGCTTGGTTATTGCCTATCTCTGCAGACGGCTCTATCGTTAGGTCAAATTGATCACCACTGTTGTAGCCCCCGGTAATCGCTAGGTTAGGCACATCTGCCAAGTCCACCACATATTGACCATCGACCATAGAGCCGTGTGAGAACGTCAAACCTGCGGGAATATCATGAATTGTAATGAAGCCCACTTCTGAATCAGCAGGGTTTACAAGAGAAAGGTCTAAACCAAGAGGAATCGTGCCACTTGCTTCTGCCACGATCGAAGAATATTCAACGCTCAATAACGGTGCATCAGGCTCTGGTGTGATAATAAGCGTCATGTCTTGCGAGCTCGGGTCACCCGTGTCGACCACTAACTCACCGAGTACCGTATTTTGATCAACCGTTCGGCCGGTAATCGTAATATCGAGGTTACCAAACGCATCGCCTGCAAAGAATTCGAGCTCATCAACAGAACTTGCTTTAACGAGGATCGTCGCCTGTATGATGCCACCAACACTGGTGAAAGAACTGGTTTCTGATCCAATTCGAATTCGGTCTAACCCAACTAACCCTGATGGGTCCGAAGTTCCATTCACTGTTACCGTAATTGCTAAAAACTCATCACTGTTAGTTTCAAAGCTATTGGCATCAAGAGGAATCACGATGCCATCATCTTCACTTCCAGTGAGCTGTTCAGGTAAATCGAAGAACTCAACTTTGTCACCTATAGGGTTAACACCTACAGTAAATTCAGATTGTGTATAACGGATATCCGTCGTACCAATTTCTTGAGTAATCGCCTCTAGAGACAGATTAATGTCACCACTAAAGTCTCTTGGTGGCAGAATGACTAGATTAGATAACTGACTTGGATCTAACTGCCACTCATAGGTAGGGTTTCCATCGAAGGTACCGCCATCAGCACCATTGTTTGGAACCAACTCATAGTTGTCTCCGATTTTAATCGCGACAACTGCGCCTTCAGGAACTCCCTTCAACGAAAGCGACATGTTTTCAGAACCATCTTGGTCAATCAGCTCTGCGCTAAGTGATGACAACGAAATGTAATTATCTTCATCTCCGATAATATCCTCTGTTATCAAGTTCGCCGCATCAGCGACTGGCTCAACAGTAATAGTCACGACCGTCGTTTTATCTTGCGTATCCGTTTCTGTCACGCAATCCGCTTCATCGGTAATATTTGCTGTCACAGTGAGGGTAATTTCACCACTGTAATGCTCAGGTGGCGTAACTAACACATCACTCAAGCGGCTAGGATCCGTTACCGTCCAAGTACCATTGCCATTATCAACTAACAAGCCAGTATCAGCAGGACTCTCCGATAGTGTTACACCATTTGATACTGTGATGGTCAGAGAGTTAACTGTCTCCTTGCCAGTAGCACTATTGCCTTCACCCGTGATTAACTGACCGTCTTCAACGCTATCTCCAAGAACAAGCTCAAGATTAAGATCCGTGGCGATGTCTTCTTGAATCGTTGTCGAATCCGTGGCAACGGTGATGTCATCCACAACAGGCAAGACTTGAATACTAATAGTTTGAGCTGTCGTTACAGTCTCACCATTACACGGCGAGGTTTCAATCGTCTCTATCGTGAAATCAATACACCCAGCGAAGTCTTCGTCCAATCCAGTTAACGTCAATTTCGAGAGGCCATCGGCAGTGATTGAATAACCGACGATCTCACCAGAAGCATCGTATTCAGCAATCACACCATCACCGGAGATCTCAACGCCTTCAGGAAGTGAATCGGCAGGAATATAGAAAGAGATTTCATTGTCTGGATCACTGCCAACATCGGTGTTTAGCAAGCCAGTGAGATCAATATCTTCCCCTTCAGGTGTTTTAATTTCGCCATCGGGTTGAATCGGGCTTGGTGGGCCAACAGGGTCACAAGAACCGCCACCGCCGTCATGACCAGTAATTTGCAGCGGGAAAGTCGCATCAATATATCTCGCATCATCACCATCAATCACACGAGCACGAACCACAATATCCAGTACCGGAGTATCACTTGGGCTGGAAATCGTCGCATTATCTAAAATGTACGCTGCGAGTTCTTGGAAAGAGTCACTCGTTAACCCATCCGCAGATATGATCCAATTCCCAGAGCTATCTTGAGCGGCACCATTAGGGTGCTCAACAATCAACGAATAGCCGTCGGGAATCTCGATCAAAATATAATCGAGGTACTCTGACCCATCGATATCCGCGTCGACGAACGTCACGGCGTTAGAGATATCAACAGGCGAGCCGTCTGTACTCTGTAACAGCTCTGTAGAGCCTTCTAATCGAGTATCTAGCTCGACACGAGCATCTACAGTCACGCTAATAGAACCAGTAATATCTTTAATATCCGTTGCACCAGTTGGAGAGGTATCCGCGACTTCATAGGTGATAGGAATTGAGAATGTTCCGCTTAAATCTTCTGTCGCTGTAACAGACAGCCTGCCGCTGCTTAGAAGATCCGAAAGCGTTGGCGTTGTTGAGTCCAGTAGAGTATCCAAATCTAAGCCTGAAGCTGGGACCTGAATAACACTCCCATCAAAATAAAGAGTGAGATCTGCAGGTAGGCTATCAATGACATATCCCGTCAAGGATTCGCTGCCATCAATATCCTGATTCACTGAAGGTTCAAGGTTCAGGCCGATTTGACTGTCTTCGATGCCTTGAGTACTGACCACTTGACCGTCTTCTTGATCAACGACCGGCGCTAGCTCTACTTTAAGTGTCATAGGAAACTCGCCCGAATCACCATCGGGCTCAGTTGAGATAGCAATAACGGTGAGTTCTAATTCACCACTAAAATCAAGAACTGGCTTGAGATACAGATCATCCAGTTGAGCGTTAGAGACTTGGAATACGGGCCCTGTCACATCATCAACATACGCAATCGTCAGCGATACTGGTTCACCCAACGCATCCACCAGCAAAGTGCCTTCAGGAATGTTAGTAAGCAGTATGTTGATCTCTTCTGAAGCATCGTCATCCGTCGTTTGTATGAGGAAGTCGAGCTGTATTAACCCATCTTCATTCAAGACCGATTGGTTGCTGATGACTTTACTGTCACTGTCGTATTGCCAATGACCATTACCACCGTCTACCGCGATAGGTTCATCCACAACACCTTTCAAAAAGATATTGATGGTTTTTGTATCACTTGACGCTTGCCCATTGATAGGAATAAGTGAATCGATCGTCGACTCAGTCGCTATTGCTGTTACGTCTATTGACAGATCTTCAGTAAAGGAACTGATGTCTTCTTTAGGCTGAATATAAGCAACACCATTGGCGATAGCTTCGGCAGTGACTGAATAGGAATTATTGCCTATCTTTGCGGTACCATCACCTTCAACAGACCAGCCATCTTGAACTTGGATAATATAACTTAACGATTCAGAACCATCGGTGTCCGCCAAAGCGCCTTCAATAACGTCTTTGAGGTAAATAGCTTCATCCTCTAGTCCCTTGTAGTCTTTAACAGACACATGAGGAGTATCAGCATCAGGTGAAATATCGACAGTAACGGTATGTACAATACTTGCCGTTTTATCATCTGGGTCAGCGAATGAATTGCCAGACTCTGTTGCAACCGCAGTAATCTCAAACTCAAAGCGACCCGCTAGGTTGTCGTCAGCCCTGATTTCCATTTTATCAATCTGAGCCTGTGTGTAAGATTTCCCTTCTTTGACTGCGTTGCCATTTAACGTCAAATTCAAGCCGTCAGGAATCCCACTAATCTGGTAGCTCAATGTTTCTGACGTATCTTGATCCACCAGCTGAGCTGTTATGTCCAAACTGACTGGGTCTGAGTCATCTTCTACTGAATGATAGGAGAATACGGAAGCCGACCAATCCGGTGCATCAGCCACCGGTAAAACAGACACTGCAACATCAGCCGTCAGTTCTTTAGGATCCGTATCAGTGCTAATGATTGCGTTGATCGCTAGGATAACCGTTGAGGTGGTATTGGATTCATGAAGTGCTGGTCGATAAGTCAACTGGCCATTCGGGCCGGTAAACTGACTATCAATCGCTGCCAATTGACTTCCAGACAAGGTGACCTTGCCGTCTACAACTTGAAGCAACACCCCATCAAGGTACAAGCTACCACCGTTTAGCGATGCTTCTGAGAACTCGATAGTAGTAACGGTTTCGCTTTGGTCGACATCGCCGGTTGCCACACTTACAACGATAATCGCGTCATTGTCTTCTGTGGTTTCAGAATCTTCATAACGAATAAAACCTTCGTTATCATCCAGAATAAGCTCAGCAGTACTCGTGACCTCATCACCATCGGCATCGCGAACCAAATAATCAATGTCATCGATTAATCGAGGATCGGTAGGGTCAGTTGATACATTGGCATTAGTAGTCAGTTGGTAGCTGCCATCAGAGTTAAGCGTAAACTGACCGTAGACGCTATTATCAAAATCATTAATGAGATCAATCTCGATTGACGTAATTACATCGGTAAAAGTGTAGGTATCACCGCGATAGTCAAAACTAACAATGACGGCGCCATCCGCACCAGCAAATTCTTCTGTTAAGAACTGTCCGCTGAGATTATCGCCTTCCACCATTTCAATGGAACCAGAACGAGAAGTTGGCACTGCATCCGTAACATTAACAACATAAATAGCCGGATCAGAACTATCACCATCGGCATCAGTAACGACCAATTCAAAATTCACAGCAAGATTATTTTCACCATCACCCGTAGCATGATCAAGCGGCGCATATAGATTGAACTCTGTTGTGCCATCGTTGTTAAAACGAATTCGGAAGATATCGTTACCCGACGTATCTTGAGCGTAATACCAACCATCGGCATTCACTGCCTGCAATGAAATGGCTTGCCCACCACTGGTATAAGCTAATGCGTCAAAAGCATCGGTATTAACTGAAACTGATGCGATATCGTCCGAGCCTTGGATAATAGCGATCGATGGGCTTGGTTCTTCAGTCCCAGTTTGTTCGTTGTCACCAATGAGTCCATCTTCATCGACAGATATGCTGCCTACAATCGAGAATGCAGGATCCTTACCATCGTATATTTTAATGTCTGATTTTTGGGTGGAACGCGAACCATCTGAATCAATAACGACAACCGTGGCCGGTATGCTCAATTCGGTATCTTTTAACCCAGCACCATGATCAATAGAGCGATATAAATCAATCTCAACGGCAACGGTACCTGAGATATTAGCTTCTAAGAAATAATCAGATGGCAGACGAATCTGCATAATGACATCGCCATTACTTAATATCGCATCGAAACTGCCGTCACCATTGTCTCTCCAAGTTAAAGCTTCACCATTATGAGTAACGGCTTCCCCATCACCATCTAAAACCGCCTGACCGTTTGTCACATCAATACCAAGATAAACGATAGGATCATGCGATGCCGTGATATCCAAATTTACCACTGCGCTTTGTTTTACACTATCTGGTGTCGTATTGGCGATAGGGGTTTCAGATAGTTCAACAGTTCCACTTCCAATAAACGGTTCACCACCGTCAGTAATAGAGATGTTAAGGTCTAGTTTGGTTTCATCATTATCTGAATCGCGAGCAGTAACGGTAAAAGGAAGAGAATCCGTACCATTGGTTTGATCTAAGCCTTTATAAAGAGTGAAGACATAATCCACACTGCTGTCTACATCACCGGATGCGGGCGCGGCAAAACTCACAGTAAAGGCAACATCGCCACCCACTACTGGTCCGGCGTAGCCAGTCAATAATGTTCCATCCTCAGAAACAGTGTAATAAATCTGTTCACCGCCGCTGAAGAGCTGAGGTTGATCTGCTAGATCAAAGAACACACTGTCTAAGTAATCACTGCCAATCCCGATACTGAAGGTTCCGGTGCTACTGACTTCACCGACAGGAGCATTGCTTAAATCAGACTCGTTGACTGAAGCATTTGAATCAAGAACTAAACTCGGATCATTACCGTCTTCTATCACCCATGATATTTGGCCGTTTTCTAAAGCAGTGCCATCAGTATCTGTACCAATAATATTCAACGGAATCGTGAGTAAATCGCTGGTGATAACATGATCGAGTGGGCGTTCAATCACTAATACAATATCGGCAAGTACATTGTTCCCGTCGACCGTTGTCGTCATTGAAAACGAGAACACATCATCATCACCTTGCTTAGCTGTAATAATGAGACCATCTGCGCTGAGAGTATAAGTAAGTGCTGTAGCGTCGCCTCCCGAAGTGATACCTAATACTTCTAGTTGCGCGACAGTCTCAGGGCTAAATTGTATAGAATCTGGGTCTGGGTTATCCGAACCACCTAATATAGTAAATTGAGCATTGATGGTTTGCGAACCGGAGGTAACGTCGACTTCCGTCACCGTTTTCGAATCATCCAATATCTGTCCTGCCGCACCATCAGTGATATCAATGGTCGCCGTTGCAGAGCCAAAATCACCACTAGAGTCAGCGGCAACGTAATTGAAGATAACGGTATGGTCTTGGTTATGATCTAGATTTCGATTTGCTTCAAAGGTCCACTGGCCATTGGCAAATACGGTCAATACACCATCCCCGGTATTGAACACCGCAGGAGTTGCACCTGAAATGTCCTTGCTGACTCCACCAACTTCGACGCTACTAATGGTTAGAGCAGTATCAAGGTCAATGTCATTGCTAAGAACGTTGCCTGACGATATTTCACCTTCAACCATCGAGTAAGACTCGCCGAACAGCAAAGGTTCGGAATCTAGAATCGTGATCGGTAATTCGCCTAAAACGAGCTCAGTGGTTCCATCGTCATCAATCTGAAGACCTTCGATAATGATCGCCGTTTGAAGTAACTCTTCACCAGCTTGTTGGTCAACCGCTTGGTAAAAGGTGATCTCAACGGTATCTCCAACAATCTTAGCTTCGAAAACCAGTGTTCCATCGGTTCGTGTTGCTTTGAGCACTTGGCCGTCAGACTCTAATGCAATAGCGATAGATTGACCTTGAGACGTCACTCCCTCGGCAGAGACTTGGTTTGCACTAAAAGCAAACTCGTCAGCAAACTGAATATTGATGTCAGCAACTTGGGTTTGATCTCCGAAGATCCCGACCGTGCTTTCAGAAAATGAGACTGAACCTGGCAGTATAATACTTGGCATGTCATCGCTGACTTCATTGCCAATCGAATTGGCCACTCTCGCATCTATAATCCACTCAGTAGATGGGTCTAAGCTAGAGACATCAATATTCTCGACTAGCCAGCCACCTGACGCATCCACGATTCCAACAAAAGTCAGCGTTTGAGTACCATCATTGATCTCGATGTAAACAGGTAAGCCTTCGGAGACATCGGTTGTCCCCTGCATGGTGGTTAAATCGCCGCTACGGAAATCCAAGATGTTGAAACCAGACAAGGTATCAATATCAATAACAGGCGGTACGGTATTAATTTGTCCTGTCGAGTCTGTGCCCGTTGTTTCATTACCTGCAATATCAACGGTAACTGCTTCTACGGTAATGTTACCATCCGCAAATGCAGACAGATCGACATCATCGATGCTCCAAGCCCCTGCAACAACTACGGTTTGTAACGTGATAGACTGATTATTGCTATCCGAAACTGTGACGGTAATAGGCTGTCCATTTTCTACATTTTGAACAACACCTTGTAGACGAACAGATTGAACCTCTTCAGTGTTGAGTATGTTGTCGGCATCATCGAATTTTGCTGTGATACTTGCCAGAGTATCCTTAACGATTATATCGCTAGAAGTAACAGTATTGCCCGCAACATCCGTAACGCTAGCCTCTACGGTTAAGATTCCTTCTGCAAACCCCGAATAGTCTTGACCTGTCAGCGTCCAATTTCCGCCAACTACTGTGGTCGTATAAACTTGGGAGACATTAAGGCTATCGGTAAGGGTAATAGTGATCGTTTGACCGTCTTCAACATCCTCAACCGTGCCAACTAAAGCGCCATTACTGACCTCGGCAGAGTTGTAATACTCGTCACCAAAACCATCGAAATCGACACTGATGTCCGCCAGCGTGTCTTTGACTATTGTGTCACTGGAGGTCGCTGTATTGCCCGCAATGTCGGTAACCGTGGCTTCTACCGTTAAAGTGCCGTCAGCGAAGGCTGAATAATCTTGACCAATGAGACTCCACTCGCCACCAGAAACTATCGCGGTATAACTTTCTGACTTACCATCAACATCGGTGATAGTGATTGAAACTTCTTGGCCATCTTCAACATTGGTCACCGTGCCAACTAATGCGCCATTACTGACCTCGGCAGAGTTGTAATACTCATCACCAAAACCATCAAAATCGACACTGATGTCCGCTAACGTATCTTTGACTATGGTATCGCTAGAAGTTGTCGTATTACCGGCAATGTCCGTAACGCTTGCTTCTACTGTTAGCGTACCTTCAGCGAAGGCAGAGTAATCTTGGCCAGTTAGAGTCCACTCGCCACCAGTCACTGTCGCGGTATAATTTTCTGACTTGCCATCAACATCGGTGATAGTGATTGAAACTTCTTGACCGTCTTCAACATTGGTCACCGTGCCGACCAGTGCGCCATTACTCACCTCGGCAGAGTTGTAATATTCATCACCAAAACCATCAAAATCGACACTGATGTCCGCTAACGTATCTTTAACGATGGTATCGCTAGAAGTAGCAGTATTGCCCGCAACGTCTGTAACACTTGCTTCTACTGTTAGCGTACCTTCAGCAAAACCCGAATAGTCTTGGCTGACTAATGTCCATTCGCCACCAGAAACTATCGCGGTATAACTTTCTGACTTACCATCAACATCGGTGATGGTGATTGAAACTTCTTGGCCATCTTCAACATTGGTCACCGTTCCGACCAAAGTGCCATTACTCACTTCGGCGGAGTTGTAATACTCATCACCAAAACCATCAAAATCGACATCGATGTCTGCCAGCGTATCTTTGACTATTGTGTCACTGGAGGTCGCTGTATTGCCCGCAATGTCGGTAACCGTAGCTTCTACCGTTAAGGTGCCTTCAGCGAAGGCTGAATAATCTTGGCCGACTAATGTCCATTCACCACCAGTAACTGTCGCGGTATAATTTTCTGACTTGCCATCAACATCGGTGATAGTGATTGAAACTTCTTGGCCATCTTCAACATTGGTCACCGTGCCAACTAATGCGCCATTACCGACCTCGGCAGAGTTGTAATACTCATCACCAAAACCATCAAAATCCACGCTGATGTCCACCAGCGTGTCTTTGACTATTGTGTCACTGGAGGTCGCTGTATTGCCCGCAATGTCGGTAACCGTAGCTTCTACCGTTAAAGTGCCTTCAGCGAAGGCTGAATAATCTTGACCTGTGAGAGTCCATTCGCCACCAGTGACTGTCGCGGTATAATTTTCTGACTTGCCATCAACATCGGTGATAATGATGGAAACTTCCTGACCATCTTCAACATTGGTCACCGT
>NZ_JBFRLG010000028.1:0-926 GCF_041469785.1 Vibrio sp. 10N.286.48.F5 | reverse complement strand
TCAACATTGGTCACCGTGCCAACTAATGCGCCATTACTGACCTCGGCAGAGTTGTAATAATCATCACCAAAACCATCAAAATCCACACTGATGTCCGCCAACGTATCTTTGACGATGGTATCGCTAGAAGTAGCAATATTGCCTGCAACGTCCGTGACACTTGCTTCAACGGTTAAAATGCCTTCTGCAAAACCCGAATAGTCTTGGCCGACTAATGTCCATTCACCACCAGAAACTATCGCGGTATAATTTTCTGATTTGCCATCAACATCAGTGATAGTGATTGAAACTTCTTGACCATCTTCAACATTGGTCACCGTACCAACTAATGCGCCATTACTGACCTCGGCGGAGTTATAATACTCGTCACCAAAACCATCGAAATTGACACTGATGTCCGCCAACATATCTTTGACAACTGTGTCACTGGAGGTCGCTGTATTGCCCGCAATGTCTGTAACCGTGGCTTCTACAGTCAAGATACCTTCTGCAAAACCCGAATAGTCTTGGCCGACTAATGTCCATTCACCACCGGAAACTATCGCGGTATAATTTTCTGATTTACCATCAACATCAGTGATAGTGATTGAAGCTTCTTGGCCATCTTCAACATTGGTCACCGTGCCAACTAATGCGCCATTACTGACCTCGGCAGAGTTGTAATACTCATCACCAAAACCATCAAAATCCACACTGATGTCCGCCAACGTATCTTTGACGATGGTATCGCTAGAAGTGGCGGTATTGCCTGCAACGTCCGTAACGCTTGCTTCTACCGTTAGTGTACCTTCCGCAAAGGCTGAATAATCTTGACCAGTGAGAGTCCATTCGCCACCAGTGACTGTCGCGGTATAATTTTCTGACTTGCCATCAACATCGGTGATAATGATGGAAACTTCCTGACCATCTTCAACATTGGTCACCGT